>QHZO01000052.1:0-23290 GCA_003224695.1 Acidobacteriota bacterium
GATTCACAGCGGCCCAGGGCAGGCCAAGGGGTGGGGAGACGATGAATGATTTTCCGCGGTTCGACTTAGCGGGCCAGGTCGCCCTGGTGACGGGGGCGGCGCGCGGGCTTGGGCGCGCGATTGCGCTGGCGCTTGCGCACGCCGGCGCCGACGTGGCTCTGGGGCTGCGCGACGCGAACACCGGGGCCGACCTCGCAAAAGAGATTGAAGGCCAAGGCCGCCGCGCGTTATGCCTTCAGATGGACATGGCGCGCCTCGAACAAATATTTCCCGCGGTTGAAAACGCCGCCCGGCATTTCGGAAGGCTGGATATCCTGGTGAACAATGCCGGCATCGCCCCGGAAAACCTGGCCGAAAACGTGCGCGAGGAGGACTTCGACAGCACGCTGGCAGTGAATCTGAAGGGGACGTTTTTCGCCAGCCAAGCGGCCGGCCGCATCATGATTCGCCAAAAATACGGCCGCATTGTGAACATGAGCTCCCAGGCGGGCTTTGTGGCGTTGCCGACGGAATCCGTTTACTGCATGACGAAGGCGGCCATCGCGCACCTGACGAAATGCCTGGCTGTCGAATGGGGTCAACACAACATTAACGTCAATGCCGTCGCGCCCACCTTCATCCGCACCCCCGGCACCGAAGCAGCGCTCCGCGACCCGGCCTTCCGCGCCGACACCATCGAACGCATCGCGGCTTTGCATCGCATCGGCGAGCCGATGGACGTCGCCGGCGCCGTCGTATTTCTCGCGTCACCTGCCGCCGCGCTCATTACCGGCCATACCTTGCTGATTGACGGCGGCTGGACCGCCCGGTAACCCGCGCCCGAAGCGTTCCAGATATCATGCGTGACGGCCATCAGACCCCGGCTCAATTCCAATCGGTGCGCACGAGAGGTCGTGCAGCCTTGGTCTTGAAGACTGCGGATCTATGGATGGAAAATTGAAAAGACCTTGCTACGCTTCACCGCCGGAGGGATCATTTGGAGGGAGAGGTATCTTGATTTTTACGATACAAAAACCTATGGTTTGGACCGCAGAAGATGGCCGCAATGTCCTTCTTGGAAGTCGATTTTTCCTTTACGTTCAGCGTCCGCCAGAGTGTCGTAGACTTTGTGAATGTCAGCTTGGGGCAAAACGTCCACTCCAACTAATGTATCCGTTGCTGGCTCGATATCGCAGTGCATTTGTTGAAGCCTTCCAACGAGAGACACAACCTCAGGAGCCGTGCGCCCGCTTGCCGCATAGATCCGATATGTGCTGTGCCCGTTGCGTCGGACAACTCTCTTAAACACAAGGGCTCCTTCCTGCGCATCTGCCTGCACGACGTCTTCGCAACTGATTCCTTTGGCATAGAAGGGCACGTTTTTAACTTTGTAAGTACCGTCGCCCTGGGCCTCGGCCCAAACCGACTCGGTAGTAGCACCGGCTAAATTGTCCTGCGGCAAAGGTATCGTGATTTTGAACATGTTCTCTTCCATACCTGAACCTCAGTTCTCGTTTGGGTTCTTCGGGTTTTTCGGTGCATGACCTGTGCCCTTGCTCTTGTTGCAATACTCGCATGTCACATTTGCATTGTTCAAGCTGTTATTTCCGCGGCATCCCGTAACATTGACCAACGCCCGACCGGCCAGGATGAGCCCAAGTGATTTCAGGCGGCTTTCAACACGGAAAGCTCCATGGGCAACTGCGGGGGATCAACGGACTCCGCGAGCTCCAAGGCGCTGTGCCGATCGTGAACCCCGAGCTTCTCGAAGATGTTTTGCAGATGGAACCTGACGGTCCGTTCGCTGATACCCAGGGCGCAGCCAATCTCCTTGTTGGAAAGCCTACGTTGAAGCAACCCGATGACCTCCGTCTCGCGAGGCGAAAGGCCGCCGTGGTCTCCGCGCGTCTGCTTTTCCAAGGCGGACGACAGCATGACATAGCGCTCGAGCAGTTGGGGTGGGAACCACAAGTGTCCCTGGGTGAGGGCGTCAACCGCCGCACAGATCTCCTCTTCTACTTTCTGGTAACCGACGAAGCCGCTGGCGCCGTGGAATAGCAAGCGGCACAGCTCGTCGTCGGAGAGATGGTTCCCGATAATCAGGACCCGGGCGTTGTGGAACACCGTCCTCGCGGTGCGGAGGAACGCGGCCAACGCGAAAGGAAGGGCGTTGGCGTCAATGATCAAAACAAAAGGGTCGTCTGAAAAGGAGGCATCTGCGGGAAGGTTGACGCCGGATAGGATCACCTCAGCGGCCGAGTTGCGGCTTAAGGTTATCGCCAAATGGAATGCGGCGATCGGGTGAGGCTCGACAACGTAGATGAGCCGCCTCTCGGGCGGCTTCAGTGGACTGACCACGGGTCACCTCAACGCAAAAAGCAATCATCCGCCAGCCACCCTCTGCCCAGTGCGCGTATTGGCCCCGGGTCCTTTAACGTCCCCCCACCAAACACCATAGCATATTGCCGTATTTAAGTCACCTGTCGGAGACGACAGGTGGGAACCTGCCAAGTATGACAGTCATTTGCACGCCCCCTGGCCAACGAGGTGCGCACAAACCCAACTATCACGCCAGTAGAAACGAGAAGGTGCCAGGGCCAGAATCGGTGTGTTCAGCGGGGGGTCCATCCCAATAGGGCTTGCGACCAACCCGCGCGAGTTCGTGACTTCGGACTGAAGGGAGGGACTCATGTCAGCAAAAAGCTACGTACGCGCTATTTCGCGGGGAGTTTTTGCCCTGCTATGTGCAATCATATTGTTCTTTTTAACGCCGGACCAGGTGCTCTCACTGCTGATGGATTATTTGCGTCAAGCGGTCATTAGCAGTCAGCCACGTTCGCCGCAACCGGTACCCCCCACTCAAACTTTGCGCATTGAGGTTGTTCTGCCAGTGCGCGATCAAGCAGGCCACGACGAATTTCTGCTGGAGGTCTACGACCCCTCAAGCCCTTCTTACCGGCAGTTTCTTACGGTCCCAGAATCCACCGGGCGGTCTGGGCCAAGCCAGAAAGATTACGACGCCGTGGTTGACCACCTTAAGTCCTGCGGTTTCAAGGTAACGGGCGGCACACGCGACGCTTATGGACGTCCAGGCCGAGGAGTCGGTCGCCTCCATCGAAGCGGCTTTCGACGTGGGCATGGGTGTTCACCAATATTGTGATGTCGTGTCATATGAATTCGTTGAGCAAGTCGGCTCGTCAGGGCATGGCTTCAGCCATGCCCTGGGATGCCTCGCGTGCCCCTCTTTCGGGCCTTCAGCCGTCATGGAGATCCCAATGGCTGAAGCCGCCCCTCGTGGGCATCGCCGTGGGTGGCACGCCAGAAGGCATGCCCTGACGAATTGCTCAACCCATTGGCGTAATTCAGTCGGCATGGTGGTGTCCGATGACCGCTTGAGGCGACTGGCCCTGCCGGCGCCGTGGTAATCCTGGCGTGACCGGCCGCGTCGCTCTTTAACGGCCATACCCTGCTTATTGACAGCGGATGGACCGCCCGCTAATCCCATGGCACAACCATGTGTGACGGTCGTCACAGCGCGAGGAAAGTCCCTCGGAGACAATCCAGGTGTAAGGGGCAGGGCGGTGAGAGACCCAAGGACATTACGGGCGTTTAGCGTGCTCGGAAAGCGCGGCGGCATTACCTAGAAACAGAGCCCGACATCCGGCCCGCGTAACCGCTCGGAGACCGCCGCCTCGCCCGAACGAATGAGCGCCGGCGAAAAGAAACATTTCCCTGGCCGAAGGAGTTTGCGATGCGCGCGAACCTCAACGACGCAATTGAAATGCTGAAGATCGAGAAGAGCATTCTTCAGGATGGCGGCTATGGCCGCTCGGTGCGGTCGCCCTGGAGGGAAAACCGGCTTTTTCGCGATTCGGTGATCTGCCTGAACTTGGGCGAAGAGATGAGCCGAATTCCCTGCCGTGAGTGTCTGCTGTGGGACTACGTTCCCACCGAGCACCGCGCGGAGGAAATTCCGTGTCACTTCATTCCGCTCAACGACCTGAAGGAAACGGTCTATTCGCTCGAGCAAGCGGGGAAACGCGAGGAAGCCGAACAGGCGCTCCTCAACTGGCTCAACCAGACCATCGCATCTCTCGAGCAAAAGCTGGCGAAGGAAGAGCCTTCGTCTCTCCCGGCCCAGATGCCGGTTTGAGTCCGTCAACTGACGGATTGCGGTGTTCTCGGAGTCGCGAATTGAAGACGCGCGGCTCTCGCGGGCCAAGGCAAAAGGAAATCTGGATGAGCGTACTGACCATATCGAAGGGGTCCTCGACGGAGGCGGAAGCTCCTCGACGCCCCATGGCGACCGTCACTCTGGACGGCAACGAAGCCGCGGCGCGGATCGCCTATCAGTTAAGCGAAGTCATCGCCATCTATCCCATCACGCCTTCCTCTCCGATGGGGGAGCTCGCCGACCAGTGGGCGGCGGAGGCGCGGCCGAACCTTTGGGGCACCGTGCCACGCGTGGTCGAGATGCAAAGCGAGGGAGGCGCCGCCGGGGCGCTCCACGGCGCGCTTCAGGCGGGCGCGCTGGCAACGACGTTCACCGCTTCTCAAGGCCTGCTCCTGATGATCCCCAACATGTACAAAATCGCCGGCGAGCTCACGCCCACGGTGATTCACGTTGCGGCACGAACGGTCGCCACACACGCGCTATCCATCTTCGGCGATCACAGTGACGTCATGGCGGCGCGGAGCACGGGTTTCGCCATGCTCGCCTCAGGCTCCGTTCAGGAGACCATGGACCTGGCGCTCATCGCGCACGCGGCTGCGCACCAGACGCGCGTGCCCTTCTTGCATTTCTTCGATGGCTTCCGGACCTCGCACGAAATCGTCAAGATCGAAGGCGTTCCCCCGCTCGCCATCCGCGCAATTTTCGACCGCGGATTCGTCCGGGCACAACGGGCAAGGGCCCTGTCGCCCGACAGGCCCTTGATTCGCGGTACGGCCCAGAACCCGGACGTTTATTTCCAGGCCCGTGAGGCGGCGAATCCTTACCATCTCGCCGCCCCGAGAATCGTCCATAACCTCATGGACGAGTTCGCTCGCCTCACGGGCCGGAAATATGACCTGTTCGATTACGTCGGCGCGCCTGACGCCGAACGGGTTCTCGTCCTGATGGGTTCGGGAGCCGAGACGGCGGAAGAAACCGCGAATTTTCTGGCGCGGGCAGGCGAGAAGGTGGGCGTGCTCAAGGTGCGGCTGTTCCGCCCCTTCTCGGTGGAGCATTTTGTTTCCGCATTGCCTGCGACGGTCAAGAAAATCGCCGTGCTCGACCGGACGAAAGAGCCCGGGAGCGTCGGCGAGCCGCTCTATCTCGACGTGGTTGCCGCGCTCGAAGAAGCTAAGCGGGTTGACATGGGCGTCCTGCGCCCTCTCGAAGTTACTGAGGTCATCGGCGGCCGTTTCGGCCTTTCTTCAAAAGAGTTCACGCCCGCCATGGTCAAGTCGGTTTTTGACGAGCTCGATGGGAGCGCGCCGCGCCGCCACTTCACCATCGGC
Organism: Acidobacteriota bacterium; assembly: GCA_003224695.1. Lineage (GTDB taxonomy): Bacteria > Acidobacteriota > Terriglobia > UBA7540 > UBA7540 > Gp13-AA74. The sequence goes on from QHZO01000052.1 coordinate 5,482, forward strand.
ATTCACGACGACGTTACGCATATGAGCCTCGGTTATGACGCCGACTTTTCAACCGAGGACCCGGAAACCATTCGCGCGGTTTTCTACGGCCTGGGGGCGGACGGCACGGTCGGAGCCAACAAGAACTCCATCAAGATCATTGGCGAGCACACGGACCATCACGCGCAGGGATATTTTGTTTACGATTCGAAGAAGTCGGGCGGCGTCACCGTCTCGCACCTGCGCTTCGGCCCGCGGCCTATCCATTCGACGTATCTGATTTCGAAAGCGAATTTCGTCGCTTGCCATCAGTTTTCGTTTCTCGACCGGGTCGACGTCTTGAAAGTCGCCGAATCCGGGGCGACGTTCCTGCTGAACAGCCCCTTCGGAGCGAACGAAGTCTGGGACCGGCTGCCGGCCGGCGTCCAGGCGCAAATCATCGCCAAGCGGCTGCGGTTTTATGTCATTGACGCCGCAACCGTGGCGCGCGAGGCGGGGCTCGGCGGCCGTATCAACACCGTGATGCAGGTCGCATTTTTCGCCGCCAGCCACGTTTTGCCGCTCGACGACGCCATCGCCGCCATCAAAGACGCCATCGCCAAGACTTATGGCAAGCGCGGCGAGGAAGTTGTCCACAAGAATTTCGCCGCCGTGGACTCAGCCCTCGCGCATCTCCACGAAGTCACCGTGCCGCGCCAGGTCACAAGCGAAGAAGATTTGCGCCCGGTGGTTCCTCCCGAAGCGCCCGCGTTTGTGCGCAATGTGACCGCCCGAATCATCGCCGGCGAGGGCGACCTCCTGCCCGTGAGCGCGCTTCCGCCGGACGGCACCTTCCCAACCGGCACCGCGCAATGGGAGAAACGCAACATCGCGCTCGAGATTCCCGTCTGGGACACGGACCTGTGCATCCAGTGCGGGAAATGCGTGATCGTCTGCCCGCACTCGGCGATCCGCAGCAAGCGCGTCGAGACGGGCCTGCTCGCCATGGCGCCACCCAGTCTCAAATCGGCGCCCGCGCACTGGAAGGGAAAAGAGTCCGAGCGGTACCTGCTCCAAGTGGCTCCCGAAGATTGCACCGGATGCTCGCTTTGCGTCGAAGTCTGCCCGGCCGTGAGTAAGACCGTGAAGGACCATCGCGCGATAGACATGAAACCTCAGCCGCCCATCCGCGAGCAGGAAGCGAAGAATTGGAAGTTCTTTCTGAGCCTGCCGGAAACAGACCGCCGGTCGCTCAGCTTCGGAGTGGTCAAAGACGTACAGCTTCTCGAGCCGCTCTTTGAATTCTCCGGCGCCTGCGCCGGCTGCGGCGAAACGCCTTACCTCAAATTGATGACCGAGCTTTTTGGCGACCGCGCGCTGATCGCGAACGCCACCGGATGCTCCTCGATCTATGGAGCCAACCTCCCCACCACTCCTTACCGCGCGAACCGCGAGGGCCGCGGACCTGCCTGGTCGAATTCGCTTTTCGAAGATAACGCCGAATTCGGCCTGGGCATGCGGCTGGCGCTGGACAAGCAGAATCAGTACGCGCGAGAGCTTGTAGCGCAACTGTCTTCTGAGATCGGCGAAGACCCTGCCCGCGCGCTTCTCGACGCCGACCAGTCCAGCGAAGAAGGTATTCGCGCCCAGCGCGAGCGCGTGGAAACTCTGAAGAGTACACTCGCGTTGCTCGAAACGCTTGAAGCCGAAGATTTGCGCAGTGTCGCCGATGCCCTGGTCAAGAAGAGTGTGTGGATCGTCGGCGGTGACGGCTGGGCTTACGACATTGGCTACGGAGGCCTCGACCACGTGCTCGCCTCGGGCGCAAAAGTCAACATCCTGGTGCTCGACACCGAGGTTTATTCGAATACGGGTGGACAGACGTCGAAGGCCACTCCGCGCGGCGCCGTGGCGAGGTTTTCAGCCGGCGGAAAATCCACGGCGAAGAAAGACCTGGCGCTTCTGGCCATGACCTACGGCAACGTTTACGTCGCCCGCATCGCCATGGGCGGAAGCGACACCCAGACGGTCAAGGCGTTTCTCGAAGCCGAAGCCCACCCCGGGCCTTCACTGATCATCGCCTACGCGCATTGCATCGAGCACGGCTACGATATGGCCTGCGGGATCGAGCATCAGAAGGCCGCGGTGCAGTCGGGCTACTGGCCGCTCTTCCGCTTCAATCCGGCGCTGGCCCGCGCAGGCAAGAACCCCTTGCAACTCGATTCCCGCGCGCCAACCGTCGCGCTCAAAGACTATCTCTCCACGGAGACGCGGTTCACGACGATCACCAAGAAAGACGGCGAAGCCACTCGCGCGCTCCTGGAAGAGGCCGAGCAGGACGTGCGCACCCGCTGGCAAATGTATGAGAAGCTCGCCAGCAACCCACCTAAACCGCCCCAAAAACCTTAGAAGGCCAACCTCACCTGACGCCCCTCGATCCGTCGGCTGACGGACTCAGGGCAGGCTTTTCGCTTCTCATGCTGAGCCGGCCCGCTTGTCATGCTGAGCGCCAGCGAAGCATCTCCGCATTGGGTGACAGCAAAGCAAAGTAGCCTAGACTTGCTTTTGAAATCGGCGGTTCTTCGGGGGAAAAATCAAAAAGCCGCACAGTTACAAAACAACTGTGCGCTACTTGCTTGCTCTCGCCCTCTGAAGCCGGTGTCCATCCTCGACTGTCATAACAGTTCGCTGAATTTTTCGACGGTGAGCTTGAGGTCCCCAATTATTCCCCGCAAGGTTTTCGGCTTTAAGTTCACCCCGCTATGCATCGGAATGACGACTCGGGCGTGGTCCGTTGCGCGCACATAAATGGCGTGGCTGCCTTTTGTCTCCGGAATTCAAACCCCACGCGCTGGGCGACGCGGGCTGCGTCTTTGCCCGTCACAACGGGAAGCTTGGGACTCACGCGGGGATCTCGATCGGTTTGATGAGGATGTCCTCTTCGGGAATAGGCAATCCGTCCTCGCGGAGGGTTTCGATATAAAGGATGATCGCCTCACGGATATTCTTAATCCCTTCCTCGATGGTCTCGCTCTGCGTCCGGCAGCCCGGAAGGACCGGACAGAAAACGTGGTAACCCCCCTCGCCTTCTTTTTCGAAAATTACCGTGTAACGATGAGCCATGCCTCACCTCTTCTAACATATTAACTCAGGTCAGGGACTCCAGGCGGTCAACCGGCTGGATGCGGGGCAAAGCTTTTTAATGCCCTTGCCGGTGCCGGCAAGATGCCGGCGCTACATCCGGCCTCGAGGCCCGGCGAGGAGCAATTCCCCAAAGCCGGACGGGTCGTGGAAAACTTTCAACCCGCGCCAGTCGAAATAATCGTACTCGCCCGTCGCCGGGTCCTTGCCGTTGACGCAGAAATCCATGCCCAGGCGCGTCCCGAGCCTCGGCCGAAGCCCGATTTCGCTCCACGGCACGGCGATTTCGACGATGTAGTGATAGTCATCGAGAATTGTGACGGCGTGGCGCGCCGCGCCGTTCCACTTTGGGTCGGGCTCGCCGGTGGGCGTTCCGCGGTCATCGTAAACGGCGTTGAGGATGTTGATGTGGTAGGAGAAATCCTCGGGGAGAAATTTCTTCGACCGGTCGAGGCGCGCATCCACGAGAAATTCAACGCCGTCGTCCTCCCAGAGCTTGTCACCGTCGTGCTCGCGCACCTGAGCTTGTAACTTCGAACTCCGAACATCGAACGCCAGATATAAATTCTTAGCGTCCCACATGACGGAAACCTCAGCCCGGCGCGCGTGGCCCGCCAGCGGCCGGCCCTCAAGACTCACCTTCCCCGCTCCGGCCCATTCGGCCAGATTGCCGTCGAAGGTTGGCGGAGAGCCGGTCTGATGAGCCTGGATGGTCTTGCTCACCGTCTGTCCCATTTCCTCCATCCCCTGAATCGAATCGCCAGACGACATCAGGGCTATCAAACAGAAAACCCAAGCGAGGTGCGGCGGCTTTTGCTTTCGCTTCGTGGGCATGGGCTCAATTCCCGGCGCGCGGCTCTTCCCGACCACGAGCTTCCGATCACGCGCGCGTAAGCTCGGCGCGCACGATGGCCGCGGCCTTCACCAGGTTCGAGAGTTTCGCGAAGGCAATGGGGCGCGGCGTCTGGCTGAAGCCGCAATCGGGAACGAGCCAGAGTTTCTCGGGCTCGACCGACTTGAGCATCAGCCGGATGCGGTCGGCCATCGTCTCCACGGGCTCGATGAAATGGTTTTTCACGTCCACCACGCCGGCGGCGAGTTCCCGATCGTTTGGAAAGCGCTTCCACAGGTCGGCCTCGGCCATTTCGCGGTTCGCGAACTCGAGGACAAACTGCTGGACGCTTAACTCGAACAGCTTCGGGAACAAGGGCGCATAGGTGCGCAGGCCGATGGGCCGTGCCCGGTAATTGCCGAAGCAAAGGTGGATGGCGAGCTTCGACTTCAGGCCCTTGACGGTGGCGTTGAAAATTTCGGCGAAACTATCCAGATTTTCTTTGTAGCAAGCGATCGAAGGCTCATCCATCTGGATCAGGTGGGGTCCAAGGTCCTGAAGAATCCTGAGTTCCCCGCGCACAATTTCGGAGAGCGTCCAGGCGACGTCTTCGCGCGATTTATAAATTCTTCCGTCCGGCACCAGCCGCCCCGCCAGCGTGTGCGGCCCGGGGACGGCCACCTTGACGGGCGCTTCCGTCAGTTGGCAGAGGTATTTCAACTCCCCGAAAATACCCAGGCCCTCGGGCGCGGAGATTTCGCCTGTAATGCGATAGCGCGGGCGCTGATCGTGGCCTTCCGGGCCGAGCTTTCGCTCGAGCGGCAATGGCTCGATGCCTTCAAGGTAATTCGGAAAACTGACGATAAAGTCCACGCGGCGCATTTCACCGTCGGTCAGGATATCTACGCCCGCTTTGAGCTGGTCCTCGACGGCGATTTCGACGGCGTCGTCGAGGGCTTCTTTCAAGTCCTCGCGGCCAAGCCCGCCTCGCTCAGCCGCCGCCGTCACCAGGTAATACCACCCCGGCCATGCGTAACTTCCGACCGTGGTCACGGGAAGGAGGTTCATAGTTTTTGCGCGCGGTCGTGGTAAGCGCGCAAGACGCGCTCGAATTCTCGTGCCGCCGCTTGATCACCGACAAAGTGCGGGCTCGGTAACACGTCCGGCTGGATGCCGCGAGCGGCGAGATTCTCCGCCACCTGGCATTTTATGGCATTGATGATCGCAATAGCGCCGATTGAGGACCCCGGCCCGACCGGGTATTTCACTCCCGCGACTTTCACCAGCGCGTCGCCCGCGGGCGCCGCGTTGTCGAGGACCACATCGGCAATTTCGATCAGCTTCTTCTTGGAGCTATGCCGCGGCGCGGTGGCCCGCGAGTGCGCGGCGGAGGTAATCGCCATCACCTTCATCCCCCGCGCCTTCGACCCCAAAGCCACCTCCACGGACACGGGATTGATGCCGGCGCTCGAAACGACCATCATCGAGTCGTGCGGTCCAAAGCGGTAACTCGAGAGGATGACTTCACCCAGGCCTTCGACTTTTTCCAAGAACAACGCCTGGCGCAGTCCGTTCGCGCCCACCACGTTGTGGAAGGAAGTCACCGAGAGCTCGACCAGGGGATGGAACCCCACCAAGCTCCCGATGCGCGGAAACATTTCTTCGACCGCAATGCGCGAATGGCCCGTTCCGAATAAATGTACCCAGCCGCCACGGGCGATCGAGTCGGTACAAATTTCAGCGGCCTCAATGATTCTCAGGGCATCTTTCGACGCGATTCGCTCAACAATCCAGCGCGCTCTTTCAAGATATTGAAGTGCCGCGCGCTTCTTTCTCTTCACAGAGTCCTCTCTACCCACCAGCTTAGGTTCGAGGATTGTAACTCAACCAGCGAAGCCGCTTCCTCGAAAGTCAGTGGACTGACGAGATGGTCAAACCACTTCGCCCTTCGAGTCGAGAAGGCGGGCGAGCGCGTGTGGGTCGGAGGTGGGGAGCTGGCAGGCATAATTTTCGCAGACGTAGGCGGTTGCGCGCCCGTCGAGACGGGTCAAGCTCTCGAAAAACGGGAGCCACTTGGCTATGCGGCGTTGCCCTTCACCACCGTCGGCGAGGACAAGGATTTTATTCGGAATGAACCGCTCATGGACCAGCCGCAGGAGCGCGCGGGTGTCGGCGGCGGCCGGTTCGCCGGCAATGATAATTTGTTTCGGCTTCGACAGACTGAAATCGAGCGCCGCGATCATTTGCGGCATGGCTTCGGGAATGGTTTCCAGGCGGCGCGCGAAGACGGCGATAGTTCTATCGGCCTTCTCGCGAAAATCCTTGCGCGCGGTCATCTCGGCGAGCCGAAGCAAATTCGTCGCCGCCACTGAATTCGGCGAAGGCTCGGCGCCGTCATAATCCTCGCGCGCGCGAACCAGCACGGACGGGTCGCCACCCGTCGTGCCAAAATAACCGCCCGCTTTGGAATCCCAGAAGAGCCGGTCTTGGGTTTCCTGAAGCTCGACGGCCCAGGCGAGCCAGTGGGAATCGAAGTCCGCCTCGTAGAGGTCAACCAGGCCCTGAATCAGGAATGCGTAATCATCAAGGAAGCCGTCAATCGCGGCCTCGCCCTGCCGGTAACGCCGCTTGAGCGTTCCCGGCGCCGCGCCTTCGAGGTTCGACTCAATCATCTTCGCCGCGCCGGCTGCAGCTTCGAGGTAGCGCGGCTCGTCGAGCGCCGCGGAGGCGCGCGCGAAGGCCGAAATCATTAGCCCGTTCCATGCGGTAATAACTTTGTCATCCGTGGGAGGGCGAGGCCGAAGCGAGCGCGCGACAAAAAGCTGGCGACGCGCCTTTCGGACCAAGGCTTCGAGCTCGCTCTCCGGCTTTCCAAAATGCTTTGCGGCTTCCTGAATGGTGCGCCGGACGTAGAGAACATTCTTGTGTGTAAATTCCTGCCGGAAGTCTTGTTCGGGCGGGACGTTTCCGTCCGGCTCTACTCCGAAAACAGAGTTGAAAATTGCCGCCGCGTCGGGCCCCAGCAATTCGGCAACCTCACCGGCTTCCCAAACATAGAACGCGCCCTCGCCGTGTTCCGTGGACCCGTGGCGCAGGAGGCTGTCCGCATCCTGAGCCGAATAAAAGCCGCCCTCGGGCGCTCGCATTTCGGCGAGCGCAAAATCCAGGATGTCCCGCGCGGTCTCGGCGTAAACCGCCTGGCGCGTAATTTGGAACGCTTCAACATAGGAGAGTGCGAGCTGAGCCTGGTCGTAGAGCATCTTCTCAAAATCCGAGGTGGTCGTGGATTCCCCCGGCGGCCATGGCGCGCAGCGTGTGAAGGCTCATCTCGAGCGCGGCGCGTTCGCCGGTTCGCGCGTAGTAGCGCAGCAGGAAATTGAGAACCACAGGCCGCGGAAACTTGGGTGCGTCGCCGAAGCCGCCGTGCTTGGCATCATAGGACGCTCGGATTTGCCGGTACGCCGCAGGGAGGATTCCTTCGCTCAATTGGCCGCCAGAGACATTGGCGCTCGCGATTTGCTCGAGTAGCGAGGTTGCCTGTTCCGCAGCTTGCGTGACGGCCTCGCGATTATGTTCCCAAGCTTCCGCGATGCGCTCGAGAATCGAGCGAAATCCCGGCCTCCCGTAAGCGTCATCCGGGGGCCAATAAGTCCCGCCGAAAAAGGGCTTCAACTCGGGCGTCAGGAAGACCGACATCGGCCAACCGCCGCCGCCCGTCGCCGCCTGGACGTAGGTCATGTACGTGCGGTCCACGTCCGGCCGCTCTTCCCGGTCCAGCTTGATGGAAACAAAATGCCTGTTCAGGATTTCAGCAATGGCGGGGCAGGTGTAGTAGCCGACGGAAAGGAAGATGGGCTTGTTTTCGCGCCGCGCCTTTTCGAATGCCTCCTCACCCCAGGCGAACCAATCCACGGGGTTCGACGCGTGAAGGAGCAGATAAGGACTTTTTTCGCGGATCAGGCGGTTCGCCGCGTCCGTCGGCTGACGGACTGGCGGCATTGCATTTTCGGGATCTTTCGGATTCATCGCCATGGTTGCATTGGCCCGAACATCCGGAGTGAGGCGGCGAGAAAGAGGCGGTCAGGAAACAATCTGATTCCGGGCAGCGTCCCAGGAGATTTTCTTGCCCTGCTTCAGGGCAAGATTGCCGATCCAGGAAGCTCGCGCGGCCTCGAAGCCAACTTGAATTGAGGCGTTCGGAGTCTTTCGGCTGCGGATGCAATCCACAAAGTTTTGAACGTGGTCGGCCGTTCCATCGTGCTCGCTGCGGGCGAAAATCTCGGGTTCGGGCGCCTGCGTGCCCGGCGCCCACCGAACGCCTTCAGGATAAACGGCCAGCCGCGTTCGGTTGATCTTCAAGGTCGCCTCGGTGCCGCGGAACTCGATGCCGCCGTCGTCCACGCCTCCGGCAAGCGCGCCCGTGAAAGTTACGGCGAAGTTTCCCGGATATTCGTATGCCGTCGTGATGGTGTCGGGACACTGCCAATCCATGAGGTAAAGGTCGCCAGTCGTCGCCGCGGACTTGGGCGCAGTTTCGCCCATATACCATTGGATGACGTCAATCCAGTGCGTCAGCAAGTCGGTAAGAATGCCGCCGCCGAAGTCCCAGAAGAATCGCCACCAGATGAATTTCTCATTGGAATACGGCTGATCGGGGGCGTCGCCCAGAAACTTCTTCCAGTCGAGCTTCGTTTGGTCCACGTTGGCAAGCGCCACGCGCTCGGCCTTCGCGGAATAATTCTGGTACCAGTAAGTGTGTACAAATGTAATTTTCCCTAGCTTGCCGGAGTCCACGATTTGTTTCCCGAGCCTGTAGTGCTGCCAACTGCGCTGCTGGGTGCCGGTTTGGACGACGCGGCCGGAACGCTCGACCGCTCGCACCATCTCGAGACCTTCGGCGATGGAGTGCATGATCGGTTTCTCGCAGTAAACGTCCTTACCCGCCGCGACGGCATCGAGGAGCATCTTTTTATGCCAATGATCCGCCGCGCCGATGATGACCGCGTCCACGTCCTTTCGGTCGAGAACCTCGCGATACTCTGCGCTGCCCTGAGCGCTTTCGGACGCGATCTTGAGTGCCTTATCACGGTGCGGCTCGTAAACGTCGCATACGGCGACGATTTCGACGTCGGACACTTTGTTGAACAGGCTCATCAAATATTGCGCGCGCTCGCCGCTGCCCAGCACGCCGACGCGCACGCGGTCGTTCGCACCCAAGGCGCCGGCGGGCGCAAGACTCCCGAGCCCCAATGCCGCGCCTCCTGCCGCGGTGGTTTCCAGAAATTCGCGTCGCGTAACCCTCTGCCTCCGAGCCATGCGCTCTACCTCTCTGCTGGAAAAATTGCCATCGAAGTTGTTTCTGTCTTCTGTCTTCTGCCTTCCGCCTTCTGCCCCTGAATCCTAAATCCTGAAACTGCGACCAATCCGTCGGCGTGCGGTCCCACCGATGCTCGACGAGCTGCCCGTGCAGATCGGCGGGCAGGGGTCCCGCATCGCTCGTGGCGATATTCGCTTCGACGTGCTTGGTCTTACGCATGCCCGGAATAATGGTGCTGACGACGGGGTTGTTCAGGATGAAGCGCAGCGCCATCTCGGGCATGGTCATGCCGCGCGGGACAAGCGGCCGGAGCGCCTGGGCGTGCTCGACGCTCGCCTTCAAATTTTCGGGAACGAAATACGTGTTCCTCCAATCGCCCTCCGGCCACTTGGTGTCGAGCGTCAGAGTTCCGGTCAGCGACCCTTCGTCGAAAGGGACGCGCGCGATAACGCCGACGTCCATATCCCGGCAAGCGGGAAAGAGCTCATCCCCGGCGCTCTGGTCAAAGATGTTGTAAATCACTTGGACGGCATCCACCAAGCCGGAGCGCACCGTGCGCACGCCGTTCCAGGCTTCCCAGCGGTTGATGCTGATGCCGACGGCGCGGAAGAGGTTCTGGCTGCGCAGGTCATCAATTTTTTTGACCCAGCGGTCGTCCTCAGCCCAGGAATCCTCCCAAACGTGGAACTGCACCAGGTCGAAGCTCTCGAGGCCGGAATTCTTCAGGCTCGCGTGCACGTATTTCTCGATGTGGTCGGGTGGAAAAACGGCGTCGAGCATCGAGCCGCGGCGGCTTGGCCACTGAAGATTCTTGGGTGGAATCTTGGTCGCGGTGTAAAGCTTTTTTTGAGGATTTGCCCGCACGAGCTTTCCAAGCAGCGCTTCGCTGTGGCCGTTCCCGTATGCCCAAGCCGTATCAAAAAAATTGCAACCAAAATCCACGGCGCGCTGGAGCGAGCGCAGAGATTCTTCATCGTCCGAGCCGCTCCACTCGCCCATGCCCCACATCCCATAACCTATTTCGCCGACCATCCATCCGGTGCGCCCGAAGCGGCGGTCCCTCATCCCCAAACACCCCCCTGAAGGTCGCTGCCATTGTACTGGAGGTGTCCGAAACAAAGAAGGGGCGAGTCGCTGGGCTGCGGGGTCGAGTATAATCATCCGCACCCGTCATGACTGGCGAAACGATTTCCCATTACCGCGTGCTCGAAAAACTCGGCGGGGGGGATGGGCGTTGTGTATAAGGCCGAGGATGTGAAGCTCGGCCGTTTCGTCGCGCTCAAGTTTCTGCTTGCTGTAGGGGCGAAAGGCCTTGCGCCCCAACAGGACCCACAGGCTCTCGAAAGGTTCCAGCGCGAAGCCCGCGCCGCCTCTGCGCTCGACCATCCGAATATCTGCACTATTTACGAGATTGGCGAGCACGACGGCCAGCCATTCATCGCCATGCAGTTGCTCGAGGGGCAAACCCTCAAGCAACGGCTGACGGTAGGGGCAGGCCTTGTGCCTGCCCCTGGAGGGCGCCCACAAGGGGCGCCCCTACCAAACGACACCTTGCTCGATCTGGCCTTGCAAATCGCCGACGGCCTCGACGCCGCGCATACAAAGGGCATTGTCCATCGGGACATCAAGCCCGCCGCGGGCAGGGGATTGACACGGCAGGGCCGTCTAAGCTAGATTATTAATCTAGATTGGAGAGGGGATGCCGATGAAAAAGATGGGGCTGTTTGACGCCAAGAACCGGCTTTCCGAGCTTGTGGACAGGGCCGCGCAGGGCGAGGAGATCGGCATTACGCGGCGCGGGAAACTTACGGCCAAAATCGTTCCTGTCGCGCCAAAGGTTGACTTGAGGGAAATTTTTGGCGACATCGAGATCATCCGCAAACGCGCCAAACTGCCGCCGGGGCTTTCCGTAGAAGAACTCATCGAGGAGGGACGGATCTGATGCGTTTCGTCCTCGACGCCTCGGTCGCCCTCGGCTGGTTCCTGTCCGATCCGGTTCCGGCCTACGCCGGCCACGTCAGGCGGCTGATGCTCACGGGCATTCTAGCTCTCGTCCCGGCGCTCTGGCATCTCGAAATGGCCAGTGGGCTGGTGGTCGCCGAACGGCGAGGAATCCTGAAGCCTGCCGACGTTGACCAGTCACTGACAGACATCGAGCGGCTATTAGGTCAAGCGATCGAGACCGACGCTGCGTTGATTTCGTCACGCCAAGCACTGATTCCGGCACGAGCATTCGGTCTCTCCCCATACGACGCAGCCTACCTGGAAGTCGCCCGGCGGGAGCAAGCACCCTTGGCCACGCTCGATGAAGGGCTGCGATCCGCCGCAACCCATGCGGGCGTCGCGCTGCTACGCTGAACACGCAGCAGAGGCGCGGCTCCCTTCTTCGTCACTGACCATCCAGCAAGAGCCGATTGAGTCGAGCGCTTTCTCGGCGCTATAGTGGAGCGTTGCTCGTTTTGACTCGAAGGGGCTGGGATTGAATCGCATGTTCCATGCAGGCTATCGCCGCGGCGTGCCAAAAGGGATTTTGCCTGCTTTGGCCTTGGCGCTGGTGGCGGGCGCCGGCGTCGAACTTGCGGTGCGAGCCGCCTCGGCGGGGCCGTCCCGATCGGATCGGGGCACGCGCGCGGAGGCCGCCGGAACTATTCCCGTCCGCTTCAACGACATCGCCAAAAGCGCGGGCATCACCTTCCTTCAGGATGCGACGGCGTCCGACCAGAAGTATTACCTCGAAACCATGGGCACAGGCGTGGGCTGGATTGATTACGACCAGGACGGCTTGATGGACATTTATTTTGTGCAGTCGGGCGCGACCGACGCCTACAAGCCCGCGAAACCGCTCCGCTCGGCGCTCTACCATAACAACGGCGACGGAACGTTCACCGACGTCACCGAAAAGGCGGGCGTCGGCGCCGAGGGGCTTTACGGGCAGGGCGTTGCCGTGGGCGATTTCGACAACGACGGGTTCCCTGACCTCTACGTCACCGGCTACGGCCGCTCGATCCTTTACCACAACCATGGCGACGGAACGTTTTCGGACGCCACGGCCAAGGCCGGCGTGGCGGACGAGGGCCAGTGGGCCACGAGCGCCGGTTGGTTCGATTACGACAAGGACGGCTGGCTCGACCTCCTGGTATCGAACTACATCGAGTGGTCGCCGAAGAACAACATCTGGTGCGGCGAACACCGGCCGGGCTTCCGCGCCTACTGCCACCCAGACAACTACAAGGGCGAGCGCATCCGGCTCTACCACAACAACCACGACGGCACGTTCACCGACGTGAGCGAGAAATCCGGCGTCGGCAAGCCCGAGGCCAAGGGCATGGGCGTGGTGCTCGCAGATTTCAATAACGACGGCTGGACCGACATCGCCATCGCCAACGATACCTGGCCGAATTTCCTTTTTCTGAACAACCACGACGGCACGTTCAAGGACGCCTCCTTTGCTTCCGGCATGGCCGCGAGCGAAGACGGCAAATACGAAGCCGGCATGGGCATTGACGCCGCCGACGTGGACGGCGACGGCTGGCAGGACATCTACATCACGCACCTCGATTTCGAGCTGAACCGCCTTTACGTCAACAACCACGACGGCTCGTTCGACGACGCCACGTATCGCTCCGGCATCGGAAACAAAGCCATCCTGCTGAGCGGTGTGGCCATGAAATTTCTCGACTATGACAACGACGGTTGGACCGACATCTGCCAGCTGAACGGCGCCATGCTCGACAACATCGAGCTCTACCATAGCGAGGTTACTTACAAAGAACCGCTGTTGATGTTCCGCAACCTCGGCCATGGAAAATTCGACAAGGTTTCGGATTCGCTTGGCCCCGATTTTATTCGCCCCATCGCAGGCCGAGGGCTGGCCGCCGCCGATTTCGATAACGACGGCGATGCGGACCTCGCCATCAACATCCGCGGCAGCGCTCCCGGGCTCCTTCGCAACGACGGCGGGAACGCGAACCACTGGCTGGAAGTGCTTCTGATCGGCGCCAAGTCGAACCGCGACGGCATCGGCGCACGCCTCAAGCTCGTCGCCGACGGTTTCACTCAGACTCAGCAGTCCAAAGGCGGAATGAGCTATATGTCGGCGCAGGACCCGCGCATCTTTTTCGGGCTGGGGCAGCGTTCAAAGATCAGTCTGCTTGAAATCACCTGGCCGAGCGGCACGGTGGACAAACTCACCGACGTTCCCATCAACCAGATCATCGCCGTCAAAGAAGGCGCCGGAATCGTGCCGAAGAAATTCCCGCGAATTTCAAGCCCCTGAATTGAGTGATCGGACGATTGAGCGATTGAGTGATTTCGCGATTGACGATTGAGTGATTTGATCATCGGACAGGCGATGGGGTTTGTTCATTCCTGGTGGGGCGACAACTGCCCGGTCTTCATTCGCTCAATCATCCAATCGCACAATCTATCAATCACCCAATCACTCAATTATTCGGAGTCCAGGACACAGCGAAACCCCACCGTCCCCGAGCGGTCCTTGCTCGGCGCCATGAGCAAGTACTTGCCGTGCTGGTCGAGTCTGTAAGCCTGCGGGAAATACCATAGCGACCCTTGCGGTTGGTAATAGCTCCCGCCCCGGAGAATTGCCGCGCGCGTGTGTTCGTCTTCGAATTCCTCGGTCCACTGCCAGACGTTGCCGACCAAATCTTCCACGCCGAAGGGGCTCGCGCCTTTCGGGAATTCGTCCACATCGGTCGGAGGGCGCATCTCACGCCCCTTGTCGGGCTGCGGAACTGCGTCCGCGTTCCATGCGTTCCCCCAAGGGTAAAGGCGATGGTCGGCGCCCTGAGCCGCAAGCTGCCATTCCCACTCGTGCGGCAAACGCTTCCCTGCCCACGCCGCGTATGCGCGCGCGTCTTCAAGTGAAACCCAAGTCACCGGCTTCTTCCCCCAATCTTCGGGATAGGTCCCGTTTTTCCAATCGCGGAGAAAATTGTGATCGTCCTTCGGGTGGTATTGAGTCGCATCGAGGAATTTCTTGAATCGAGCGTTGGTCACAGGAAACTTGTCAATGAAGAACGAGTGAACGCTCATCCAGTGCCGATGATGGCGGCGCGGCGAGTCCTCCCAGGGATATTGAACGTCTACGCCGACATCGTTTCCGCCTTCGATCATCACGCCGGAGACCTCGAACAGAAATTTCGCCTCGGAAATTCGGACCATCCCCGGCGGCGCTTCGTGTTGTGGTTTGGTCGGCGGACTCTCAACCAGGTGTTGCGGAAGAAAGTGCCAAGTGGGAGAAAAGCTCGCGAGCGGCCGCCGGGCAAGCTCATGCATTTCGGACAAAAGTTTTGAAAGCCCTGGAGTCTCGGTCGCGCCGGCTTCTAGCCCCAGCACCGCGCCGTAGCCGCGGGCTTCCATGTCGAATTCGAGCGTCGCCCAATCGCCCGCGACTTTCGGCTCCAATCGCTCGCCGTTCCACAAGTCATAGAACTTCATGCCGGGCTGGTACCGCACGCGCAATTGCTCTGCTTGGAGGCCGTATTCATTGCGGTTGACGAGCGTCCAAAGCGTCCAGCCGTGGAGCGGAAACTTGCTTGCGAAAGCGCCGAATTGAAGCGTCGGCGCATGCGGCTCCCAACCCGGGCTTACAAGCGGATCGGCGAAAGCGCGCTCGATCTTGCCGATCCGGCGGAGCGCCTCGGCGTCGCGGTCGTCAATCTGGTTCCAGATGCCCCAGATGTTCTCCCAGCTTTCGTAGCCGACGCCGTTGAAGAAAGCGTATTGGAGGTCGTCGGTCTTGTCGCGCGCCCAGCGGTTGCAGACGTTCACCATGTGGCGCGTCTCGAGCCACTTGTACTTGCTGATCATGGGGACAAAGGGATACTTCCAATAACCCCAAGTCAAATTGTTCCAAGCCAAAGCTGCATCGGCCGGGCCGCCTTCGGGCTCCAATGCCAGCGGATGTCCGAGTTTGTCGGAAGCGATTCGGAACGCTCTCGGGACCCCGTCGAGCGTGTCGCCGTTGATGCCGTCCGCGCCGATGGCGGCCATGGCGCGCGCGGTCGCGTCCCAGTTCGGCTCGCCCACGTCGCGCGTCCCCTGGTCCCACAGCATCACCGGAAATAGCACGCGCACGCCGCGGCGGTGGAAATCTTCAATCATTTGCCTGAGCCCTGCCGCGCCGCCCGGCATGTCCATCAGCAAGTCGTACTGGTTGCGGTTGTCAATGCCGATGTTCGGGTAGGTGTGCCAGATGAGAACGGAATCAATTCCCCCGTAGCGCTTTTCGAGATCGTCGAGGTAGCGGTCCACGGAGAAGCGGCCTGCCACTGGGTCGTAGAAAGTGCGATCCTCGATCATCATCTGCGGCTGGATGAAGCTCGACTGAGTCCACTTGAGCTCGGGGCGGTCATATTCAACGCGGTTGTAGCCCATGCGGATCAAATGTTCGAGGCGCCAATGCTCGAGGTCGGTCAGCCATTCGCGGCTGATCGCTTCGCGCGAGCGGGCTTGAGTGGCCTCGGTGCAGCAGTGCTCGCTTTCGTCGGGATAGGCCGGGCCGGGAATTTGCTCGCCCTGCGGCGGAAATTTCGTGTCCTGGGCCAGCATCATCCCCGCCGCCAACGCGCTGAGCGCCGCCAGCCTCACCACAATCCCTTTTGTCATGAATCGCCCCCCGAATCTTTCAACATCGCGCAATCTTAACCCATTAAGGACCGCAAAGTTCGAGGCCTGCCATCTTTGGGCAAGCGCGCCTCGGCTGAGAAGTAGCGATTTTTCACCTCCAGGCGTAAGCTCCCTTGAAGCCAGTGGGACCTGGAAACCTCCCATGCCTAAATCGAGCGGCCAAACCGAACTCGATGCGGTGAGAGAAAGGGCGACCGAATTTCTCCGGTCGCTCCGGCATCCCGTTTTGTACGAGGACGGAGCGGAGCTTTTCGACCTGACCGCGGCGCGGTGGAACTTTTCGATAGAATTCGGCAAGCTCCTGCTCGAAGTTTGGAATCCCAACCGTTCGATCGGCCGGCGCGTGGAAGAAATCGCCTACACGGATCGCGACCGCATGGGGCTCTACGTGCGCAAACCGGGTGCGCGCGAGGCGACGACGTTGGAGTTTCGCGAGCTCAAGCCCGCGGGCGCCGGGAGTGAGCGCCCGGCGGCCCGCTCCGCCGCGCGCGACGCGCTGGTTCAGCTTCTCAAGCAGGAATTTCGCGAGTGGAAAATCGAGCGCGCGAGCATCCGCTCCGACCGCGAGCACTCGTTTTCCGCCTGGTACATCCGGGGTCTGGCGCGGCAAGGGCGGACGGGATGGGCCTTCCTCGGCATGGATGAGCATGAGACGCCTGCCGCCGCGGACAGTGTTCTTTCCTACGCGCTCATCTGGCTCGACTGGCTCCGCGCGCGATCGGAGCGCCTGACCATTCCGGGCCTGAAATTGTTCCTGCCGCCAGGCGCCGCGCGCCCCACCGCCGAGCGAGTCTCGTGTTTGAATCGCCGATCACTGGACCTGGAAATCTTCGCTTGGAACCGGGAACGCTCGAGGCTGGAGCGGATGGACTTGGCCGACATCGGCAACGTTTCGACCGGGCTCGCCCACTCGCGGCAGAGCGAACAACTCCTGGAGACGCACCGCAACCTGGTTCATGAGCTGGCCGGCGACCGTCTGAAGGACATTGACATTTTCCCCGACGCGCCGAAGAACACACTCTCGCTCCGCGTGCGAGGCCTGGAAGTGGCGTGGATCGAAGGGCTGGTTTCGCCGCGCATTTTTTTCGGCCTCGAAGGCGAAGTCAGGCGGCTTGAGGAAGAAGGCAGGGAGGACTTCCGCCGCTTTCTCGACGAGGTGCTCCGAATTCGCGCGGCCGATAGTCGGGAACCAAGCCACCCTTTTTACCGCCTCCAGGCCGAACGCTGGCTTGAAAGTTTGCTGATCCAGGACGTGACCAAAATTGACCCGGAGCTCTCGCCCCAATTCGTTTATCCGCAGGTGCCGGCGTTTTCAGGGTCGGAGCGCGGGGTCATTGATATCCTCGCCGCAACCCGCGGCGGGCGGCTGGCTGTGCTGGAATTAAAACTGGACGAGCAGATCAACCTGCCCATGCAAGGCCTGGACTATTGGTTGCGCGTCAAGTGGCTTGCTGACCGAAAGCAGTTTGGGGAATACGGTTACTTCCCTGGGGTCGAGCTCGCGCCGGCCCTGCCGCGGCTGTATCTCGTCTCGCCGGGGTTTCGCTTCCATTCCTCCACGGACCGCCTGATCTGCTACTTCCATCCCGCGATCGAAGTCATCAAGGTGGGACTGAACCAGACTTGGCGGAAAGGAATTCGGGTGCTTTTTAGAAAGGCCGCGGGGAGCGATGGGTCCGGTGGAATCCCGCCTGCGTCGTTCGACTTCGCTCACACCCCTGAGCCTGACGAAGGGCGGGAATGACCGCCGCCGCGCTGGTCATGCCCGTCGGCCGACGGGCATCCAGATCAAAACACCGCATAGGGCCGATATCGCTTTCTCAGAAAAGTTTCTCGGAATCGAGGAGGAGAGTGACGGGGCCGTCATTTGTGAGTTCGACTTCCATCATGGCTTGGAACTGGCCGGTCTCCAC
>QHZO01000052.1:23349-26275 GCA_003224695.1 Acidobacteriota bacterium
GGCGCGGCGCGGTCGTAACTCGGCCGGCGGCCTTTTCGGCAATCGCCGTAAAGCGTGAATTGCGACACGCAGAGGACGCTCCCGCCCGTCTCGAGAACCGACCTGTCCATCCGCCCAGCATCATTGTCAAAAACTCTCAGGTTGACAATCTTCTCGGCAAGAGCGCGGCCCGCCTCCGCCGTATCGCCCGCACCGACGGCAACCAGAACCACCAGCCCGCGTCCGATTTGTCCGACGACTTTCCCTCCCACGCGGACTTCAGCGCGGCTCACACGTTGGACCACGGCTCGCATGCCGGGACGAAGTGTAACCCAATTTCGGACGGCGGGGCGGGCACCGGCTATACGGCGGCGGGCGGGCGGACCAGAAGCCAGCAGGCGGCAAATCCTTGTGTTAAAATAGGGCTGACCTGGGATTCGAACCCTAGCCAGTCGAACCGTCAGAGGGTGGTGAAGCATGTCTTCAACGCTTGAGACTCCGCCTTTGAGGAGGAGCGCTCGCATTCAAATCCGCATCCCCGTTCTCATCACGGGGAAACTTGCGGATGGCAGGCGGTTCGTTCAGGAAGCTCAGGTCCTGGCCGTGAGCAAATTCGGCGCCCGAGTCAAATCTGACGTCAAGCTGACGGTGGGCGCGGAAGTGCGGATCGAAACCAAGAGGCACGGCGGGGCGCTATTTCGAGTGATCTGGGTGGGTGCGGAAGGAACGCCCCGGGCGGGAGAATTCGGCGTCGAGTACGTGAAGTTCGCGAACTTGCTTGGCATTTCGTTTCCCCATTAGGCTCAGATTCTCCGGCCCGGGGCCACGGAAAGGAATATCACCTCTTGAGCCATCCGACCCAGCAGCGCCGCAGCGACCGAGTGGAGATGGCCCTGCCGGTGCGCATCAAGGGCCTGTCGAAGCAAACCAAGTTCTTTGACGAGGAGACTGAGACGGTCCTGATCAGCAAGAACGGGTTCATGACCCGGCTCCTCGCTCCAGTGGACCTTGAAACCGAACTGCTCGTCACCAGCCTCACCAACCATCGCAGCGGCACATTTCGGGTGGCTTGGATATCCGATGCGCCCACGAACGGGGTTCACAACTTGGGGCTCGAATTGATTAAAACGGAAGGCGACTTGTGGGGCATCCGCTTTACCTTGGCGGAACTCGGCGAAGATGAAGTTCGGATCAAGGTGTGGCTGGCTTGCCGGCGATGCGGCCAGAAGCTCCTAACGGAGGTTCCTGAAGCCGAATACGGCCCCCTCGACGGAGGGTTCCTCCTCGCCAGGAATTGCGTGACGTGCAGGGCGACCACGACCTGGGAATTCACGACAGAAGGGCCCGATCAGACGGCGACCGAAGGTGACACCGCAACTTTTGGGGGTGCATCGCCGAGCGGGTCCCGGCAAGGCGGCGAGCGCCCGCATAGAACCCCCGATACGGAGCAGCGGAAAAGAGGGCGCGCCCCTCTCCAGATGCGTGTCAAGGTGACGCGCCGCCAGTGCGGAATTCAAATCGAAGACGTATGTGAGACCGTAAACATCTCGCGCAGCGGCGCCCTTTTTATGACCTCGCAGCACTACGCGGTGGGCGAAACCGTCCAAGTGGTGCTGCCGTACACAGAGGGGGACGTGGCGATTCCGATCCCCGCCATAGTCGTGCGGACGGACTTGCCAAAGGATTCCTTGCTCCGCGCGGTAGCCGTGCAACTAAAACCAGAACCCGGGGGCGAGCGAGGAACCGACACTCCCACCCGCAGAAGAAGGTGACCCTGATGGACACGCGAAATCAGAACCGGCCGAAGAAGCCTACTCTCCCCCTTCTCGCCGGAGCCCTGGCTGCGGGACTGATATTGATTCACGGCGGGGCTGTGCAAGGAATTTGTCAGGAGTCGAACTTTACTCTGGAAGGAAAGATCACCGAGAAGTCCGCCGGCAAACTCACCGTCTCCACCACCGACAACATCATCTTCCACGTTCGCTACGACGATAAGACCGAAATCAAGCGCGCCGACGCGAGCGCGGGGACGGCTGGCGATTTGAAAGTCGGCCAGACTGTCGGCGTGGCGGGCGAACTCACCGAGAGCGGGGAGATTGTTGCCAAGAAAATCGAAATCAAGGCGAAGCAGAGCTGAGCCGCAGGGGGTTAAAGATCACGCCGCGCCAGGACTTGTAATATCCATCTCGCGGCCTTTTCCCCGTGCCCGTGCGCGGCAGTAGATTTCACCGGCCGCGGCGACGTCCCACAGAGCCAAGCCCGTGGATTTGAAGAGAGTGATGTCGTCGGGGGCGCTCCGGCCCGGTTGCTTGCCGGAGATCACGTCTTTGAGTTCGACGACCCCTTCCCAGCCGCGAGGCAGCGCCGATTCACCTTGAATCAGGTCTCCGGCTTCGATCTTCGCCTGTTCGAGCGAATCCACGGCAATGAGCGCGGCGCGCGAAAGTGTTTGGTCATCTACCTCGCGGCGGTCGGCCATGTTCGCGCCGATGGCGTTGACGTGAGCGCCCGGCCGCAGCCACTCGCCGCGAACGACCGCCTGCGAAGCGTTGGTGGCCGCAATCACCACGTCGCCAAACCTCACCGTTTCTTCCGCGCTCTCGGCCGGCGCCACCGTCACGCCGAGGAGTCCGCTCATTTCCCTGGCGAACTCCTCCCGCCTCGCTCGTTCGCGGCTATAAACCTTCGCCTCGGAAATCTTCCGCACATTCACAACCGCCTCGAGCTGCGTCCGGGCCTGGCGGCCGCTGCCGATCACTCCGACGCGCGAAGCGTCCGCGCGCGCCAGGAACTTCGTCGCCACGCCGCTTGCCGCGCCGGTCCGAATCCGCCCGAGCTGGTCGGCTTCCATCAACGCCAGCCATTCGCCCGAAGTCCCGTCGAAGAGGAGGACGAGGAACCGGAACCCGGAGCGCGACACCGTGTAAACCTTCATTCCGACCAAGCC
>QHZO01000278.1:0-3573 GCA_003224695.1 Acidobacteriota bacterium
CGTCTCTCCCCATGCTGCCCCAGGGCAGGTCACCGAACGTCAACCCGGCGAGTCAGAAATCACGCTTCCGCCAGCCGCCATTCCTCCGGACCAGGTTCTCGCCGCCGTGACGGTGGCCCGAAGGGCCGTCCACGAACATCGCGATTCGGCGGAAGCCTACCTTCAGCTCGGGACCGCGCTGAAATCGGCTGGGGACTCCGTGGGTGCTCTTGACGCGATCAATCTTTCGCTTTCACTCAATCCGAGGCTTTCAGCTGCGTGGCTAGAGAAGGGCCGAATCGCCTTAGAGTCCGACAAGCTGATACCAGCGACTGAGGATTTCAGAAAGGCCGTCGAGTGTGACCCGCGAAGTGTGGCTGCACGCCTCGAACTTGCCTATATGTTTTTCAGGAACGGCGACTTTAAAGGCGCCAGGGAACAATTGGACGCAGTGCTCGGTCTCGAACCTGAGAACGCGAACGCTATGGATGGATTAGGTTACATCGAGATGCAACAGGGCGCTCTTCAATCTGCGGTGACGCGTTTCCGGCAGGCCCTCGCCGAACGTCCAGATTTTCCGGAGGCGAAGCAAAACCTCGGGAACGCGCTACTCCTGCTCGGAGATTGGGCGGGGGCCCGCGGGGCCTTCGAGAAGGCGCTCGCGGAAAGGCCCCAGGAGGCCATGTCCGCCTACGGATTAGCCACGGCCCTTAGGCACTTGGGCAACTCGGCAAAAGCTGAGGCTGAGTTTGCGCAAGCCAAATTGCTGATGAGGAAAGATGTGGCCTTCGCCCGGGCCCGGGCCCAAAACAATCGAGGGCTTCAATTATGGCATTCCGGCGACTTAGCCGGCGCTGCCAAGGAGTTTCGAGGCGCCTTGACCGAAGACCCGACGTATGCGGATGCTCACAACAATACTGGCGGCGTGCTCTGGCAACAAGGAAAAGTCAACGAAGCTACTGAGGAGTTTTCCGCGGCTGTGCGTTATAACCCAAATTTTGCCAAGGCACGCAACAACTTGGGTAATCTTTTGTTGAACGCCGGCGATATTCAGGGAGCCGCCGAACAATTCGCAGCCGCCGTCCGCTCCGAGCCGGGGTTCGCCATCGCACATGTTGGACTGGGAACGGCTCTGGCTAAGCAAGAGAAAAACGACCAAGCGGAGGCGGCGTATCGGCGAGCGCTCGTTCTCGACCCCCAAATGGCCTCAGCTCATTTCGAGCTGGGCTTGTTGCTGGCTTCGGAGAGCGCGACCCTTTCCACAGCGGCACGCGCGGAAATACAAGAAGCCCTGCGATTAGATCCGAAGTTGCAGCTGGCTTTGCCGCCTGAAATCTCTAAAGCGCTCGACTCCTCCCCGGTTGCCCCGGTCGGTCCTCAGTAAATAGGCGCGCCTTACGTTGAGGGCGGAATGGGGCGGGACTTCCCGAGACTATTCGAAGAGGAAATGGACCTATTCGATAGCATTGTTGGCGTAGGGGTCGAGGCGGTTGGGATCGCGTGTCATCAGCTGTTCCGCGCCGGTCTCATCCACGGCTTTCGAAGCGACATTCAACACGCCCGCCCCCGGAATGGCCTCGGTATGCCTCCACTTGACCCAATCCTACGAAAATGCCTCCGTTGGTTGGACCGATTATGGTCGTTCGAGGCCCGGCAGGGCTGGAGTAGAATATCTTTTCCAATGCTTTTTTTCGCCCTGCCCCCCAAATGATAAAGCGAGGGAACATCAAAGGGCACAGGAAGCCAGGCGGATCAAGTTTCGAAGCACGCAGGACCTTTTTGAAGTTTCGTCGTGAAGCCGATTGTTCGGATGCAAAACGTGACATCAGAATTCTCAAGGCCGCACTGGCGAAATAAATTTTCGTTGGCCCGGTTTGGATGCGCTTGGCTCGCGATTTTTCTCGCAGTGTCACCTCTTCTGGCCCAAGGCTCCGTAATCCAAGGTAAACTGCAAGCCGCGGCGGCGGCTGAACGCGACGGCCGTTACGATGAAGCCGCGGGCCTTTACCAAAAATGCCTCTCGAGTCTGGGTCCGTCAGCCGCAGATGCCGCAGTGCGGGTTCACGTCAGGACGCGCCTGGCTACAGACTATTATCTTCTCCACCGTTATCGCGAGTCCCTGGATGCCGTTATTCCTGTGATTTCCAAGGACTCGAGCGCCGCCCGGGCACCAGTGCAAGCGTGGCTTGTGGATGGACTTGACCGGCTGGAATTGGGAAAACTCCCCGGCGCCATCCGCTCGCTCCGTAAAACTCTTGTCTTGAATCCTGACAGTGGAACAGCCCGTCTGGCCTTGGGAGATGCCCTGGCGCGGAGCGGCCGTTTGGAAGAGTCAGCGCGACAATTCGAAGAGCAAACGCGGCGAACCCCTTCTCTTCCTGACGCCTGGTACAAGCTGGGTTTGGTCTATGAACGGCTGGCGGCCGAAGCTTCCCACGTCTTCGCTCAAAAGCTCCCGGCGGGCGTCGTGGGCAGGCAGCTTGAAGCGCGGGAGCTGATGGAGGCGGGAGATTATTTGCGCGCCGCCGGCGTGCTCGGGCGAGTGCTTCGGCAATCGCCCGGCCAGCCCCAGGCTCACGCCGAGCTGGGAACGGTCTTGTTGACCTTGGGCTACCCCCGCGCGGCTGAGAACCAGTTTCGCCAGGAGCTGTCCGAGAATCCGCTATCGCCTTTGGCCGAGCTTGGATTGGCGGAGACTGCCGCCTTAAGTGGGAACTGGCAAGAGGCAACTTCGAGTCTGGAACAGTTGTCGCGCTCCAACCCTCAAGAGTTGATTCGCCTCACGGAGATACCGCCTGCGGGGCTTGTCCAGCAAGCCTGGCGAGAGGGCAGGGCCCAATTGCCCGAAAGCCTCGCCGGCTCGCTGGGCGGGTCGCTCTGGAAAGCCTGGCTCGACGGGTCAGGCGTTAAGGTGCCCTCGTTCGTGAATCAAGCGTCCGAGCCTTGCACCCAGGCATCGTCCAAGGCCTGGGCCACTCCGGGCCTTTGGCTTTCGGAAACCTGTTACCGGAAATTGCGGGACGAACTTCAGAGCAAGAAGGTTCTGACACCGAGGGAAAGAGAAAAGCTCACCGAGGCCGAATTGCGCCTTGGCCAGTTTTCGCCGGCTCGCCGCGATGCACAAATTGTGCTCCAGGTCAACCCGCGAAACGAGTGGGCATTATTCTGGCTGAATCAATCGTACGGAGGACTGGGTGAGGAGTGCTTTTTGAAAGTTACGGCGCTCGATCCTAACTCGGCACGCAATCATCAGATCCTCGCGCAATATTACGCCAACCGCCGCTTTTTTCCTGCCGCCACAAAAGAATTTCAGGCGGCGCTCCAGTTGGCGCCTGATTTGCCCGATCTTCATTTGGGACTCGGCACCGTTTATTGGCAAAGTGGAGATTGGCCGCGCTCCGAACGTGAACTATCGAGAACGCTCGAACTCGCCCCCAAATCGGAAGCGGCTCAATTTGGGCTCGGCGACACGTATCTTCAAGAACGGCGCTGGCGGGATGCTCGCGACCTCTTGAAGCGCGATTGGGCTGATCCTGTGCTCGGCATGAAAGCGCGAATCGATCTCGCCAAAGCCGACGAAGAAATCGGCAACTT
>QHZO01000278.1:3639-4636 GCA_003224695.1 Acidobacteriota bacterium
CGAAAGCTCGGTGAGAAGGCCCTCGCCCAGGAGGCGCTGGCAGCTTTCAAGAAACTGCACGATGCAACGCTCGAAGCAAGCCGCGACGAACTGGATGCGGTGGAAAAAGAGCGGGAAAAAGCCGAACAGCCAAGCCCAACAAATCCGCCCAAATGACCACCCTATATCATTCGGTATAAGGTAATCGCCGTACAGGAATAGCACAACAAAAGTATTGACTGTCCTAATCTCCTGTAGCAGACTCGCCCGCATTGAGGTGTGGTTTTTGCGTCGGGGCACGGGCTAGTCATTGAGGGTGACGGGGTAATCTCCATGTTTAAAAACCTTACGCGATACGGTGTCGTAGTGTCTCTGTTTCTGGGTTCCACGCTTCTGGTTGGGAAGTTCTGTTTCGGCCAGAGTCAGGTGCTCGGCAAAATCAGCGGCGTGATCACAGATAGCTCGGGCGCGGTTGTGCCGGGCGCAAAGATCACGGCCACGAATAAGGATACCGGGCAGACTTCCAATACCACGACCAATGACAGCGGCTACTACGTGGTCCTTAACCTGCCCGCTGGAACTTATGACGTGGGCGCTGAAAAGGAAGGATTCGAGAGGTGCGTCAGCGCCGGCGTGCATTTAGATCCGGCAGGGGCCGTGCAATTGACCTGCACAATGACGGTGGGCAAAACCACGGAGGTCGTCACCGTCTCGGCCGAGGCTCAGACTGTTCAGACCGAAGAGGCGCGCGTCGCTCGCGTCATTAGCGACACCCAGATTCAGAACATCCCAGTTAACGGGCGGAACTTCGCCACGCTGTTGGCGCTTCAACCTGGAGTCGTCCAGGAATTCTCCTTCAACAACTTTGAGAGCATGGACCTGTTTGCGACACAAGGCACGCACGTCAACGGAATGCGCGGCGATGCGAACAACCTGCTCATCGAAGGCGCGCCCTCCACACGCACCCGCGCCAATGGCGCTATGGTTGCGGCTCCGAGCATTGATGCCATCAGTGAAA
>QHZO01000279.1:0-1805 GCA_003224695.1 Acidobacteriota bacterium
CCAGGGGATGTGGCCGTTCAGACCCTTCAAGAGGATCTCATGGCGCGCTTTGGGATCGTGCTCGCTCGCGGAAAAGGAGGTCGCGGCGTACTCCGCTTATTGGTCGCGCCTCACTCCGTGGCCATCGGCGGCGCAGTGGACTCGAACCGCGCGGCGCTGGCTCTCCAAGCCTACCGGATGCTCATCCAGCCGGGATCGGTCGAAATCAACGCCAATTCGCCGCAAGGACTTTTTTATGGTGTCGGGACGTTGGTCCAACTGGTTCGCCAGGAAAGGGCGAAATTCTTTCTGCCTGCCGGGGAGATTATTGACTGGCCCGATTTGGAGCTCCGCGTCATCTATTGGGACGACGCGCACCATCTTGAGCGGCTGAGCGAGCTGAAGCGGGCGATCCGCCAAGCCTCGTTTTTCAAGGTCAATGGATTCGCCGTCAAGCTGGAGGGGCACTTCCAATACCGGAGCGCGGCCGCGCTCGTCGAGCCTTACGCGCTCAGCGCTCGGGAGTTTCAGGAACTGACCGACTACGGCCAGCGGTATTACGTCGAGGTCATCCCCTACCTCGACGCTCCGGCGCACGATGCCTTTATTTTGAAACACCCCCAGTATGCAAGTCTGCGGGAATACCCGCAGAGCGACTATGAAATGTGTGCCACCAGTCCTGACACCTACAAGCTGCTTTTCGGGATGTTTCAGGATTTGCTGGCCGCCAACAAAGGCGAGAAGTATTTCATCCTCTCAACGGATGAGCCCTACTACGTCGGATTGGCACAAAACGAACAATGTGATGAAGCGACGAGGGCTCGAGCCCATGGAAGCGTGGGGAAGGTCTTGGCGCAATTCATTACCAAGGCGGCGGACACCTTGCACGAGCAGGGGCGAACCGTGATTTTTTGGGGCGAATACCCTTTGAAACCCGAAGATATCTCCTGGCTCCCGAAATATCTGGTGAATGGAGAAGTTTACGGACCGCAATTCGACCCGGTCTTCAAAGAACGTGGAATTCGCCAGATGGTTTATACCTCCACTGAAGGGGAGGAGCCGCTGTTCCCGGAATACTTTACGGTGCCGTCGTGGGAGATGCTGCACTCCTCGAAGCCTCCGGCGATGCGGGTTAATGCCATGCTCTCGGAGGTTCGGACGGCGGTCGAGAAAAAACAGGCCGACCTGATGGGGGCCTTCGTTGCAGGCTGGGCCGATGAAGGGCTTCATCCAGAGACTTTCTGGGCCGGGTACGCAACAGGAACGGCCGCGGCGTGGCACGTCGCGGACGCCGACCCGCGCGTCTTGCTCGATTCCTTTTTCAATTTATTCTACGGCCCTCGCGCGCTCTATATGGCGCGAGTCTATCAATTGATGAGTGAGGAAGCGCAATTCTGGGCCGACAGTTGGGATTGGGCCCCTTCCTCGGCGCGAAAACCCATTTTCGGAAATTCCTACGGCGTCTTTGACCCCCCCAAGGATGCCCGGGACCAGACCCTGCCTCTCCCGCCCGTTCCCGCGCTCCCGGACCTGGCCGTAGGTCCGCAATGGAAAAATGATAACGATCGGCGCCTTCAACTCGTCTTTAAATATATGCTGGACAACGGCGAGCTTATGGACCTTCTCAAGACGAATATCGGGCGTGCCAAGTTGAACCGCTACAATCTGGAGGTCTTCTCGTCGGTCGCACAGATCTATGAACAGAACCTGTGGATGATTTTGGACCTCGGACGGATAGATACCCTTTTGAGTTCAACCGCGGAGGGGGTGAAGCAGAAGCGGCCCGAAGATGCCGTGATGTACCTCGACCGGGCGATGGACCTCGC
>QHZO01000279.1:1868-11018 GCA_003224695.1 Acidobacteriota bacterium
GTCGGCGGTACTTGCACGTCCTCGACGACGTCAAAGACCATCTCCCCGACCGGACCGTGGATATGTCTTACCTCTTCTATCGAGAAATGCTGTTGCCGCTGGGCGATTGGGTCCAAAAGGTGGAAGCGGTTCGAAATACCTTCGCGCAGGAAAACGGCCTGCCGGCGCGCCATGACCACTTCGACTGGATGGATACCAAGACCGTGCTGCCAGCACGAGCGGGTTCGGGATTGGATTGAGGCTACCCGGTTCGTTCTGCCCGCCGGTGCAACCCATCGGCTCCGTCCAGCCTCTATTCGCTCGGAGAGAATGGCAGCATCGCCAGCGTCCCTCTGGCCTTGCTCCGATGCCGCCGGGACGGCGGCGCTACGAGGTGAAGCAGGTCGAGTTGATCCACTCGGGAGGATGCCCGATTGACAGTGAAGTCATTCTAAGCCGAGCATCTTGGCTGAGGATTCCAAGATTTATGAGCCCTCCAACGCTCCAATCATCCGTGACCGAAATCGAGGGCGCCGAGCAAGCGAAGCCCCGATCGCTCAAGCCTGCCTCTGAACTTACTCCGATACTTCCCCCATCGAGAGGCAAGTTCTTGTGGATTGGCGCAGGCGTGGTTGTCGCGCTGGTCGCGCTCGTCTGGCTTATATCCTCGGCGCGAAAATCCGGCATTGGCCCCTCCACCGAGACCGTCCCCACGACCGCCGTCGCCGAGCGGCGCGATTTCGTGCGGGTGCTTCGCCTGACGGGAACGACTCAAGCCATTGCAGCGCATGCGGTACTCGCTCCGCGGATCGCCGGCCAGTCGTTCGGTTCTTTGGTTATCATCAAACTGGCCCCGGCCGGAACGCGTGTCAAGAAGGGCGACCTGCTCGTCGAGTTCGACCGGCAAAACGAAATCAAGACATTCCTGGATAAGCAGGCGGAATTTCGGGACCTCGAAGACCAAATTGCCAAGAAGCAGGCCGACGCCGATGCCGCGCGCGCCAAGGACGATACCGACCTGAAACAGGCCGAGGACGCGGAGAAGACGGCCGAACTGGAGATGCAGAAAAACGAGATCGTCTCCCGGATTGACGCCGAAAAGCATCGCGAGGCGCAAGGCGGCCCAAGCCGGAATCCGGGGCCTGGAAATTCAGCGCGACCGCGCTCGCGAGACCATGCTGCACGCCCAGCGCAACGAAGAGGAGATGGCCATCCACTCAACGATGGACGGCGTGGCGGTGCTGAACACGATTTGGAAGAATGGGCGCATGGGCGAGGTGCAGGTGGGGGAGGAAATACGGCCGGGCGTGCCGTTTATGCAGGTGATTGATCCGAACCAGATGATCGCCCGCGTCGAGATCAATCAGGCCGATCTCCTGGATTTGAAGGTGGGGATGAAGGCGCAGGTCCATCTCGACGCCTATCCCGGAATGGTGTTTCCCGCGACCTTCGACGAGCTGGATTCCATCGGGCACGCGGGGCGATTTTCCCAAACCGTCCGTGAGTTTGACGCGGTTTTTACGATTCAGGGCAGCGATCCGCGGCTGATGCCTGACCTGTCGGCCGCTGTGGAAGTGGAGATTGCGCGCCAGCCCAATGCTCTCGTTGCCCCCGTGGACAGCCTGATGAGCGAGCATGGCCAGAACTTTATGCTGGTCAAGGCGGGCCTCGGCTTCGAAAAACGCCCGGTCACGATTGGACCGAGGAATGATCTGGACGCCGTGATCGTATCCGGGGTGCGCGAAGGCGACGTGGTAAAACGGAGCCGCGGCGAGACTTGAGCGCGGCCCCTCACCCGTCCCGCTACGCGTGACACCCTCTCCCCGCAGGGGAGAGGGCAAGGGGTGAGGGGACGAGAAGTTTCTTATGTCCGAAAAAACCAAGAACGGCTGGCGGCGGTGGGGATTTGCCGGAGCGGGTCTGGCGGCAGCGTTCGCGGGCGTGTTTGCCCTCGTCCGGATCGCCAGGCCGGCGTCGACGATCCCGACGGCGGAGGTGCGCAAGGGCGAGTTCACAGGCTTCCTGGTGCTGCGGGGCGAGGTGCAGGCAGCGCGCTCCACATTGGTTGCCGCCCCCTATGGGGGCGGAGACCTTAATATCGTTAAGCTGGCTCATAACGGCGCTCAAGTTAAAAAAGGCGACTTGCTGGTCCAGTTCGATACCGCCAAGACGGACCAGGAATTGGCGCAGTTGCGCTCGGACCTGAATGCAGCCGATGCAGAAATAGAGCAGACCCGCGCTCAGGCGCGGATGAAAGAAGAGCAGGACACGACCGATGTGATGAAGGCGCGCTACGATGTGGAAGCCGCGAAGCTCGACGCAAGCAAGGAGGAAATCCTCTCGAAAATTGACGGCCAGGAGGCTAAGCTGAAACTCGCCGATGCCCAGCAGGCTCTCGCGCAAAAGGAGGCCCAGCTCAAGTCAGACAAGGCCGGCGATGCCGCTGACCTTGAAAGCAAGAAACAGAAGCGCGACAAGGCGCTCTTCCAAATTAACCGGGCGGAAAGAATCATCGCCTCGATGACCCTGCACGCCCCGAGTGATGGCTTGGTGACATTGATGACGAATTGGCGCGCCGGCGGACCCTTTAGTAACGGCAGTGAATTCAAGGAGGGCGACCGCGCCTGGGCGGGGGCAGCGATTGTCGAACTCCCCGACCTTTCGACGTTGCAAGTCAGCGCCCGCGTGGATGAGATAGACCGCGGGCGCGTCAAGATAGGTGACGCCACCGTGGTTCGCGTGGACGCCTTGCCCGACCGTCAATTCAATGCCCACATCACGCGCATCAGCCCGCTGGCCTCGACGGATTTTTCCGCCGGATGGCCGTTCCCGAGGAATTTCAAGACGGAGCTTGCCCTTGACCAGGTTGACCCGCGGCTCAGACCTGGCATGAGCGCGAATTTGCGCATCACCGTCGAGCGCGTGCCGAACTCCCTCCTGATCCCTCCCGAGGCTGCGTTTCTGAAGTCCGGCCGAACAGTGGCCTACGTCCGCCACGGATCGAATTTTGAGGAGCGTCCCATCGAGGTGGCCCGGAGGAGCGAAGGGCAGCTCCAGGTGGCGAGCGGCCTGAAGCCGGGGGAAGTAGTGGCCACGCGCGATCCGACTCAGAACCAATAGTCGAGACTCTGAAATCGTGAATATAGTCGGGACTCTGAAACCTTGAATATAGTCGGGAATCTGAAATCTTGAATCCGGAATCCGTATGAAACTTCTACGGCTCAACTCCGTGGTTTTTGTCGCCCTCGCGTTAACGGCCGCGGATCGGGCGCTTGCCGGCGGACAATTTGGCGAGACCCAGGCGAAGATTCCCGTCGCGAAAGTGAGCAAGGGAGACCTGGAACTTAAAGTGTACGCAACGGGAGAGTTGCGGCCGGTGCGCAGCATGATGCTGATCGCCCCGCCCGTGGGCGGCGGGACGCTGCGTATCATCCACTTGACGCGAAGCGGGTCGCGTGTTAACGGGGGCGATGTGGTGATTGAGTTCGACCCGAGCGAACAGCAGTATAACCTTGAGCAGAGCCGCTCGGATCTGCTTCAGGCCGAGCAGGAAATCGCCAAAGCCAAAGCCGACGCGGAGGTCCAGACTTCCCAGGACAAAGTGGCGCTGCTGAAAGCGCAATTCGCCGTCCGGCAGGCGGACCTTGACGTCAGCAAGAACGAACTCTTGAGCGCCATTGACGCCAAAAAGAATCTGCTCGCGCTCGCGGAGGCCCACCGCGCCCTGGCGCAGCTCGAGCAGGATATCAAATCGCATGCGGCCTCGAACCGGGCCACCATCGCGGTCGCCGAAGAAAAGCGAAACAAAGCGAAGCTAGCCATGGATGAAGCGCAACGGAGCATTGAAAGCATGCGCGTGCGCGCCCCGATTGGCGGGATGGTGGAAGTGCGCAAGAATCAAGAGGCGTCGGGCGGGTTCTTCTTCGGCGGCATGACTCTGCCCGATTATCGCGAGGGCGATGAGGTGAATCCCGGAAGCTACATCGCCCAGGTTCTTGAGACCAACCAGATGGAGCTCGAGGCGAAGCTCGATGAAAGTGACCGGACGAACGTGAGAGTGGGGGAAGCCGTCGAAGTCCACGTGGATGCCCTCCCGGGCGCAGCGTTCAAGGGCAAAGTCAAGACCCTGCCCGGAGCGACGTCGGGCGACATGTGGGGTGGAAACGCCACGCGCACATTCGATGCGACGTTCGAGCTGGATAAACCCGCCGCCGAACTCCGCCCGGGCTTCACTGCTCACCTGGTGATCCTCGGAAGCGACATCAAGGGAGTGCTTTGCCTCCCCCGGCAGGCGATTTTCGAAAAGGGCGGCAAGCCGATTGTCTACGTGAAAAGCGGGAGCGCCTTCCAGTCGCGCGATGTGGAAATCAAGTACCAGACGGAGAGCCGCGTGGCCGTGGAGGGGCTCCCCGAGGGCACCGAAGTCGCCCTGGTCAACCCCGAGCAGGCGATGAAGAAGTCTCAGAAAGCCGCAACGCCGCTCGCGCCGGCGGAGGGCGTGGGCTCGCGATGAAATCCGCCGGCCACGTGATCGAACCGCCGAGGGCGCTGCGAGTCCCGCCTTGGCGGCGGTTCATCCCGGATTTCCGCCTCGGCCTCGACAACCTGCTCCTGCACAAACTGCGCTCCTTGCTCACCATGCTGGGAATGATTTTCGGCGTGGCGGCCGTCGTTTCGATGCTTTCCATTGGCGCCGGGGAGCTCGGCGTCCGCAACCTCATCATCGAGGCGAAGGAAGCCACCGATTACGACACCCACAATAAAATCCGCAAGACTTCGCCCGGATTGACCTTTCAGGACTATCGCGTCATCGGCGCGAACCTCTCGGGGATCGTGGCCTCCACGCCCCGCAAGCGCTTTGTTCCTTCCAAAGTCTTTCCCAGGCCACAAATGGATCTGCCGGTGGTTTACGGCGTCCAGCCGAGCTACGTTCAGATTGCGGGCCTGCGGGTAGTGGATGGCCGGTTCTTTGATGGCCAGGAAAATCAGGAAGCGCGGCCCATTTGTGTGTTGGGCGAGGGCGCCAAGGCCAGCCTGTTCGGCCCCACGCCGGCGGTCGGCCAGTACATCAAAGTGGATGAGCAGTGGCTCCACGTCGTGGGCGTGGTGGGGCCGCAATTGACTCCCGGTTCGGAAGTCTCGGGCCTGCCGGCCCAGGACCTCAATTATTTGATTTACGTGCCCTTGCTGACCGCGATCAGCCGGCTCGAAGACAACCGGAGCGAGATCCACGACGAGATTGACGGCATCTACCTGCGCATGGCCGATGCCTCGCTCGTCACCAGTTCGGCGGAGCTGGTGCGCGGCATTCTCAATACCTCCCACCGCAACACACCGGATTTCAGCGTCATCGTTCCCGCCGAGCTGCTGGCCGAGCAGCGGCGAACCGAGCGGCTGTTTAACGTGGTGATGGTGGCCATTGCTTCGATCTCGCTGCTGGTGGGCGGCATCGGCATCATGAACATCATGCTGGCCAGCATCATGGAGCGCACGCGCGAGATCGGGGTGCGCCGGGCGGTGGGCGCGCGGCGCAAGGATATCGTCCGCCAGTTCGTGATCGAAGCCACGATGATTTCCTTTGTCGGCGGAGTACTGGGGATTGGGTTTGGCTTCGGGATGTCCCGCCTGATTGCGGTGCTGGCCGGCTGGTCCACCATCGTCACCGTCGCCTCGATTCTATTGGCCTTCCTGGTTTCCGTTTCCGTGGGCATGGTCTTCGGGATTTATCCCGCGGTGCAGGCGGCGCGGCTCGACCCGGTTGAAGCCATCCGTTACGAATGAGTGCATTGGGAGATTGAGCGATCGGGCGATTGAGCGATTGCGGCATTGAGCGATTTGGTGATTGGCTGATCGCGTGATCGGGTGATTGAGTCATTGAGTGATCGGATGATTTGGCAACCGAACGGCGGAGGTTCTTAATTCTCTCAATCACTCAATCTCTCAATCTCTTAATCATTCAATGGCGCGTTGACCCGATGAGTCAATGAATCAATTCGAGGCGAGCAATGCGAAGCCTGCTGCAAGATTTGAAGTACGGCGTGCGGATGCTTGCGAAGGGTCCCGGCTTCACGTTTTCGAACACGGCTGTCCCACAGGCGAGCAACCTGGCCCACATTGCGGGGCATTGACTCGTTGCTTACCGTCATAGAATCAATAACTTAACTCTCTCGCCGCTTGGCATATATCGTGCCTAATTGAAACGGGATGAGTGGAGCTGAAAAGATGACCGAAGGTGGTACGAACGACGCCAGAAGGTGCGAGCATGGGAAATCTCATTCAAGACCTACGCTATGGCATGCGGCAACTGGCCAGGAACCCCGGTTTCACTGTCATCGCCGTGCTCACGCTGGCGCTTGGCATTGGCGCGAATACGGCAATCTTCCAGCTTGTTGATGCCGTGCGACTGCGTGCCCTGCCAGTGAAGAACCCGGAACAACTGGTCAGTGTGCAGCTCGCCGACAGGACCGGTTGGAGAGGAAGCCAGGCAAGCTGGTATCCTGCCCTCACCAATCCGCTCTGGGAACGAATCCGCGACTATCAACAGGTCTTTTCAGCGGTCCTTGCTTGGGCTAATTTCGACTTCAACCTCGCCCCGGCTGGCGAAAAGCACACCGCTCGAGGCCTATTCGTGAGCGGTGATTTCTTCCGCGTACTGGGAGTACAACCGGTCCTGGGCCGCGTCTTCACGGCGGCGGATGACCACAGGGGCTGTGGCTTGCCAGGCGCCGTCATCAGCTATTCGCTCTGGCAAGGCGAGTTCGGCGGTGATCGGTCGGTCGTCGGCAAGAAGCTCACCATTGACCGCCATCCGGTCGAGGTCATCGGCGTAACTCCCGCTGGTTTCTTCGGCCTCGAGGTCGGGCGCTCCTTCGATGCCGCCCTCCCGATCTGCTCCCAAGCCATTCTGGGCGGCGAATCCAACTGGCTTGATGCGGGTACTGTCTGGTGGCTCACAGTCATGGGACGCTTGAAGCCCGGCGAGTCGCTCTCGCAGGTTGCGGCTGGGTTGCGGGCCTTTTCTCCTGGCATTTTTGAGGCGACGCTGCCCAACAACTACCCGGCCGAGAACGTAAAAGATTACCTCAAGTTCAAGCTTACGGCGGTCGCCGCAGCAACCGGCGTTTCCTGGTTGCGGGACCAGTATGGAAATCCGCTCTGGCTGCTGCTCGTCACGGCCGGGTTGGTCTTGCTGGTCGCCTGTGCGAACCTCGCCAATCTCATGCTCGCGCGAGCCATGACACGCGAACGGGAAATTGCCGTGCGGCTCGCCGTGGGGGCATCACGCGGCCGCCTGATTCGCCAATTGCTGGTCGAGGGCCTTCTCATCGCGACATTCGGCGCAGGTGCAGGCTTAGTGCTCGCGGAAACTCTTAACCGGCCTCTCGTCTCGCTCCTCAATACGCAAGGGAACAGTTTGTTCCTGAACTTGAATCCCGATTGGCGCGTCCTGGGTTTTACGTCGGGGTTGGCCGTTCTGACTTCTTTGCTGTTCGGGTTGGCGCCAGCCACGCGGGCGACGCGCCTTGCCCTCGGCGCGGTAATGAAGGCTGAGAGCCGCGGGCTAACCGCAACCCGCGAGCGTTTTGGCCTGAGGCGGGCGCTGGTGGCCACGCAGGTCGCGCTCTCACTCGTATTGATGGTGGGCGCGATGCTGTTTTCCCGCAGCTTGCACAATCTGCTAACGGTCAATCCCGGCTTCCGGGAGAATGGTGTCCTCGCGGCGAATCTGGATCTGACGCAGCTCAACCTGCCCGTCAATCGCCGCCTGGTTTTCAAGCAGGAAATCCTCCGCAGGCTTCGAGCGGTTCCGGGTGTCAGTGCGGCGGCGGAGGCAGGCCCCATTCCGTTGAGCGGGTCGAGCACCAGCAACCGAGTCTGGTCATTCGGGTCCGACCGCAAGCACGGAATTGACTCGAACTTCAGTTGGATCAGTCCCGAATACTTCAAGACGCTGGAAATACCGCGGCTGGCAGGCCGGGACTTCGATAACCGCGACACACCCACGTCCCCGAAAGTGGCGATTGTCAACGAAACCTTCGCCCGCCAGCTCGGGCTGGGACCAGATCCAGTCGGCAAGAAATTTCGGCGAGAGGCCACACCCTCTAGCCCGGAAACGGCTTTCGATATTATTGGCGTGGTGAAAGACACGAAATACGGGGATCTTCGAGAGACATTCCCGCCGATTGCCTTTCTTTCCAAAACTCAGGATCCGAGCCCCGGTCTCTTTGACCAGATTCTCATTCGTTCTGGCGCTCCGCTGGCTGACCTCACCGCCAGGCTGCGGCGCAGTATTGCGGAAACCGACCCGCAGATCAGCACGGACTTTTGGATGTTTAAGGCCATGATACAAGATAACCTTCTTCCGGAACGCCTGATGGCAACGATCTCGGGCTTCTTTGGGTTTCTCGCAGGCCTGCTGGCCACCGTCGGCCTTTATGGTGTGATTTCCTACATGGTGGCCCGGCGGACAAACGAGATTGGTATTCGCATGGCTCTCGGTGCGGACGGGCGCGACGTGATGACGTTGATCCTCGGAGAGGCCGCGGCGCTCTTGGCCGTTGGTTTGGCTGCCGGAACGCTGCTGGCGCTGGCGGCCGCGAAAATGGCGGGTTCGTTGCTGTTCGGACTGCGGCCGGGCGATCCCGTGGCGTTCGTCGTGGCCATTGCGACGCTGGCTGCGGTGGCGCTTGCCGCGAGTTACATTCCCGCGCGGCGCGCGACGAAAGTGGACCCGATGGTGGCGCTGCGGTACGAATAGCTTTCAGTTTTCAGCGATCAGTTCTCAGTCGTCAGCGGGTAGCCACGTCACGCTTTTTGTGACGTGGGTTCTTTATTGGACCGGACAAAAGCCCACGGCACCTAATTCGTGCCGTGGCTACCGGCAGATGAAAAAGCCTCGGGAATTTTCATTCCGAGAGAATTGAGGAATCTAAGCTATTGATTCCAAAGCAGAGCGAGATGCTTCGCGGAGTTTATCCTGAGCGGCCAGAGCGAGATTCGTCTCCGTCAGCCGACGGATCGGAATGACAAGCGAAGGGCTCAGCACGACATGGTGGGTGCTTTTCCATCCGCCTGTCACAACTGACTACTGACAACTGACAGCTTCTTCCAGGAGGTACGTTCATGTCTGTCTCGTCATTTAAATGGTGGGCGTTGGTGGTTCTAGTTGGC
>QHZO01000280.1 GCA_003224695.1 Acidobacteriota bacterium
ATCAAGACGGAGCGTTTTGGCTCCACGGGAGATCGGAGATGAGTTTACATACCTACGAGTATCTTGACGGTAATGCTGCCGCGGGCGAACTGAGCAAAATATTCGCCATTGATATCACCTCGGCGGAGGGACAGTGTGCGCACTGCGGCGCAAAGAAGCGATTTGCCGAGTCGCATCTGTACATGCAAGGGCCCGGCGTCGTCGCGCGGTGCGCCGCTTGCGAGCATGTACTCCTTCGTCTTGTAAGTGCCCGCCAGCTCGTGTTCCTTGACTTGCGCGGCATGACGTACTTGTGTCTCACATCACCTGTCCAGGAGCCCAGTTGAATGTTGCCGTACCCCGGGTGGTTGCACGTCCTATCATTGGCGTATCTCAGCGTCTGCTTTCTGTGCGCGGCGATCATCATCATTGATGAACTGCGTCGCGCCCAGAAAATGTGGATCATGAATCTTGTCGGGCCGATCACGGCGCTTTACTTCGGGCCAGCGGCGCTCAGGGGCTACTTCAGGTCAGGCCTTAACCTGAATACGGCCCGAGTGGTGTCCGGGTCAATGCAGCAAGCCCTGGACCTATGCGCACGGAAGGCGCGGAACCCATGGGTGATGCTCTCGATCAACTAGCCGCCCAGGCGCCGGCAGGGCGTCCGTCTACACCGGACGAGATTGCAGAGGCCATTGTCTTCTTGGCGACGGATCGTTCCAGTTTCATCTACGGCGCAAGACTCGCCGTCGGCGGAGGGCGCACCGCCGTTTAACGAGACGGGCCATTTCGCATTCGAGACGCATGCACAGGAAATTGCGACCACTATTCGCGATTCCTTGACCGGAAGCTGACAGTACAGACCGACCTGACGCGGTAGATGGTTGAACTCATCCGAGAAGACTGATCATGAGAGCCAATTTCATGTCTGGCCACAAGGGGAACGCTGTTGCGCACGAGATGCACGGAATGTCGGGCGCGCGCCCGACGAATGCGGTCGCACATTCGAGCCACAATCAGCACGCCGGACACTCCGCGATAATGTTTCGCGACAAATTTTGGCTGAGCCTGGCCCTAACGCTCCCGGTGGTCTTTTGGTCCGCTGAAGTACAGCACTGGCTTGGTTACCATGCTCCCGTTTTCCCGGGATCGCGATACGTGCCCGCCATTCTGGGCACGATCATTTTCGTGTACGGAGGAAGAATCTTCATTCAGGGTGCACGCGGAGAACTTTCCGCCCGCCAGCCCGGCATGATGACCCTGATCAGCCTGGCCATTGTGGTCGCTTTTGCTGCTTCCCTGGCTACGACTCTCGGCTTTTTTCAAGTTGACGTCTGGTGGGAGCTCTCGACTCTGATCAGCGTGATGTTGCTTGGCCACTGGCTGGAGATCAGGGCGGTCACCCAAGCTCGTGGAGCTCTCAGCGCGCTGGCTGCATTGCTGCCGGACAGCGCCGAGCGGATAACCGAGTCAGGAATCGAAAAAGTGCCTCTCGCAGAGCTGCGCGTAAACGACGTGGTCCTCGTTCGGCCGGGATCGCGTGTGCCTGCCGATGGCGTCGTGTTGGAGGGCACGGCCGAGGTCGATGAGTCGCTGATCAACCGGCGAATCGCGAGCGATTCCCAAAGCACCCGGCTCGGCAGTAGTGGGCGGAACGGTTGCCGCAGGCGGAAGCCTCCGGGTACGCGTGAGAGCGATCGGGGAGGAGACGACACTTTCGGGCATTATGCGGCTGGTCGCCGCCGCGCAGGCTTCCGGCTCGCGCGCTCAGGCTCTGGCTGACCGCGCAGCAGCACTTCTTTTCTATATTGCAGTTGCAGCGGGCACGCTTACGTTTGCTTATTGGTGGGTGGCGGGTGATAAACAACACGCCCTCATCCGATCGGCCACCGTACTCGTCATTGCTTGCCCGCATGCGCTGGGGCTTGCAATCCCGCTGGCGATTGCGATTTCAACAACCATCGGCGCACGCAATGGATTGCTCGTGAAAGACCGCCTGGCACTGGAACGAGCACGCGATTTAGATGTGGTGATCTTCGATAAGACCGGAACGCTTACGCGTGGTGCACCTGTTCTTTCTGGAGTCGCCGTCGCCCCGCATATAGATGAAGGAGAAATGTTGGGACTCGCGGCGGCGGTGGAGGCTGACTCTGAACACCCGATTGCCAAAGCTATCGTGAAAGGCGCAGCTCGCCGCGGCGTCAAACCTACACCAGCGGCGGGCTTCGATGCGTTGCCGGGACTTGGAGCACGCGCCGGCGTGAATGGACACAGTGTGGCGGTCGGTGGGCCGAGACTGCTGGCCGGCACCGGCGCTACTGTTCCATCCGAACTCGACCATGCGGTAAGTACCTGGGCGTCGGAAGGACGGACAGTCCTTTATGTCCTCCGAGACGGCGCCGTGATCGGCTCCATTGCAGTCGAAGACGAGATTCGGCCCGAGTCCGTTGAGGCGGTCAAGGCATTACACGACCTAGGCGTCCGA
>QHZO01000281.1:0-1359 GCA_003224695.1 Acidobacteriota bacterium
TTCCGGGCCGTATATTCTGCTGGGCAAGGTCGAGCTGAGGAAGGGCCAGCCGGATCTGGCGGCAGGATTTCTCGAGAAGGCGCTCACGATGGACCCCAACAACTATTCAGCCCACTACCTGCTCGGCACGGCCTACAAGCAGCTCGGGCGCGAGGCGGATTCCAAACGCGAGATCGAGCTGAGCGAGAACCTGCACAAGCAGAAAACGCAAAACCCGTGAGCGGGTTATCAGTCGCCGCGGCTTAGGCGGTCAACGCTTCCCTTGGGAAGCTCATGAAGAAGCGCGAGAAACACGCCGTTGGTCCAGCCAAAACCAATTACGTTCGCGGTATAGCCGACCGCAACCCGCGTCTCGGACGACCGTGTGACCACGTTGTACTTCTCCCGAATGGTCCCGTCACGGCGGAAATTGACGAGCACCGTGGAAAGGAATTCGAGGGAGAGGCGGTCCGCGTCCTGGTGGAACCCATAGCGGCGCAAGTCCCACTGCGCTTCCGTTTCCTGAGTACTCGTGGCGAGCCCACCGGGGCGTTCGAATAGCTTCAGGTTTCGCTGGACAGCCCCGGCTTGCTCCGGCGTCGCGAGGCCGGTCCACAGCGGATAAAAAGTAGTTACGTAATTGTAGTCCGATGGCTGGCCGGTCTTAAAGTTGAAGTCGTAGAAGAGCCCGCGTTCCGGGTTCCAAAGGTATCCGTTGATTAGGCGAGCGCGGTCAGCGGCCTTCTCATGCCACGCCGCGGCGTCCTTGTCCCGGCCGAGCTCACGGCTGATGCGCTCGAGGTCCGTTTCCGCCTTGTATAGCAAGCTGTTGAGGCAGACGGGAGTATAGCTTGTGGTCCCCGCGCCATAAGGCCCGAAGCGGGAGGAGACGTCAAAGCCCGATTCGCGCATCGCGCGGTCGCCTGCGTAAAATTCTTTGGTGAGACGGGCATCCTCCACGGATTTGCACCCGGGGCCGGCCGTTTGACCGCCGACGGGCGGGCACAAAAGAATCGGGAAAGCCGGCCCGGTCAGATCCTTATCGCCCGCTCGGGCGAGGAAAGAGTCCGCCTGGTTCGGATGCAGAAGAAAGTACCGGATAGCGCCGCCATAATAATCATTCGACTCGCCGGCTAATTCCGGCACGGGGCCGCTGCCGAAATCGTAGTAGCGGGAGAGACCGGTATCACCCGCCAAGTGCGGAGCGTGCGTCCACAACTCGTAATCGTTCAAGGCGTAAGGGTAAGCCCTTTCGAGCCAGGCGCGATCTTGGTGGCTCCGCGCCTTTTCGGCGTCATAGACGGTAAGAATCATCGAAGTCAGGAACGGCGGCTGGGAGCGAGTGAGAAAGTAGCCGCGGTTGGCGTTCAATATTCCGCC
>QHZO01000281.1:1388-3503 GCA_003224695.1 Acidobacteriota bacterium
CCCATCCGTACATCTCATTGAACATTCCTCCCGGCACGACGTAGGGGTGGGGAAGATACAAGAGCCCCTCGGGATGGATTTCCTGAATGTTCGTCTCCCCGATTCTGGTTATCGGTTTGGGAAGGTGCAAGACACGCAGCGAGCAGCTTTTCTCAAGTCCTCCAATCGTTGGTGGGACGGCGAGACCCGCTGGCAAGTAAAGGAAAGATTGCGCGTGCGTTTTCGGATCCACGAAGGTCTGGCACTCGGACACGGAGCGCGTCAAGGCATTCCAGCTCGAGGAAATGTAGCGAACGATATCGTTGAGCGCCGGGGACTGAGGCTACGCCCGGACGCAAACCACGGCCGTCTCCAGACACAGGCTGGTTCCAAGAATAACCAGGCATGCGATCCCGCGAATGACTCTTCGCAAGGTTCGACCCGTGATGGCCATGGGCAATTTCAAAAGGGATTCAATGCTGTCGGATCAATGCCTTTCTGTGTCTCCTCGACGATGTGTTCCCCCAGGAGGTCCCAACTTACGAAGTGGCTGCCGGCGAGGGGCCGGCCGTCCTGAAGAGAAGCTCCTCGGTTTCCTCGGCGAGTTTGCGCGCCTGCTCACGGTAACCATTATTCATAAGCCCGTGCGTCATGAGATAGGACGACACCACCCACACCGGGCCGCGCCAATATCCTTGAATGGGATCGTAGAGGAGCTCGTCGGGCGAGAGTGTTCGTATCCCGTGCGGCGCCCAGAACTCTTTGGGGTTGAGCAGGTGTTCTTCGATCATTCGTTTCGCCTGACTGCTGGTAGCGATTCCCGCCCATAGAGGCATGAAGTTCGTCCAGGTCTTGATGCGGATGGGCTTGCCCGTCCGGGCATAAATGTTCAGGAACATCCCTTCCGTCTCCGACCACATTCCGTCGCGGACGCGGGCGCCGAGGTCATCGGCTTTGCGATCGTATTCTTTGGATTTCTGGGCATCGCCGACCTTCCCAGCCAGCAACCCCATGGCGCGATATTCCCTGTAGAGATAGCACTGAAGATCCACCCCCTCCGTCACCTCCGCCGGCCGGTCCACGACTGCCGGATTGTTGTACACGCCGCTTTCGACACCGTTGTACCAGCGGAAGAAACCGTCCGCAGACTGTCGAGTGTTCTCCCAAAATTCGAGCGTTTGCGCGAGCTGCTTGGTCCACGGCTTCAGCCAGTCCGCGCTCCCCGCCGTCCGCGAAGCTCGGTATGCTGCTTGAGCAAGAAACGGCTTGCACATCTCCGGCAGCGCCCAAAAGCCGTCCGGAGCAATCTCCCGCGGGACGTACCCCGTATCATTCGCGTTCTGGCCGACCATTTCGAGAAAGTCTTCCACGGAACCTTCCAGAGCTTCCGGTTGCGCACCGTCCTCGCTGAGTGCGACGCCCATGAAATACGTGTCCCAGTCAAAGAGTTGGAAATAGGGGCCGCTTGGAACGAGGTAGGTGTGCTTGAGAAGACCCTTGGCCGACTTCACGATTCCTTCTTTGACTTTGTACTGAACAAATAAACGTGACAGCTTGGATTCATCGCGAGCGGCCGCAGTCATACACCTCATGACCATGAACATGACGTAAGGGAGAACTTGTCTTGACCGACGACAATTAATCGCTCGAGGAAAGATGACGCCGGGCATATTCTAATAACCCCATGGGTTTACTCTTTTACGGCAACCCTCTTAGTCTGACCGGCCGCTAATATACATCCGACCTCATTCTCCCACAACGCGTCAAACCGCGGCCAGCGCGCTCAACCAGGGGTAGTGGGTCAGTTTGAGGTAGAGGCGGCTTTACGCCGTCCGTCGGCTGACGGACGAGATAAACTCGCCTCTACATCGGGCAAACTGACCCACTACCCAACCAGGAGGGTTCCCCCAAAAAAAATCACTGTAAAGAAACAATCGTCATTCCCGCGAAAGCGGGAATCTCGTCCCTCGACCGCACATTGCTATAGACTTGCTTAGTAGATTCCCGCTTTCGCGGGAATGACTGCGGCTCGGGCTTAGTAAAAAATCAGTTTGGTGCGGCCCGGGCACGGGCGAGGATGCCAATGAAAATGAACAGGATCCGAATTGCCATGCTTCTTATCCTCTGGCTTCTTGC
>QHZO01000281.1:3630-4994 GCA_003224695.1 Acidobacteriota bacterium
AGATTTCTCGTGGGCGGTCGTTCCAAACGCAAACAATCCGAACGGGAAAATAATTCGTCAAGAGACCCGCGGGGGCGGCGACTCTCCCATCGAGGCCAGCACCTCTCAAGTTCGGATCACGATTGAGAAGTCGCCTCTGCGAATCATTTTTTCGGACACCTCGGGCAATGTGTTAGCGGAAGACGACGCGCGCCACCCCATAGCTTTCAATGGCTCGGAGTTTCGCGTGTGGAAAACGATGCCGGAGGACGAGCATTACTACGGTTTGGGAGACAAAGCCGGCCCTGTGGACCACCGCGGCTTCTCATACACCATGTGGAACACCGACGCGTATGGCTGGGAGGAGGGCACCGACCCGCTCTACAAGGACATTCCGTTCTTTCTGGCGCTGCGGAAGGGGCGCTCCTACGGAATTTTTCTCGACAACACTTGGCGCTCGCAATTCGACTTTGGCCATGCCCACCCGGACACCTATTCCTTCGGCGCGGAGGGCGGGGACCTCGACTATTACTTCATTTACGGACTCGACCCCAAGCAGGTGATCGAGCGCTATACGGACCTCACGGGACGCGCGCCGCTTCCGCCCCTCTGGGCGCTCGGGTTCCAGCAATCGCGTTACAGCTACACTCCGCAGTCGCGCGTTGAGGAGATCGCGCGCACGTTTCGCGAGAAGAAGATCCCTTCGGACGTTCTGTATCTCGACATTGATTATCAGGAAAAAAACCGGCCCTTTACGATTGACCCGCAGCGCTTCCCCGATTTCCCAGGCATGGTCCGCAGCCTCGACACGCTGGGATTCAAACTCGTGGCGATTACCGACCTGCACATCGCGAAGTTCCCGGGCTACAAGCCTTACGACGAGGGATTGGCAGGAAACTATTTCGCGCACAATCCCGACGGCTCCGTATATTCCGGCGTCGTCTGGCCCGGAGCGAGCGTCTTTCCCGATTTCACCTGGGCACCTGCGCGCGCTTGGTGGGGCACGCTCTACAAGGATTTTGTGTCCATGGGCGTGCGCGGGTTCTGGAACGACATGAACGAGCCGGCGGTCTTTATGCGCCCGGACAAGACGGCTCCCCTCGAGGTTGCGGATCGCGTGGACAGCGGCGGGACGGAAACCCAACGCGCCCTCCACAACGTCTTCGGCATGGAAAATTCGCGGGCGACCTACGAAGGGTTGCGCAAGCTGCAGGGCAACGTGCGCCCTTTCGTGCTTACGCGCGCCACCTATGCCGGAGGCCAGCGCTATGCGGCGACCTGGACGGGCGATAACTCGAGCACCTGGAACCACTATCGCCTCAGCATTCCGACACTCTTGAGCCTGGGGATTTCGGGCATGCCCTTTGCCGGCGACGACATCGGCG
>QHZO01000281.1:5045-11075 GCA_003224695.1 Acidobacteriota bacterium
CTGGGTTGGCGGCGCCGACCAGGAGGCGA
Source organism: Acidobacteriota bacterium (assembly GCA_003224695.1). Taxonomy (GTDB): domain Bacteria; phylum Acidobacteriota; class Terriglobia; order UBA7540; family UBA7540; genus Gp13-AA74. The sequence continues at coordinate 5,075 of QHZO01000281.1, forward strand.
TTCGCAAGCGGTACATCGAGCTCCGCTATCGCCTCCTGCCCTATATCTATACCCTCTGGGAGGAAAGCTCGCGCACCGGCCTTCCGATGATGCGGCCGCTCTTTCTCGAGTTCCCGCAGGCGGAGAATCTCTACTCAAACGAGGAAGAGTTTCTCTTCGGTTCCGATTTCCTGGTTGCGTCGAAGGTGTGGGAATTCACCACCCCTTACGACGTCGCGCTGCCGCCCGGCCAATGGTACGACTACTGGACGGGCCGGCGGTTGGAGCGTTCGGTGAGCGTGGCGCCGGCACTCGATCAATTGCCTTTGTACGTGCGCGCCGGTGCCATCGTTCCGCAAGGGCCGGTAATCCAGTCCACGGCTCAGGTTCCGAAGGGGCCGCTGGAGCTCCTGGTTTATCCGGGTCCTGCCTGCCGCGGCGCTTTGTACCTCGACGACGGCAACACATTCGACTACGTAAGGGGAGTATTCCTGCGTCAAAACTTTTCCTGCACTGCGGACCGGCGCTCTGTTCATGTAAAACTGCAGGCGACCGAGGGGACTTACACTCCGTGGTGGCAGCAGGTGAAGCTGACGATACTTGGAGCGGCTCGCGAGCCTTCCCGAATCACCGTCGGCGGTCGGTTGAGCAGCCAGGTTCGTTTCAGCCCGGAGCAAGGCTCGCTCACCATGACGATTCCCTGGGAAAAGACTGGAACTGAGGTGATTGTCACATATTGAAATGTCGCCTCTACAGCTCCTTGGTGAGAAAACTCCCGCCGCCGACCTTCTCGCGAGCTACACGGTTGGAATGCGGCGCCGCCGGAGCCGGCCACAGCTAAAATGTAAATCGCGCTTGAAAGTCGAGCCGGCGGGGCGCCGACAGGCTCGAAAACGGGCTGGGAGCCAGGGAATTCGAGCGCCCGAAAATCCGTGAGGTCAGGTTCCCGACCGGCGTTCCGAGGTTCACGAAGTTAAAGATATTTCGCGCGGCAAGGCTGAGCTGGAGGCTATAGCGTGACTCGGAAGATCCCGCTCCCGAGGAACCTGCTTCGCCGGCGCTTAGGCCACGCTCGCCGAGCCCTTTTCCCTTACGCGATGGCCACCACCAGCCTCCGGTCCCCTGAGAACGCGCTCCCTTATTCCCGAAGGTGAGAGTTTTGCTCAGGCGCAGGTTCAGCGTGAACTGTCCGGGTCCCGCGCCGTAATAAGGCGGGATAACGGATTCATCCGGTGCCGGCAGCGTGTCGAAGGTGCCGAAGGGTGTGGCGACGATCCCCGGACCCGTCGCACCCGGCGGCGCCAGCGCCGGCCGAGCGTTGAAAATGGAGGTGCCGAGCAGGTCTTGCCCTAAAGTAATGTTGAAAGGCGCACCGGAATTCGCAATCACCAGGGGGCTGAGGCTGAATCCGCGGGGAAGGCCCACGGACCCTCCCATGAATAGCCGGTGCCGGACATCGAAGGCCGCACGGCCATAGTCGGCGAGGACGTCGTATGGATTCATGGGAAAGCTGTCGGGGCCGGCCGTGTTGCTATTTGCGAAGCTGAGCGTGTAATAGCCAAAGATCGAATACTTAGTGCCCATGCGGATATTGAAGTTGGTGATGATCTGGTTCTGGTTGAAGAGGCCGTCGGACTCGTATTGGAAGATGTTCCCGGCGTTGCCAAAAGGATAGACGGGGTCAAGGGGATACGTGCCTGGCAAGGGCGTATTGATATTGCGCGTCAGCAGTTGGTGGACGCCATGGGAATTGAGATAGGTAACGGAGGCGGTGGCATGTTGGCTGATCTGCTGCTCAATGCCTATGGCTGCCTGCCTGGTGCGGGGCGCCTGCAAGTGCGAATCAATATGATATTTTGTCGGAACTGACTGGCCGCAGTTCAGTGTGCTGAGCTCGCTCGGGGAAGGAACGTTGGGGAAAAAGCATGGGGAGGAAGCGACGAATTCCTGCTCGTTGACCCCATCGAGCCGCTCGGCCTGAAGCACCTGGGCCTCCTGAAATCGGTCATAGAAAACACCCGCACCGGCGCGCAAGACGGTCCGGGGATTCCCCGCCCCGCCTAGCCCCCAGGCCAGCCCCACGCGTGGCGCTATGTCGGCATGGTCATGGATGTGATTTTGGGCTTCGACGCGCAGACCCAAGCTAAGCGACAAATTGGGGCGGGCCCGCCATTGGTCTTCGCCAAAAAGTCCCAAGTCGAACAGATTCAGTTGCGCGATCGGGTTCCCGGCCGTAATCGTAAACTGGCTCGCACCGCTCACGGCGCACGCGCTCCCCCCCGCCGCATTGCAATGCTCGAGGGCCTGCTCAGCCGTCAGGTAGGTATTGATAGAAGAAAACGTAAACGCGCCGTTGTAGCCCCGGGTAGCATAGTCCACCTCGTCAACGTCCCGCAGGCGCCCGCCCAAGGCCAACGCGTGCTTGCCGACGCTTATCGAGGTTAGATTCTGAAGTTGGTAGGTGTTCTGGGTAATCAGATTTTTGCCCAGGCTGTTCCCGCCTCCGGTAAAGGCCCCCAGAACCACGACGGCTGGCAACAAACTCTCCGGCGTGTCATTCTCCCTGCCGTACTTGGACTGGAATTTTGTTTGGTTGAGGATCCTAGGACTTAAGACCTGCGTATCGCTGATCTCGAATATATGCTCAGTTTTGCGGGTGTCGTAGGCCTGCGAAGGGAGACTGAACTGCCCGATACCGATTTTGTTTTTGCTTTCGTGCCAGAACTGGTAACGAACGGACAAGACATGGCTCGGGCTCAACTGAAAGTCCACCCTCGGACCAAGATACGTCCGCGCCTGCGGATCGAGTACCGCTTGGCTGAATGGAATCGGGGCAAAAGCAGGATCGAGCAGATCGAGCACGATGGCATTGACGATGGAGGAGTCCTGCATGTCCCGGCGAAACCCGTAAAGAAAGAAGGAAGCCTTCTTGCCCAGCGGGCCGCCGACGTTGGCGTCCTCATACGCGAGGTGGTAGGGAGGTTGTTTCGTCACGAAGGGATTACGCGAGTTGAAATCCGAATTGCTGCCATCGGCGAAGAGTTGGCCATGGAGCTTCGAGGAGCCAGGTTTGGTGGTGACTTCGATGCGTCCGTAGCCCAGTGTGTCGTATTCCGCCGAGAATGGGTTCTGGTTGACGCGGACCTCGAGGATGTCGGATTTCGGAGGAAGCTGACCGCCGGAGAAGCCGTCGATGTAGATTTGGCCTCCGTTCGGCCCCGCCGCCGGGCCGGCCAGCGCCTGCAAGTCCGCCTGCAAATCCTCCGGGTCGTCCGAAAACGCCCCAAGATCTTTTCCCTTGATCACCACGGCGCTGGCATTGTTTTCCTGGGAAACGCTCAGGCGATTGGTCGTATCGTTCACGGTGATTTCCTGCTTCTCCATCGCGACCTGGAGCTTAGCATCCACGACCTGAGGACTGCCCGGCGCAATCACGATACTTCCCTTTTCGAAATCCACGAAACCTATCGCCTGAACTTTGATCGTGTAGGTGCCTGCGGGCAAGCCCTGGAGGACGTACTGCCCCTGCTCGTTCGTCTGGACTTGCTTCGTCGCGCCCTGGGAGTCCGTCACCGTCACCGTCGCGGCAGATATTGCGGCGCCGGAGGGATCCGTGATTTGACCGCGCAGAACGCCTTCAAGCGACTGCGCAAGAACAGCGGATGAAAAGAAAAACAGCGCTAGGATTGCTGCCAAAGCAGGTCCCAGGCATTTCCTGAACACACCCCCGTCCTTCCGTATGTTCCAGGCTGTCGCCGACGTTCCGCTCCCCTTGAATTGAGTGTGCAACCCTCTCACGGTCCTTCCCTTGATCTGGCGGTCGTCTTGACATCGCGGCCTGGAGCCTCGAAAGCGCCGACGTCGAAGGCTTGACCTTGCGGAATGAGCGTCCCCCAAAGATCTCGACTGCCGACGTCGACGCCGAACATGGAGTGCAGATTCAGTCCGGCATCAACGAGAGGAGAGCCGGACAGAAGATGAAAGCTCAGCGAAGAGGGGAAACCCCGGGCGCCCACCGGAGCGCCCTGCATTGGAATCGGGCCGACGTGGGGGTCCACAAACATGCCCACGTCCTTCCCATCCAGAGTTTCCTGGCCCGTCTGAGCGCGCCAGGTGGCGAGATCGCGGTATTCAATTCCCCCATAGGACACCAGAAAGCTGTGACCTTGCGCCCAATACGCATTACCCTGAAACAGGACGCCGGTTTGGCCCTTCTCGGCTACTACGAGTGGTCCTGTGCCATCCGTTATCACCAGATTATTCCGTATAGTGATATTCAAATTAATTGGCCCTCCGCCCACCCAGATGCCCGTCGGTATGCGATCTCCGTGCTTTGTGGCTAGCACGGTGTTGTTGTAGACCGCAATGTTTTCGACGGGAGCGCCGTGATGGGTCCCTACTTCGATGCTGCCGCAGTTGAACAAGTTGCTATGGGTGATCTTCTGCGTGCCGACCCTGATCTCGCCGGAGCCGCAGAAATGCTTCCTTCCGTCGTTTTCAGTCAGGTTATAACGGATTATGTTATTAGCCAGGGGGTGCCCCGCATACTTGTAGTTCCAAACCAAAAATCCAACTCCGTCGTTGTCATGGCTATAGTTGTACTGGAGGATGGAGTTGGACACGCCGCCGTCCAAATCAAACCCGCCTCCGTCCGTATCGCCTCCGGAGCGGTTCGCATAGGATTCGCAGAATTGGATCGTGATCCGGTTCGAAGCATCCGCCCAGATTCCCACCGGCCCATCCTTGCGGCTGCCTTTGGCGCCTCCATTCTGATACGCCGTACAGTGGTCAATCAATCCGCCGTCGGTATCATCAACTAGGATGCCGTCGCCGCTGTGATGCGCATAAAGAGGGTCGCCCGGAGTATCGTGCACCACGCAATCTCGTATGGTGACGTCTTCATTGGCATACCCACCCGGAACCTTACTCCATGGCCCACTGATAAGTATTCCGTTGTACATGTTATGGTGGACGGTTGAGCGCGAGATTAGGACATCCCGAAAACCGTAACGGCCTTCCACGTGGGCTCCGAAATTCCTCAGAATCGTCGGTGCTCCGCCGACGTAAATCCCCGCCCAGTGAAATCCCGAGACATCGACATTTTCAATGCGAATGGAGTCAAGCCTGGCCGTCCCATGCTCGTTCAGAACCATGATGCCGAAACCTTGATTCTTGGAAGTGTCCTCGCCGGCCACAACCAGGTTCCGAATTACGACGCCGCCGAGGTTGCGGACCAGGATTCCGGTCCCCAGCCCGCCTTGAATCACCGCTCGTCCTTTGCCGAAGGATCCAATCGTGATGGGTTGTTGAGGGTTGGCGCTTGACCGCTCATCGAGTACGAGGTTCCCATCAAACGTGTGGCCGCCCTCCAACAACACGCGGTCGCCGGGCCCGAAAGTCTGGGCGTTGACTTTCGACAACGATCGCCACGGCCTGGCGGCTGTACCGGGCCTCGAATCGTTGCCCCGAGGGCTCACGTAATAATCAGCCGCGCGCGCGAAACCGCCTGGCCTTAATGCCAAAAATTATAAGAGCGACGCGAAAATCCTGAAACTCGGACACATTTTATCAGCTCCCTTCGACCTCAACCGTAACCGTGAGACGGCCGTTCGAGCTGGGTCTAAATACCCGTGGCGGGTAAGGGCGCGACACGCCCATGCGCCGCGGAGACCTCCTCCGCGCCATCCGATCGGGCTATCTGGAGTTGCCGAACAGCTTTTTGAAAGTGCGGGAGAACTTGTCTCAGCCCCTCTCGCCTCGAGACGGTCGGCGACCACCCGAGAAGCTCTCGCGCGACTCGAATATCCGGCCGCCGGATCCTGGGGTCGTCCTGCGGGAGAGGACGATAGACAATAGCGCTTTTGCTTCCTGTGACTCCCAGGATCTCAAGGGCCAGATCGCGCACCGTCACTTCCTCCGGGTTTCCCAAATTTACGATGAGCGGGTCGTCGGAGGGAACGGTGAGCAGGCGGTAGATGCCCTCCACAAGGTCGCTCACATAGCACAAGCTGCGGGCTTGCAA
>QHZO01000281.1:11139-12855 GCA_003224695.1 Acidobacteriota bacterium
GTAGGTGTTGAAAATGCGTGGGATTCTGACGCGCACGAGCTCAGCGCGAAAATAAGCCATGGTCATCGCTTCACTAAATCGCTTGGACTCGTCGTAGACGCTCCGCGGCCCGACCGAATTCACACGCCCCCAATAACTTTCCGGCTGCGGATGAATCTCAGGGTCGCCATAAATCTCTGACGTTGACGCCAGAAGGAACGTGGCGCCTTTGACCTTCGCCAAGTCCAGCAAGTTACGGGTGCCTACACTTCCTACGGCCAGGGTTTGGAGGGGGAACCGCAGATAGTCTTCAGGGCTTGCCGGACTGGCGAAGTGAAGAACGTAGTCAACAGGTCCAGGAATCGAGATGGGTTGGGTCACATCACATTCCATGAAAGTGAATCCGGGCACGGACCGAAGGTGGGAAATGTTCTCTGCCTCCGAGGTCAGCAGGTTATCTAAACAAAGCACCTCGAAGCCTTCCGCCAACAGGCGGTCGCAAAGATGAGACCCGAGAAATCCTGAGCCTCCGGCAATCACCGCTCTTGGTCGAGCCACTCCCGTTTCCGGCGCCCGATGCGGCGACTCGTGCCTTTGAACGCGCATATCTCCATTTTCAGGTTTGTCACTCATCGGTCTCATCGTTTGCTTCTCCTTCCATCTTTACGCGTGGAGCTTCACAGTTTGCCTGGGCTTCCACACCCGGTTCAGCCCAATTCGAAGGGATCTCTCAAGACTCTCTCCAAACCATTATCCCGGCACCAGATTCGCAGGCTTTCCCTCTCCCAAACCGCTCTCTCTGTCTTGGGTGTGTCCGTCAACTGACGGGCGGCTCAATGCGCAGTCGAGAATTTCCCTCGCGACCCGTTTCGAGTCGAAGTACGCTTCCGCAATCTCGCGCGCCGCCCGGCTATGCCGCTCGTAATCGCTATGGATCGCCTCGAAGGCGCTGACCGCCTCCTCCAAAGTGGAAAAACGGAACATCCCCAGCTTGCCGCTGGCCAAATAACACAGCGTCCGCACGCTGACCCAGGCCCCCTGGAACTTCATGCAGGAGGGCTTGGCGCAACTGAACTCGCCGCGCGACTGCTGGATATAGGCCTGGTACATTTCGGGGGTACGGGCGACCTCGAGTGAGTGACGAATCCGCCAGCCGTGGCTCTCCAGCAGCTTCCGGTCCACTGCGTCCTGGGCGCTTTCGCCAAAATACAGCGCCAGCTCGAGCGCCTGGGGGGTGAAGCGCGGCAGTTCCAAGAACTCCAGGAAGCTCACTCGCTTGTTGTTGTCGTAGAGGTTTCCCTTTTCGTCTTTCAGCCAGTCGTAGGTCCACCATGCGGAGACTGTTGAAAACGCTTCACTATCGCGGCAAGGGGCTACCGGCCAGTGCTCCAAGGAAACCAGCGGCCGGATGTGGCGCCAGCTTATTCCGCAGTCCGGGATACGAGCCCCGGGCGTTCCCACCGTCTCGCCCGTCGTCAAGTAAACGTCATGCGGGGCGACGACCATTTGCCCGGTGCTCATCCAGGTTTGCAGTAGCCCGGGATCAAAGTCCACTAGGGCGGTGCGCCGAAACATTGACAGCAGGGCCGGATCGATCCGGTAGTGGAAATTCAGCAGCAGGTCGGCACGGCGGAAGACGGCTTCGGCCTCGGATGCGCTTATGCCCACGTAATCGCGTTTGACCTCGCCCGACTCGGTCCTCCGGTTCTCGTACAAGATGAACTTCCCGCCCATCCC
>QHZO01000281.1:12874-13145 GCA_003224695.1 Acidobacteriota bacterium
CTTTCCAGCCAATAGACGTCACAGCCGATTTGCCGCAGCCCCTGGACAAATTGCATATATTCCCAGAAGTGCCCGCCTCCTTCGGGATAATTCGCAACATAAAAAGCTGAGAGCACAACAGTCATGGTCAGATAATCTCCTCCCTTTCCAGAGCGACCTCCAAATCTGTATCCGGTCCCATCGCGAGCCGGGGCAACCGGTAGGGATTGGTCGGAGGAAAGCAAATGGGGCCGCCTTGGTATAAGCAGGCTGCCCGGTAGCCGGCTTGCTC
>QHZO01000282.1 GCA_003224695.1 Acidobacteriota bacterium
ATTTCCGAGCACGTGCGGTTTATTGCTTACGTGGGCGACGAGCTGCTCCCGCATATTTATGGGGCTGCGGACCTGCTTATCATGCCATCGCTCATCGAAGGCTTCGGGCTTCCCGTCGTCGAGGCGATGGCGTGCGGCGCGCCGGTGGTTTGCTCGCGAGCCTCCGCGCTCCCCGAAGTTGCGGGCGACGCGGCGCACTTCTTTGATCCCCAGGATTCGGCCGACCTGGCGCAAGCGGTCGAGCGCGTCCTGGGAGATCCGGCCCGCAGGGAGACACTGCGGAAGAGGGGCCTCGAGCGCGCCCGGGTTTTTGCCTGGGAAGATTGCGCGCGCAACCACCGCAAGCTGTACGCGGAAATCCTGGACGCATGAGGCCCATCGCGCGCCGGCTCCCCACCGACCGGGAGGAAAATGAAGCGGGCACCCTTTCTTGAGGCCCGACTGGAGCGCGAGATGATTCCGTCCAGCACTCCAAAGACGGCTCTGGTGCATCACTGGCTCGTGACCCGCCGGGGAGGCGAGCAGGTTCTGGAAGCGTTGCTGGAATTGTTCCCGGACGCGGATGTGTTCACGCTGGTCGCGGACCGGGAACAGTTTCCCGACCTGTGCCATCGGAACAGGGTCCACACCTCCTTCGTTCAACGCCTGCCCGCCGCCACGCGCCTTTATCGCTTCTACCTGCCCCTTTTCCCCTGGGCGACGGAGCGCCTCGATCTCTCCGGATATGATCGGGTCATCAGTTCCGACGCGGCCACGCTGAAGGGGGTTCGCACCAGCCCCAAGGCGGAGCACTTTTGCTATTGCTACACGCCGATGCGCTACGTATGGGATGGTTACGAAACTTATTACGGCGCCTCCGGTCCGCTGGGCCGGCTCGCCTTATCGGCGATACGAGGCCGGTTGCGCCGTTGGGACTGGAGCGCGGCCCAGCGCGTCACACACTTCGTCGCGATTTCGCGAAACGTTCAAAGGCGGATTCACGATTGCTATGGCCGGGAGAGCGGCGTTATCTATCCTCCGGTCGACACCGAGAAGTTCGTCGAGGCCCATCCCAGCCAGGGCCGGGATGGATTCTACTTGCATGTTTCGCAGTTGGTTTCGTACAAGCGGGCCGATTTGATTGTGGAGGCTTTCAATCAATGTCGGCAGCCTCTGGTCATCATCGGCGACGGCCCGGAACGGCGGAAGTTGGAGCGCGCCGCGAAGCCGAATATCAGATTCTTGGGCTCCCAGCCTCGCTCGGTGGTGATCGAAGCGATGCAGCGCTGTCGGGCCTTCGTCTTCGCCGGAGAAGAGGATTTTGGAATCGTCATGGCCGAGGCGCAGGCCTGCGGGACTCCCGTCATCGCGTTTGGGAAAGGCGGCGCGCTGGAGATCGTCACGGATGGTGTCACGGGAATTCTTTTCGGGGAGCAGACGGCGGCCTCGCTCCTCGACGCTCTCGCGCGTTTCCGGCCGGATGGTTTTGATCCCTCCACGATCCGGGCATCGGCGCTGCGCTTCAGACGCGAGCGGTTTCTTCAGGAATTTGGCGGCCTGACCAACCGGAAGGCCATGGCGCTCGGCAACTCAGAACTGAACTGCCAGCATCTCGCCAAGACTTCATGAGGCTCGTATGAAAAGACCGTGGGGAGTAGCCATTCCGGCGCTGTATTTCTTTCTCGAAGAAGGCGCGCGCCACCTCGGCGTCCAGCAACCCGTCAGCCGACGGATGGCCACATCCGTCAGCCGACGGATTATGGTCCAACTGCTCCATCGGCAGGCGCTCGCTGCGCGCCGAATAGAGGCACTGCAACAGCAGAGCGCGCAGCAGCTTCTCGGGCGGGATCGAAGGGCGCCCGGCTTAGCGTACATGGCGTCGAAGCGCGGCGAGAGCAGGTTCAGGAGGGCATCCACCCTCCGGCGAATCGGCCGCAACGGCTGGTCGGCCGGAACGCGTCGCTCCGGCGAAAGATAGCTGAACATCGCGCCTGGCTGAAGATCGCCTCCGCGCATGAGGTATCCTCATATGGAATCCTTGATATGGGCTATACCTCATCGCGTAGTTGAAAAAAAGATAAATATGATCGTTTTTCATCAGCCGGCTAAACATTGCGGCGCTCAAAGAGCGCCGCTAGAGCATACGGAGTCACACCCTTGGTGCCCCTGCAATTGCCTTTATCCCTTGCCTCACGGTTCGATCAAGAAGCGAGTAGAATTCGCATCCACCGATTCTTCGGATTCCTCGACTCCTGCAACCCGCGCGCTCAGGGGCCCGCGGGCCAGGCGCTGCTTAAACTCTTCAAGCGT
>QHZO01000284.1 GCA_003224695.1 Acidobacteriota bacterium
AGGACGCAGAAACGGCGCTCCAAAAGGCCATCCAATGCGACCCCGGCTACCCTGATGCTTACCTCCAACTGGGCCTGGTTTATAATTCCCAGAAGAACTACCGGTCGAGCATCACGGAACTGACGGAGGGAACGCGCCACGCCCCGTCCGCCTGGCAGTTTTATTATCAATTGGGGATTGCGCGCTTCGGCCTCGGTCAATTCACAGAAGCCGAGCAGGGCTTCCTCAAGGCGCGGTCTTTCAACCCACCGCAACATGAGGACATACAGATCAAGCTCGCCGACGTTTATCTCAAGGAAGGCCAATTTAACAAGGCCTATGCGGAGATGCAAGCCTACCTCGCCGCGAATCCTCAGGGCCGCTTCGCCGAAAAGATCAAGGGAATCATGCATCAGATGGAATCGAGTGGCACGGTCCAACCCGCGCGAGCAGAGACTCCTTCCCCTCAGCCCTGACCGCCGGATTTCCCCCGTGCCCCCCTGTGCAAGGTCTGGACAGGCGGACGACAATCGCTCAGAATGACCTATCGAAGGCGTCTCCTCCTCCGGTCGAGCTTGGGTTTAGGAGGCGGGAGGCATATAATTGGCGAGGTCAACTTGGGCATTTCCCAAACACCCACACCCGAAAGCGTTCCGGTTTCAGAATACATTCGAGGAACTTTCGTTCCGTTATCGAACCTGGCGCACGGCTGGCAGCTCCACACCGCGGTTTCGCTGACGCCCGCCGAAGAGCGCACCATGGTTCGCGAGCCGGCGCAGGCTGTCCCCGCTTCGATCAGCCAGCGGCTGGGGGCGATGCGCGTTCTCGTAGTGCCGTATATCGCTTGCTTTGACAGTGGCGACGTCATTTCTTTCGTGAAGCCCAAAGGCGAAACCCACTCCGCAGTGTGGCTCGAAAACCCGGAGCGCATCCACTTGCTGCTCCCTGGCCGCGAACTCGACGCGCATGACACCGGCTTTGAGTTTCTGGCCAGCGTCGCCGAACTCCTTCGCCCGCGGCTCCGGCCCGAAGAGGTCGCGCGTTACACGGCGCTTGTCGAAGAGGAGTTGCGCTTGAGTGTGCGCGGAGAAATTGATGAGGAAGCGCTGGGAGCGAAGCGGGGACTGGTCGGCCCACACCTGCGTCGCCATCGCAATTCGGAACCCTTCGAACGCTATCGCGACATCTCCCTGGTTTCGACCGCGGCCGAATACATGCATGGCCTTTGGCACGATGTGCAGATACGGGTCGGGCCCGACCACCTTCCCGTGCTGCAGCTTCGCCGGCGTATGGAGCTGTTCGCCGAACTTTTCCCCCCCAATCCCGGCTATCAGGTTTTTGCGGAAGAGCTGGCAAAAGAAACCTAGCGCCCGGAGCCTGAAATAGATTTACAGTTGTGACGCCCCAATTCATCGGGGCATAGCGGACTCAAACCCGGCGTACCTCGGTTAGGATGCGCTTTGAACCTTAGGCTGGGTGAGCCGCATCGAAAGGAAAAGATGGCGGAAATTCTCCCCTTCCGCGCGTTGCATTACAACCAGGCGTTAGTGCCGAAGCTCGACGCCGTCGTGACCCAGCCCTACGACAAGATTACCGCCGAAATGCAGGCGCGCTACTACGCCGCCAGCCCGTTCAATATCGTCCGCGTGCTTCGCGGCCGCGACGAGCCGGGCGACACTGGGAAGCGGAACGTTTACGCGCGCGCCGCCGAGACCTTGGGGGAGTGGATTCAAAATCGGGTCCTGGTTTCCGAGTCTGCGCCGGCGCTTTACCGCTACGAGCAGGAATACCGGCTTCCCGGAAATGACGCGCCTCGGAAGCGGCGGGGCTTCATCGCGCTTGGCCGCCTGGAAGACTATTCCGCGGGCGTCGTTCATCCGCATGAAGAAACGCTTTCAGCGCCCAAGGCCGACCGGCTCGAGCTGCTCAAGGCGACGCACGCGCATTTCGGCCAGATCTTTGTCCTCTACAGCGACCCGGAGGGCGCGATCGAGGCTGCCTTCGAAAGCCGAGAGCACCCCTGGCAGAAAACCACGGACGAGTACGGGACGGTCCACTCCGCGTGGAAGGTGGCGGAACCAGACAAGATTGAAGGGGTGGTCGAGGCGATGCGGCCGACGAAGCTCGTCATTGCCGACGGCCACCACCGCTATGAGACGGCGCTGGCCTTCCGCAGCCTCTGGCGAAGCAAGCACGGCGATGACCCGCGCGCCGACTACGCCATGATGACCTTCGTTCGCATGGAGACGGACGGCTTGACAATTCTTCCCACACACCGCGTCGTGCACGGTCTCGGCGTCTTTGATTGCGAGAAATTTCTCCAAGGGACCCGCTTGGCCTTTGAATGGCGGGCGGCACGGCAGGAAGAGCTGGTGAGCGCGAGCCGGTTCCACGAGACGTTGGCTGAACTCGGCCGGGCGCGCACGGCGTTCGGCGTCTATGCCGGACCGAGGCGTGCCGGATGGCTGGCGCTTCGGCCGAGTGCGGACCTGGGCAAACTTCTTCCGGAAGTCCTACTCCACCGCCTGCTAGTCGAGCAGGTGCTCGGCGTCACCCGCGCGGCGGTCCGCGAAGAAAAGAGCCTTCGCTACGTCCGCGAGCCGGAACGGGTTTTCGAAGAAGTGGATAGCGGTCGTGCCAATCTGGCTTTTCTCCTCAATCCCACTCCCATCCGCGACGTCTGGGGAAATGCCCTTGCGGGGCATGTGCTCCCGCAAAAATCCACGGACTTTTATCCCAAAATGCTTTCGGGCTTGACGCTCTACTGGCTGGACAATCCGGCGGGCATCTGAAGGCCTCGAGGAAAAACCCCACAAATGTCATTCTGAGCCGTCACAATTCACTGCATCGGGACTACGAAGAATCTCCGCATTGGCTTGATTTGCGAAATTCGGGAATTCTTCGCTTCGCTCAGAATGACAAGAGGGCGGAGGAGCGAAGCTCACCGGCTGATCAAGTCTTCGTTTGGTAGGATTTCACGGCGCCCTCGACCTGGTCAAAAATCTCGAAAACTTTTTCAAGCCCCGTCACATGAAGCTGTTCCCGGAATTTCTTGGAGAGGCAAGCCAGTTTGATATTGGCCCCAAGGTTCCGCGCCGTCGTGTAGACCGCTAGAATAGTTCCCAAGCCCGTGCTGTCAATGTAGCCGACGCGCCCAAAGTCCATCACCATTTCAGTGCGGCCGCGGTCCAAGACTTCCCGGGTCTTATTGCGCAGCCGGCTGCTATCGTCTCCAACCACAATCCGCCCGGATAGCGCCAGCACGGTCACGCTTTCGATATTCTTTTCGACAATCTCCAGCGCCATCCTCGATCCTCAAAGTGTGGGGGTAGGGGCAATTCATGAATTGCCCCTACTGCGTCTGCCGTTCCGCCGCCGCAGGTCCGGCGCCTTACTCAAATTCCGAACAGGACATGTAATACCCGCAGCGGGGACAAATCATTTTGCAGCTCCGGGATTCCAATTTCGCAGAGCAAACCGGACAAAAATTCAAAGGCAAGTCTTCGGTCAAGGGTGGAGGCGCGGGAGCCTGGACTTCTCTATCCATCGTACACCTTTCAGAACAAACTCTGAATGGCTCGCACATCCCATGCCAGAAAGACCCCGAAGCCAAGGCTGGCCAATCCCGCAGCCAGGCGTACGAAGCGCTCCAGGCGAACGAAGCGGCCGGCGGCGAGCGCGAGCGGCAGGCTCATGAGGACGCTCATCGCCACCATCCCGCCAATGGTGCCCAGGCCGAAGATTACGAGGTAGGCAAGTGTGACGACGAGCGAGGGGATCGCCGCCACCACCATGAGCGTCACGGCCGCCGTGCCCGCGAGGCCGTGAACGATCCCCACCACAAACGGCCGCCCGCCCAGGCGCAGCGTGCGGTGGCCGTGCGCGTGGCTCGGCTGCCCGAGGTGGAAGTGGAGATGCGAGTGGACCACGCCGTCGTGCTCATGAATGTGAGTATGTACGGGCGAGGTCTCGCGAAGTTTGCGAAGCACGTTCAGGCCCAGCAGCACCAACATGCACCCGACCGCAAACTCCAGCCAGTTGGACCATCGCGGCGTAATCGTTAGGCGAAAGATAGCAATAACGGACCCGAAACCCACCAGTGACAGCGTGTGCCCGAGCCCCCACGACGCCCCCACCAGCGAGGAGCGCACGAGACTCCGTTCTTCGGAAACCAGCGTCGAAACTGCGGCGAGGTGGTCCGGGTCAAGCGCGTGCCGCAGGCCCAGCACAAACCCCAGGCCCATCGTCGCCCAGATTGGAAACGCGCCCGGATTGATCAGAGCCGGGAGATTCACATTCGCACCTCAAGGATAGCGTTCTTCGATAAATGCCGTGATAGATCCGAGTGCGCGGGAGAGCTTGGCCTCATCGGGCAGGAAGACCAAGCGAATATGTCGCGTGCCGGGCGCCTGTCCAAAACCACTGCCATGGACCACCATAACCTGTTTTTCGAGCAATAGCTCGCGCGTGAAATTTTCATCGGAATCCGGAATGTCGAGGCGCGGGAAAGCATAGAAGGCGCCGCGGGGCTCGGTCAGGCTGACGCGGGGGGTGGCATGGGCCCACCGCATTGTCAGGTCGCGACGGCGGCGGAGTTTGGCCGTGGCTTCGGCCAGATGGTCTTCGGGACCTTCGAGCGCGGCCTTGATGGCATATTGCTCCGGGCAGTTGGCGCACAAACGCGCGCGCAACAGCTTGTGGATGCCTTCGACGTACGGCTTCACGGCCGCCGGCTCGCCGCTGACGATTCCCCAGCCCACGCGCCAGCCGGGCGCCAGGTAAGCTTTCGAGAGCCCATTGAAAGTAACTACAGGCACGTCGGGCGCAAGCGCCGCGATGGACACGTGCTCCTCATCGGAAAGCAACAGCCGGTCGTATATCTCGTCCGCAAAAATCACCAGGTTATGTTCGCGGGCGAGTTCCACGATGCGTTCGAGGGTGCGGCGAGAGACCACCGCGCCGGTGGGATTGTTCGGATTGATCACCACGATCCCGCGCGTGCCGGCGAAGACGTGGCCGGCCAACCGCTCGAGATCGGGCTGCCAACCGTCGTCTTCGTCGAGGTCATAGCGGTTTGGCTCAGCGCCGAGTTTGGCGAGCACGGCGGAATAAAGCGGGTACTCGGGTGAGGGCGTCAATACGTTTTCGCCCGGGTTGAGCAAAGCGGTCAGACAAATATCCACGGCTTCGCTCACGCCCTGCGTGATAAAAACGCTCTGAATGTTGCGGATGCCCTGGCGCTCCGCCCGCGCGCGCACCGCTTCCAGAGCTTCGGGGACGCCGAGCGAGGGCGCGTAGCCGTTCTTGCCGTCGCGCATCGCCCGAGCCACGGCCTCGACCATGTGCGGGGGCGTCGAGAAATCGTAGGCCAGCGGGTCGCCAATATTGAGCGGCAATATTTCTTTCCCTTCCCGCGCCAACTGTTCGCCAATCACCGCGATGTCGCGGATGGCGTAGCGCACGCGCTCCAGGCGCGTCGCGGCAAGAATCTCGCGGATGCGGGCGGTTCCTCGCGTCATGGCCACATTCGATTTTTAACAGAAACGACCAGGCGGGTCAATCAAGGTGTCCGCCGAGGGGTGGCCAAGAACCTCATCCTGCTAACCAAAGGAAATCGCTCGGGGTGCTCTATCGAATCCACGGATAAGTCCACATCCAAGTCAGGCCAGTACAAGTGGCGCTCATGTGGAAGCTCGACGTTGAGCAGCTTTCCAACCGGAACATCCCGGAACCACGGGAACTCGTCGAAGGGCAGAAAGAATTCCCGCTCGCCAACGAACACCCAGAAGCCGTGCTTCGAAATGTTGGTCACTTCAACTTCCGAAGTGCTCTTTCCACGCAGCGCGGATTTCATCTTCGTGCTCCATGATAAAGCGTAGGACGGTGTTCAATTGACGGGTCGTCAAACCGTAATTTTGAGCCAATTCGATCTTCGGTTCTATCCAGAACTTGGCTTCGCCTCCAGACCCGTAAACATGCACGTGCAACCGAGGTTCCTCTCGCGAGAAGAAATAAAAACGATACCCACCCTCGCGGAAGACCGTCGGGCTCATCAGTGCTTATCATAGCATTTGCCAAATCGCCTTTTCCGCGAATGGCGCATTCACCGCAGGAACCATGATGTGCCGCGTGGGGAATTTTAATTTCATACTTACTCCTGGAGCGGAGTTCGGCTGTAAACTTCATCGCGCTCCTTGATTCGACCGAGGCGCACGAGGCGTGAGGCAATTGCCCCTTGGGTTCGGCCATGCTTCGCCGCGAGGTCTTTGACAGGAAGTCCATGGTCAAAGTCGGCCAGCAAATCTTTGTCTTCCGCGTCCGACCAGGCATTGCCGGCATTATGCGGCAGATTGCGGCCCCGCTGCTCCCGCTTAGCCAGCTTCTCCAGAGCTTCCAATGCAACGAACATTGCCCGAATCACTTGCGGGTCGTTGAAGGGACTTTGCTCCGAGAGAGCTTCGCCGGTATCAGGGTCCGCGCCGTGGGCAAGGCATTCGATAATTTTCTTTGCATCGAGAGGCGACATCATAATTGCTTCTCGCTGGCAGAATTTGGCTTCGCGCCCTGACCTAAGGAGGCTAGGGGCTTTTTTTCTTCTTCTTGAACAGGCCGGCAAGGGAGCCCAGGGGGTTCGCGGTTTGGCCCGAGGTTGAGCCCTCGGCGCCGGTCTGGCCGTTGACCAAGTTTTCGATTCCGCCCAGGCGCGTGGCGGCGCCTCCCGACTTGAGTGCGAAGACGGGATGATCGAGCGTTCCGGCCAGCGTGAATGGAAAACTCAACTGGCCGTTTGATTGCTCGGCGCCGGATAGGGCGCTCAGGAGGTTCGAGACATCGGCTTGACGAGGAGAGCTGAGTTTTGCAACGCCTTGATAGTCGAGCCTGCCCTCCCCCGCCAAGGCCATGCTGCCGGCTCCATCCGCGTCCACGCCGTTGCCGAGCACGGTAATCTTGCGGCTCGAGATCTGACCGTTCGAGATGTTGAGATCGGCCGAGGCGGAAGAGAACGACGAGGGGTCGCCCGTCGCGCCGCCCAAGCCGCCGAGCTTGGCGAGGCCCAGTAGATTTTTGTTCAATTCGACACTCGGCATGCGGCCATCTTTCACCTCAACCTGGCCGGCGCCGCGCATGCCCGCCAAAGGATCCGACGAATGCGTGACTTCGCCTTCGAGCTTCATGCTCCCGTTCATGATGCCGGTCATCTTTCCTTGGGCGTTCGGAATGGCTTCCAGCATCTTCGCGACGTCCACTCCGCCGATTTTGGCCGAGACACCGTAGTGCGGGTTCCTGCCGGCAAAATCGAAGGAAAGATTCCCGGTGGCGTGGCCGTTGTAGAAATTGAAATTCAGGCCGTCGAGCGAAACCTGCTTCGTGAACAGGCGGACTTTGGTTTCAACCGAAGTCGCGGCGAGGTTGCCAAAACGGAGGGAACCCGCCTTGAGCGTCCCGTAGCCCGCGGACGCGGGACCGGAAGGGGCGGCAAAGGCCAGGCTAGACTCGGCATCGAAAACCCCGACGCGGGCGGCCGAAGCTGGCGAGCCCGCAAAGCGCAGGAGATCCACGTCTTCGAGCTGGGCAGAAACCTCCCGCCCTTGGAAGTATGCGGGACCCATTTTCCCCGATTCGAGCAGGCTCGCCGCACTCACGTTGAGCTTCTCCACGCGGACTTCGGAGATCACGCCCAAGGTAAACGAACCGGAACCCGTTGCGGCCGTCTTGGTCGGGCTGTGCGCCGCAGGAGGGTTCTCAAAATTCCACCGCCCGCGCGCGTCTTCGAGAAGGCTCACCGTGGGTTGATTGACTTCAAGCCGCTTGATGACGACGCGATGGCTGAAAAGAGCGCCGACATCCACGACAGCGGAGATACGCTTGGCCTTGAGAAATTCGCCCTTGGGAAATCCGGACGGGTTGCCGATCGCCAGATCGTTCACTTGGATGGCCACGCGAGGGAAAACGGAGAGGCCCAGTCGCCCGATCAAGACAGGTTTCCCAGTCGCTTCCTCCACTTCGCGAATCACCTGGGGGCGGTAGCGATCAACGTGGACGAGCAGGGGAATCGCCACGGCCGCGCCCGCGACCGCCAGGACCGCGACCGCCATTAGAACAACAGCTGCTTTCTTGCCTTTTCCCATGACCATAAAAACCTCGACGTTTTTGAGCCCTGGCTGGTCCGGCGCTCAAGGTCTTCGATTGCCCTCCCACCCTTTTCGACCCAGACTTGATCCGCAGCCAATGCGGACATCATCGTCTACTTCTTCTTTATGGCTTCGAATCCGGGACGGCTGGCGCGGCAGGCGCCGGGGGCGTGACGCGAGTAAATTGAAATGTGTAATAGTCGAAGAAAGGCTTGTCGGGGGGAGCGGCCTGGACGGTTTCCGTAAAGGCCGTCTCGCTCGATCGCGTCAGCGTGCGGCGGAAAAGCCAGCCCGATGGCGACACTTCGCCTCCCGCCGGATAGAAGTGAATCACCGCATTCTCTAAGTCCGCGCGATAGCGGGTGACGAAACCGGTCGAGGAAAACACGCGCAGCACCAGCCCCCGCCCTCCCGCGTCGGGAGAAAGAATTCCCATCCATTGCTCGTGCATGGCAGGGACGTTGCCCGCGGCAGTAAGGTCCACAGCCTCCTTGAAAACCACGATGCGCTTGTCGAGGTCGTAAGCCACGCTCAGGTGGGCTTCGCCAATCGGGCTCGGCGCAACCGATTTCCCGCTCCACTCGCCAATCAACCAGTCCACCGTCGAATAGTCGGGCTTCGGCGGAAGCGGAAGCGAATAAAGCGTGGGCGGCTTATCCTTTGCCGGCCCCGGGAATATTGCGAGCGCCCAAACGAACGCCAGTAAAAATCCGCTCATGGCAGTGGATTCCCGCCTTCGCGGGAATGGCGAGCTCGCGGACGGGCTCGATAAAAGCCCAAATGCGTCCGCCGATGGTGAAACGTTTGGGCCCCGGCCAGGGCCGAACCTTGAAGGAGTCCGCGCAACTCCTCCGCCGTATACGCGGCCCGGACAGAATCCCGATAGAGTTTCCGCATCGTGCCCGAATAATGCCGGCCGTGCCAGCGAATGTGGAAAGCCAAAGCCAGCCGCGAAGGGCGCCGCAAGTCGCGCAGGAGAACCAGGCCGCCTGGCTTGGCCACCCGGGCCATTTCGTTGAACACGGGGACAGGTTCCGGAAGGTGGTGAAGAAGCGAATTGGAAATCACCACATCAAAAAAAGCGTCCCGAAAACCCAGGCGCCCGGCATCGGCGAGCACGAAGAAAGCGCGGCCATCGAGCCCCTCGGCTCGAGTGGCGCGTTTGGCCTCTTCGACCATGCGCAGCGAGCGGTCCACTCCGACGACGCGTAGTTTTGGCGACCGCCGCGCGATCTTCAGCGGTATCCCCCCGGGTCCCGTCCCCACATCCAGCAGCCAACCTTCCAGCGGCCCGAAGCCGAGCACCTGTTCGACGAGCGAATTATCCACGCCGTCAAGATAGGCCTCGGCCGCAGCCGAAGCGTAGGCTCCAACCTCCTCGGGCTCGTCCATCACCTCGGGCTCCGGAGTTCGCGGGACCACCAGCCACTTCATACGATGCAAAACGAAATGCCATCCGGCGCCAACTCACGAAGGCCCGAGTTTTTCCGCCCCCGCCAGCTTATTTTCCTTGAGCAGGCGCGCCATCAAGCCAAGCATGTCGGTGGTGGTGACGATGCCCGCAAGCTCTTCGTTTTCGACGACGGGCAGGCAGCCGATGCGCTGGCTGAAAAGCAGTTCCACGGCCTCAATGACCGGCTGGTCCGGCTTGACGGTGTGGAGGTTTCGCGCCATCACGCGCGCAATGCTGGTAGTTTCCATGACTTTCTGATATTGCTCCGATGTAACCCCGCTCAAAAGGCCCGGCGCGTAGCTCTGCAAATCGCGCTGGGTGATGATCCCCACCACTTTCTGATCCCGCAGCACCGGCAAGTGCCGGAGCGTCGAGCGGGCAAAGATCATGGCCGCATCGAGCAGAGTGTCGGTTTCCTGGACGGAAACGACTTCCGTGGTCATGATGTCCCGGACCACCATGCGCACCTGCTCAGGCCGCGCTTCGCAGCCCCGCGAGCTATTTGGAGGCGTCCCGCCGCGTCTTTTCCGACCAGCGGTCGGGAGGGAATTTAACCTCCCAGAATCCTTCTTCATCGAGGAGTTCGAACCCGAGTTCAATACCGTTCGGCGTCACCTTGCTGGAGGTCCAGGCGACCCGGGCGCGGGCGGACCGGCCACCATGACGCACGCGGATATCCAAGGTATCGCCTTCCTGAAAGCCGCTCTTGGCCCGAATCATGGCGCCGTGCTTGCTGACCATTACCGTCTCGACCGACTCCCATGGACTTTCTGGAGGCGAATCCGCCACGTTCACCAGCAACGGGACGCGCAGCACGATGCGGGCGCTCCGGCGGCGCTGGGTGGCGGTCGCGTCCTGTTCACTTTGCCGAGCCATGCCCTGGAAAGTTACAACCACCCGGCTTCCATAAGCCGGGCGCAGTCGGAATCATACCATAATGTTCGGAGGCTTGTCCCCGAGGGGCAGGGGCCAAGCCCTGAGGAGGGATATCACGAAAGATGCTGGAGACAATTTCTTTCGATGGCTTGACGCGCCGATGCTTCAGTCCTAAACTCGCGTCATTGAGGCCGTCGGGGGGAGGACCCCATTCACAAAAGCCGACGGATCGAGCGCATCCACTCCCAACTGCTGGGCAGGAGGCCAATCTATATGCGGCGAACCGTTCGCTCATATTGGATTTTCGTTTTGCTTGTGGGCTGCGCGGTATCAGTTTGGGCACAGCAATCTTTGGGCAGCTTCACGGGGACGGTGACGGACACGACGGGCGCCCTCGTCCCGGGCGCGACCGTAACCGCCCTGGAGATGGACAAAGGTTTCGCCCGGACCACGGTGACTGCCGCGGACGGCTCCTACATGATCCCGGACTTTTCGCCGGGCCGCTACGAACTCAGCGTTAAGAAGGAAGGCTTCAAAGAATACGCTGAAAAAGACCTAACGCTCACGGTGGACGCCCATATCAGCCGCAATTTTCAACTTGAGGTTGGCTCCGTCGCGACCGTCGACTACGTGGAAGGGAGGCCGGAGTTGGCCTCGACCGAAAACGCCACGGTCGGCACCACGGTCGAACAGGAGAAGATCAGCGAGCTGCCATACAACGGCCGGCATTTCCTTGAGACCATGCTCTTCACCCCGGGCGTGGTTCCGGGCGTTCAGGGCTCGGAGTTGAACAACAACCGCGGCGGCTCCATCGAAGTCAACGGCATGCGCGAGGATGCCAATAGCTACCTGCTCGACGGAATGAGCGACACTTCGATCGCCGTCGGCACTTATTCCGCCACTCCGCCGCTCGATTCCATTCAAGAATTTCAGATCGAGACCGGCGTTTACGACGCCAAGTTCGGCAACTCCGCCGGCGGCCAAGTCAATATGGTCACCAAATCGGGGACCAATACTTTCCACGGCTCGCTTTATGAATATCTGAGGAACAATAAACTCGACTCGCGGAACTTCTTCGAGCCGGAGGTCCCGCCCTTCCACCGCAACCAGTACGGCGCGAGCGCCGGCGGTCCGCTGAGCATGCCGGGCGTTTACAACGGCCATGACCGCACGTTCTACTTTATGAATTTCGAAGGGCTGCGAGACAACCACTCCTTCTTCAGCCGGTCGCACGTGCCGACGCTGGCGGAACGGGGAGGGGATTTCGCCGACCTCCTCGACCCCAGTTGCCCGAACACCACGCTGCTGCTTGACCCGCTGGTGCTTTTCAACCCCTCAGCGCCTTTGGTTATTCCCGGAGGGCCCGGCGAACCCGCCAACAATCTGAACACCCTTGCCTCCTCGCTTCCATCGGGCACGCTCGACCCGGTTGGCAGCGCCCTCGAGCAGCTCTATCCAAAACCGAATATCGCGAACGCGCCCTGCGGCCAGGAGAATTACCAGGCCCAGGTCCAGCGGTTCAGTGATACCAACAGCTACGTGGGCCGCTTCGACCACGGCTGGGGCGACAACGACAAGTTGCTGTTCCGGTACAACCTGACGACCGATTCGGAGTTGAGCCCTTCGGGCTTGCCCACGGGCGTGCCCGGCTATGGCATTCGACGCGTTGATTGGTTCAACGCCTCCGGGCTGAATTGGACGCACGCGTTTTCCCCGACGCTCTTGAACGTCGCCAAAGTCGCTTACAACCGCTGGCAGTACCGATGGAGCAACCAGGACCAGGGCTTGAACTATTCGAACTTGTTTGGACTGGCTGGCGCACCTCAAGCGCTCCGCGACACCGGCGTGCCGAACTTGGGCTTTGCGGGCTACGACGGTATTTCCCCGGACACCAGCGTCCCCCAGGCCGGAGCTGTCAATACCTTCCAATACGCGGATACGCTTACCTTGGTGCGCGGCAGCCACACTTGGTATTTCGGCGCCGACATTCGCCCCATCAGGCGCGGGAACTTCTTCGAGGACATCCGCGCCCGCGACGAATACGACTTCAACGGCGTAGTGACCGGCAGCGCCATCTTTGGCGCACTGCCTACGAGCGTGCAGGCGCAACTGTTGGCCGCGTGTCCGCCGGCCAGTTGCAGTTTCGGGAACGGAGTCGCCGACGCGTTATTCGGCATCCCCACGGCTTGGGTCCGGGGCTCTTCGGGTTACATTTCCGGAACGGGAACCGAATACGATTATTTCGCGCAGGACACCTGGAAAGCAAGGCGCAACCTGACGGTCACGCTCGGCCTGCGATATGAATTCAATAGCCTTGTCACCGACAAGTACGACCACCTTGGAGGCTTCGACTTCACCACCAACGTTTGCGGAAGCCCCGGCGCAGGGAACAACCGTCACGGCGGCAGGCGCGCCGGTCGGAACGTTCCTCCCCATGGGGACGATAAACCTTGGGGGGACGTCCGAAAACCGCGCCCTTCAGCGGCCCGACCGCAACAATTTCGGGCCTCGAATCGGCCTTGCCTGGTTGCCCTTCGGCGATAAGCGGACGGTCATCCGCTCCGGCTTCGGCGTCTATTACGACCAACAGGTGGGTGAGCTTTATTTCCAGAAGAGCTTCAACCCTCCGTTTTTCGAGTTGAGCGAGGGAAACCTGCTCGATAACGAGACCGCGGTGTTCACAGCGCTCGAAACGCCTCCATCGAGCGGCGGGCTGCCGCTCGGCACGGGGCTCTTCCTCCAAAACCTCTTCGTCTCGTCGTCTCTCACCGGCGCGCTCTTCCCAACCCTGAATCCTGTCATCATTGATGAGAAAGACGGAAAGGTCTTGCAATGGACGTTTAACGTCCAGCGGCAGTTGGGGGACACGTGGCTGCTCGACGTCGGCTACGTCGGCACGCGGGGTCTCGAATTGCCCTTGGAGTGGGACGCCAACCAGCCGAACAACGCGCTCTATGCAGGAGGCCCAACCTGTATTTCGGGCATGTCGGCCGATACGCCGTGCCCGCGCCCGTACCCCAACTATCAGACCATGTCCTATACGGATTCGATCGGCACCTCCATTTACCACTCGCTGCAGGCTAAGATCGAGCGGCATTATGCCAGCGGGCTCGCCGTCCTCGGGGCTTACACGTGGTCCAAATCTGTTGACACGAATTCAACCTATTTCGGCACCGACGCCAGCTCCGCATTCCCGGAAAATTCCTACAATCGCTCGGCGGAGAAAGGCCGCTCGGATTTTGACTTCACGCAGCGCTTCTCGCTCGCCTACATTTACGACCTGCCGTTCAAGGCCAACCAGTTCATCAAGGGTTGGGAAGCGGCAGGCATTGTGATTCTTCAAACGGGCGCCCCCTATACGCCCACGGTTTCGGGCAACCCCAGCAACAACATTGACGGGAACGATAGACCGAACGTCGTCCCCGGCGTGCCGTTCTACCCTTCCCACAAGAGCGTCGAGCAGTGGACGAACCCGGCGGCGTTCTCTGTGCCCGCTGCCTATACATTCGGAAATGCAGGGCGAAATATACTGACCGGCCCGGGTGTGGGGGATTGGGACTTTTCCCTGCTCCGCAATTTCAAGATCGGAGAATCGAAAAACCTTCAGTTCCGCGCCGAGATGTTCAACATCTTCAACACGTCCAACTTCGCCCTCCCGAACGGTTCGGCGAATTGCTCTTGTTTCGGCGTGATCGGGAACACCGTCCAGCCCATCGCCGGTCAGGCCTCGGGCGGTCCTGGTGACCCGAGGGAAATTCAGTTTGCGATGCGATTTACCTGGTAGGGGCGGGTCCGTCGGCTGACGGATCGCCCCTACGGCGGGCAAAAAAAACGGCCGGAAGTAGGGGCGATTCACGAATCGCCCCTACCCAGAAGGCCGGCTGAGAAGGTTAGCTAATCTCAACACGCAGGTCGTTCGTCAGACCGAAGTAGGTTGCGGCCATCCGCGCGTCCACCTCGGCTTTCGACCGATCCAGTTGGTTTCGAACCACGCCCACCAGCCGGACGTTGCCGTTCTTCACGATGATGTGAATGGACGGCAGCGCCTGGTTGCGATAACCGAGGAAGAGCGGATCGCCGTAGATCGCCCTCGCCACGCGCACTCGGATCTGGTCGTCAAAGTTCGACGTAGGCAGGACTTCGAGATTGTTTTCGAACCCCTCCACGCCGCGCACGTGCGCGAGGATCGCCCCCAGGTCGCTCTTCTTGTAGGGTTGAGTGACATGGCCGGAAACCACGAGCGTGTTCCCCTTCGCGCTCAGCTCGATGTTGTCGAAGATCCCGTAATGGGGATACATCACGACCTCGTGCCGTGCCCATTCGAGCATCTGAGCGGGTGTGATGTCCACAGTATCCACGACGATGTTGTCCACCACGCTCCGAACGCCCTTCACTTTGCGCGCCGCGCGCTCGGCATCGAGCTTCGTCCCCAGGTCCGCCACAGTGCCAGAGAGCGTCGCCACGCCGTGGTCGTAGCTCACCTGGATCTGGCTTCGGTTGAACGCCTTCGTGTGATAAATCTTGTTCTGGATTTCGGCCTGAACCTTTGCGTCTTGCGACTGGCCCGTGGCAAAGGCCGGGCTCGCCACGAGCAGCCCTAAGACCAACCAAATTCCTTGCAGTCTCTTCATATACCACCTCCGCCGAGGAAACGATTTTTCGAAGCGTGAGTGCTCGATCCTACAGAATGCCTCTGGTTTAGGATCCCTCGCCGCCATCTTTCGTTCCCTCTTCACATTCCGATAGACGTAAATGGTGGCATTTAGGTTTCAACAATAAGTCTTTGTAATTCAGTAGATTAGCTAAAATATGCGGCATTGGCGCCTAATTTCGATTTTGCTACATAAATTCTAAAAGAAATTCGACAGGAAGGCTCTACTCAATAGATGGCGCGAGAGGAGGGATCAGTAGATGCGCCGGTCGAGTCTCGTCGCGATCCAGGTATAGGCGCTGAGCGGGTGACATCGGGTAGCGGTCCCGGGGACCGTATGGATAGCTCGACATCCGGCGGAAGGGCAAGGGAGCAACTGTCTTGGACGCGGCCGTATTCGGCTCGCCATCTTTAGCATAGCCAGCCGTGTAAAGGAATAAAGTTCGCTTCCAGCCGGGCTTGAGCGGCGCAATCGCTCGGCCCGAAAACTGCACGGTCAATTCGTCGCCCGTCGCCATGACGACGAGACGGTCATCATCACTTTCGAGCAGCCGGCCCACGTCGCCGTATCGCGTGTATCGGCCGGCCATGGGATTCCACGGCGCTTCGGGCAGCAAGCTCGCGTATTTGAAAGAGTCGGGCCGCACGTGCGAGGGATCGCTCAGAGGCGTCGAAAAGCCGCGGTAGTGGAGATCGGCGCGAACGAGCGGCAGTTCGGCTGAAGCTTTGACCGGGCGATCGTCAAACGTGAAGAAGGCTTGGTCCCAATAAACGCACAGGTTGGTCACAATGCGCACGCGATGATCCTTGGAGAGGAACTTGCCCGTCAGGTCCACGCGCATGGTGCGGTT
>QHZO01000285.1 GCA_003224695.1 Acidobacteriota bacterium
CCTTCGGCAACCAGCTCATCAACACCTCGAGCGCGGCCATGACGGTCACGCTCTCGAACACCGGGACGACGGCGGTATCCATAACGGGAATCAACGTCACAGGCGACTTCGCCGAGAGTAATAATTGCGGGGCGAGCGTGGCTGGCGGCGCCAGTTGCACGGCGAATGTAACTTTCACGCCCACGGTTAGCGGCATCCGCACAGGCACCTTGACCTTTACGGACAGCGACGCGTCGAGCCCGCAGACGGTCGCCTTATCAGGCAACGGCACGGCTCCTGCGGTCTCCCTGTCACCCGCCAGCCTCAATTTCGGAAACCAGGGCGCGACCGGCCCGGCCCAGACTGTGACGCTGACAAACACCGGCAACGGCAACCTGAACATCACAAGCATTACTCCCAGCGCGCAATTCGCCGAGACCAATAATTGTCCGGCCATCGTTGCGCCCTCGGGGACCTGCACCATCAGTGTAACGTTCTTGCCGAACGCGGCGGGGGCGGTAAGCGGCACATTAGCGGTCACGGATAACGCAGCCAACAGCCCGCAGTCGGTCACGCTATCCGGCAACGGTATCTTGCCGGTGGCAACGCTCAGCCCCGCGAGCCTTACGTTCCCGAGCGAGCCGGAGGGCGTCACGAGCCCCGGCCAGGCGGTGACACTGACCAACACGGGCACTGCGCCACTGACCGTCACGGCCATTACGATTTCGGGCGATTTCGCCCAGACCAACACCTGCGCCGCCAGCCTTGCGCCAAACGGCGCTTGCTCGATCAACATCACGTTTACGCCCACCGGCTTAGGTGCCCGCACCGGGACGCTCTCGATTGCCGACAATGCGGCGGGCAGCCCGCAGACGCTTGCTTTATCTGGCACGGGCGGCGATTTCACGATGGCGGTCGCCCCCACTAGCGCCACTTTCTTTGCCGGCCAGTCCGCGACCCTCACCGTCACCGCGACGCCGTCATTCGGATTCAACGGCAAGGTCAGCCTCGCTTGCAGCGGCCTGCCGGCTCAATCCAACTGCCTCTTTGCCCAGAATTCTGTGACGCTGAACGGCAGCAGTCCAACGAACGTAAACGTCACAGTCAATTCGACGGCTCGCGTGAACGCTCCGCCGCGCGATGGCCCTGGGCCGGGCCCACCCTCGCTGCCCTGGAGAACCTTGCCGTTCGGGCTGGCAGCGCTGGTATTGCTGTCGGCTGCCGCAGGGCGGACTTTGAGAAGCGCCCGCCGGGCATGGCTAGTCCTGGCCACAGCGCTCCTCATGGCCCTTTCGTGGTTAGCCTGCGGGGGCGGGAACTTGGTCAACGCGCCCACAGGGACGCCGGCTGGGACCTACGTGATAACGATTTCGGGTACTTCCGGAACGGTGGTCCACAGCACCACCGTTACTTTGAAGGTCAACTGATAGAAGCAGGGACTAGGAATTAGGGGCTAGGGGCCGGGGACTAGGGACCAGGTTCAAGGGACTAGGGACTAGCCATTGCCGATTTTCGATTGGAGATTTTCGATTGACGACCTCAATCGGTGAGTCAGCTGACGGACAATCGGCAATCCAAAATGCCTGGCCCCCTAGTCCCTAGTTCCTAGAACCTAGTCCCCGTCTTTTGGGAGGCAACGGGATGCGAAGGATGGCTGTTTTGATGGCGCTGGCTCTTGCATGCGCCGGCGGTCCGTCAGCTTACGGACAGGAAACTCCGCACGTTGAAATCTTCGCGGGCGGCATGTACTTCGATGCGAATACCAACGGGTCTGGCTCTGCGGTCCAGAACAACGTCTCGTTGAGGGGCTGGAACTTCTCCGTCAGCGAGAACATCAACCACTGGTTTGGCGGGGCCATTGATGTGAGCGGGGCTTATGCTAACCCACGCGGCATCCGCGAGTTCCAACATACCATCGTTGGCGGCCCGGTTTTTTCCTATCGCAAAATTTCCGGGGTCACACCCTTCGCCCACGCGATGATCGGCGGAATCCGCGCCAGCCGCGGCTACCTTGGCGCGTCGCAGCCGGCCACGCGTTTTACCGCAGTCTTCGGAGGCGGCGTGGATCTGAAAATCCGCGAACACGTCGCACTCCGCATCGTCCAGGCGGACTACCAAGTGACGCCTTTCTTCAACCAAGCCCAGGCCAATTACCGAATCTCAGTCGGCGTGGTGCTGCGCTGGGGGAAGAAGTAAGTCAGCGGATGAAGAAGGCTCCGGCCCCAAAGCGCCAATAGCTCGAGCCTGACAATAGATCCACAGCGCGGGATCGGGTCAGCCAAAAACCTGCCCTATCAGAGAAGTTCCTCCGGCCAATAATACGCGACGTCTTCCATCCTGCGCCGTCTCACCCAAATTGAAACCCCACGGTCGGTGAACTTGTTTGCCTCAGTTACCCAGTGCCCTGGCTTCCTCTTCGATACGCTCAAAGGTTGCGCGGGCAGCACGATATCGTTTCTGCGCGGCGTCCCGGTCATGGGAGAGAAACTTGCTCCACTCACCTGCGGGAGAAGTCTTCTCGAGCAGATTATTTATCCATTGAACAAAAAACTCCGCATCGCGCGAGCTGGTGCGAACAGGTTTCGAGTCAACGATAACGAACACCGCGCCGGTGTGGGTCTGATGGCCATTTTGCCAGTCCATCCGCCGCGCAGCGAGCCAGCCACTGTGCGTAAACTCGACCGTAGTCTCTAATATCGCGGGAGCGCCGGGGGCCACTGAGGCGGTTTGCGATGCGACTACGGCCCCGTCACGAACCAGTTCGATTCGGCCCTCTGCACCCGCCAGGGAGCGCCATTCGACCCTCACACGCACCGGGCCCTCCCTGGCAAGGCGAATTTCGTCTCCCGGCCTTGCCCTGCCGTCCGCCTGGATGTCCAGGAACTCTCTGTGGCCGTTTCGCGCAATCACGGTTCGCCCCATGGCGATACTCTCCACCCACTTGTCATAAGTCAGCTTGCCGTCAGGAATCCGCACGTAGGTCAGCAGCGTTCCGAGGGGCTCCAGGTAATTACAGGGGTAATCCGTACTCGCCACCAGACCCGGTCTGAACCCACAATTCAAGATTCGATAATAGGCCTGAATCGCGGAGTCGCTTCCATGCACGTCCTCCATAAGGAACGAAGAACTTCCCAGCGCGATTTCCACCGGATATTCCAACGGCGTGCAGCAGTCCAGGGACTGGGGGACGCCGTCGGGGGGCGGGTAGAAGGCGAATGGCAGATACTGCATGTGCGCGTAACCGCCGATTGCGCCCTGGTCCCTCGCCCATTGGAGAATCGGGTAGGTGTATCGGGCAAAGGGCTGCCCGCCTTGCTTCAATCCGAGCAGGATCAGGTGGCCGCCGATAACCTTCCTCTCGAAGGTGACGCCTTCCGGATCGTAGTGCCATTCGGCATCCCAATGAATGATGCGTTCGGGCGTGGATGCTGGATTGTCCTCTCCCGTGATCAAAGGCAGGTCTTTCTCCACGGGCTTGATTTCGCCGTTACCGATATCGGACAAGACCGAGATGACCGCGAGGTTGTTTGTCTTCATCATCTCGAGAAGCTCCTGCGGCGTGAGCATTTCCTTTTCTTGGGAGCGGCCACAGCCGACACCTCGATGGACATGGGCGTCGCCGGCAAACCATTCGGGAGGCTCAGGTCGCGGAGCGGACTGGGCCAGACAGTTGACAGCGCTTCCAACGACCATCATGCCCGCAAAGCACACCATCCAAAAGGGCCACTTTTTGATTTGCGCGAAATGCGTCATGGACCACCTCGCTGTCTAGGAACGATAGAAGACGTGGAATCCCATATCGACGGTCCGGTTGCAGCCGCGGACTTGGCGGCCACACACACACCCCACCGAAGGCATTTGGGCACGCTAGGACCGCGTTTGGGGATCGCGGGAGTCAGATTCCTCCGCGGACGGAATAAGCCTTGACGGTCTCCGCATTAATCTCGATCCCCAACCCCGGCTTCGTCGGAACTTCGACGCGGCCCTTCACGACTTTGAAAGGCTCCACCAAAAGTTCGCGGCGGAGAGCCGAGTCCGTCACCGAAAATTCCAGAAATGCTGAGTTTGGGATGGCCGCAATCAAATGCAGGCAGGCGGCGACCAGAACGCCGGTTCGAAACGCGTGCGGGACACACAAGCGGTTTGCCTCGCGAGCCATATAGGCGATTCGCTTGGCCTCCGTTAGTCCGCCCACCCTGGAAATATCCGGTTGGATCACGTCCAGGTGAGCATCCCAGATCAGCCGGCGGAACGTCCATCGGCCCACATCCTGTTCCCCGGCTGCAATGCGCAGCGCCGTGGAATCGCAAAGCCGCTGATAGTCGTCAAGAGCTTCCGGGGGAAAGGGCTCTTCCATCCAATAGATACCGATGCTCTCGAATTCTTTGGCCGCTTGCATGGCCATCTTCAAGGTGTACCCATGGCCGATGTCCACCATCACCTCAATATCGTCTCCCGCAGCTTCCTTCGCTGCGGCTGCAAGTGCGACGTCCCTGCGCGCATTTTTGCCCAGAGGACCGTAGCCGAGCTTCACGGCCGTGAAACCCTGCTCGACGTAGCGGCAGACCGATTCTCGAGCTTCCCCGGCCGTCTGTGGCATCAACATGCTGGCGTAGGCGCGGACATCCGCCGAGAAACTTCCTCCCAGCAGTTTGTGGACAGGCTTGCCGACCGCTTTCCCCAGGATGTCCCACAGGGCCATATCCACGCCGCTCATGGCATGCAACACGACGCCCAGCCGCCCGTAATAATTCGTCCTTTGATACATGAGTTCCCAGATTTGCTCGATGTCGAAGGGGTCCATCCCGATCAGGATCTCGCGCAGCCCGTAACAAGTGCCGTGGGACATCTCGGCATCGATGACCGCCTTTCCTACTTCCGGGGAAGTATCCACCTCCCCGTATCCCGTAATTCCTTCGTCAGTCTCAATCCGGATGAGCAAGTCGTCCTGAGTTCCGTCGGCGACGGGTTGCCGCACGGGGAGACGAAGGATGATTCCATCTACGCTGG
>QHZO01000283.1 GCA_003224695.1 Acidobacteriota bacterium
CTCCATTTCATGCTGGCGATCAAGCCTGTGGAACAGAAAGTGGTGGTGACGGGCTCTGCGGAAAGCGTCCAGACGGAAGCCGGTCCCACCACCACGCTGGTCGAGCGCGAACAAATTGCCCGCACGCCTGGCGCCGATCGGGCGAACAGTCTGGCGGCAATCGCCGATTACGTTCCCGGCGCGGTGATCGCCCACGACATGCTCCACGTGCGCGGCGGCCACCAAGTCACCTGGGCCGTCAACGGCGTTCCCGTCCCCAATACCAACATCGCCTCGAACGTGGGGCCGCAATTCGACCCGCGTGATGTGGACGTTTTGGAAGTTGAAACCGGCGGGAATTCCTCGGAGTTCGGCGAGCGGACCTATGGGGTGTTCAACGTGGTTCCGCGCTCGGGCTTCGAGTTCAACCGCCAAGCCGAGGCCACAGTTAGCTATGGAAACTTCCAGCAGACGGACGACCACTTGAGCTTCGGCAGTCACACGGAGCGCTTCGCGTATTACGCGAGCTTCAACGGCAATCGGTCGGATCTTGGTCTGATGACGCCCACCTCCGCGGTCGTCCACGACTTTGAAAGCGGCCTGGGCGGGCTCACTTCCCTGATCTTCAACGCTACACCAAACGACCAGTTGCGTCTTGTCGCCTCGATGCGAGGCGATCACTACCAAATCCCGAATACTCCCGACGACCAAGCCGCCGGGATTCGCGATTTGGACCTCGAACGCGACGCCTTCGTCAATTTTTCATGGGTCCACACGATCGGCTCCGGCGCGACCGTAACCATCTCGCCGTTCTACCACCGCAACCGCGCGGACTATCTTGGCGGGCCGAGCGATCCGCTGGTGCTCAACGACAACCGCGCGTCTCAATACGCGGGCGAGGAGACGGACCTTTCCCTGGTGCGCGGGAAGCACACCGCCTTCGCCTCGGTCGAAGCATACGCCCAGCATGACAAGACTTTTGTTTCGTTAAGCTCGCCAGCCGTTCCTGGAATTCACCAGACAACCAAGCCTGGGGGAAATTTCGAGTCTGGAATCCTCCAGGACCGCTACCAAGCCACCAGTTGGCTCTCTTTGAGCGGCGGCTTTCAGGCAAGCCGCGACTCGGGCCTTGTGAACGAGGCGGCGTATGACCCTCAGGCGGGCGCGGCGCTGCGGCTGCCGAAGCTTGGATGGATTTTGCACGGCTCGTACGCGCGCACCTATCAGCCGCCACCGCTCGACACCGTCTCCGGCCCCTTGGCCCAGTTCGCGGTCCAACAAGGATTCGGATTCCTGCCTCTCTTCGGCGAGCGTGATGAGCAGCGGCAGTTTGGATTGACGATTCCGCTCGCGGGCTGGAGGTTGGAGGCGGATAACTTTTACATTAAGGCGCGAAACTATTTCGACCACGATTTATTGGGGAATTCAAACGTCTTCTTGCCGCTCACCGTTCAAGGCGCGCGGATTTACGGCTGGGAGGCAACCGCGCGCTCACCCGTGCAATTCGGGAAGATACGATTGCGCGCGGCGTATTCGCACCAGACGGCGGAGGGGTTCGGCGGGGTAACGGGCGGGCTCACGGATTTTTCTCCGCCCGCGCAGGGATATTTCTTCCTCGACCATGACCAGCGAAATACGCTGAGCGCGGTGGCCCAGGTTACCCTGCCTCATCTCGCCTGGGCTGCAGCGACCATCGCCTACGGTTCGGGCTTTCTCGATGGCGACGGGCCCGCCCACCTTCGCGCCCATGCCACCTTCGATCTTTCCTTCGGCAAGTCCTTTGGCGAAAAATGGTCGCTCGGCCTCAACGCCTTGAATGTCACAAATCGCCGCTACCTCGTGGACAACAGCAACACCTTTGGCGGAACTCATGAAGTTCCGCCGAGCCGCCCGCGGTCGGGAGCCTCACAATTTATCTGACCGGACGACATGCGTGGCGTGGCCTAAGTTCAGACCAGCCACCGGACCGTTGGCGCGGGGCCCCATGCCGACTCGCCGCGACGTGGGCCGGCAATCTATGTTGGAAGGCTCGCGAAACATGTTTCCACCGAGCGGGCTGCCGGCTCTTCGGAGAAATAATTTCGCTGGCCGGCGCCGAGATAATTAGCGCCATAAAGGGTGCGCCCGGTGGTACCCAGTTCTTCGCGGCGGACTATGCAGGCATCGGCCTGGAAGGCCGCATTCCCGAAGCCGCATCGGATGCTGATCAAAACCACTTCACCAACTATGTAATACCGGTCGCTAGCAAAGCAGAAACCGCCTCTCGAAACATCTTCGGTAATCGAGCAATCCGGGGCCCAAGTGGCGTTATGGAGCATCACGGGGACTTTGAATCCTATCCTTGTGTGCTGCCGCTTTTCATGGAGGACTTCAACATTTTGGGACGCGACCTTATCCTTGTGGTAACTAGCAAGAGATGGAGATG
>QHZO01000051.1:0-6110 GCA_003224695.1 Acidobacteriota bacterium
CCGTCGGCTGACGGATCGCCGCTACAGCAAACCGAGACACGACCGACGCCTTCCCAGAGGCAACGTTTGCGGCGGTGTGGCCTGGGCGAGCCCCAGCCCTCGATTCCGACGCGGCCCGGATTAAGATTTCAAGGCGCGGTTCTGTCCGCACGACGTTCCAAGCGTTTAGGCGTGACCCGAAGCGCCGGAAACGCTGACCATATTAATCGGAGGGATCTTCAGGTGTGTAATGCTCGGTTCGTGCCCAACGTAGGACTGCGCCATTTCCAGAGCCTCATCCATGCTCTTGGCCGTTTCCCAACCGAGGATTTGGGCTACGCGCTTGTCCTCCGCGCCCACCACAATCACCTTGCCGGTGTGCGCGCGCCCGTTCTCTCCCCAATACCACATGTAGAAAGGATGGACGCCGTGGTAGGCGTTCCCGGTGCGATACATGCGGATATAGTCGGGATCATGCGCGAAGTCAGCCTCGTACTTTTTCTGAAGCACCATTGAGTCCCTGGTCTCCGGCAAGAGGCGATTGAAAAACTCGATGTACGACGGGTGGTGGAGCGGATCGAATTGGTCGTAGAGCGGATGGGTCAGAATGACCACGCCGTTTTTTTTCACCAGCGGCATCCCACGATACATATTGTGGAAATAACCGAGCGCCAGGACTTGCACGAGCAGTGGGTTAAGTATGGAGTTGACGTTGTAAGGCGAAATAAATGGAATGCCGTAAACCACCACATCCGACTGGCCTTCGACAGGCACCGAGTATTGTGCGTAGCAATAAGCGAGCGTCTTTTCGTGTACGGGCAGCGTTGAGCCCGCGTGGACCGCAATGGGCTGGTAAAACGCCGGAAACGCAAACAGGACTTTGCGTTTTGCGGGGCGGGAAAGCATTGCAAGGCCCCGGCGCGTCGCGGCGAACATCATCCGGTCAATAGCATTGTAGCGGTCTTCATTTTTCACAAAGAACGCCAACTTGGGGTCGAACATGGCGTTGTTCAGGGCCGTTTCGATGTGAAACACTTTCAATTTTTGGTTGATGATTTTTCCCATGCGGTCCGAAGAGCGGTTCATCTCCGAGCGCGTGTGGTCGAAGTAGGAATCGCACTTGAGGATCGTCTGCGGCGTGTGGTGGGCCTGAAGGGTGGGGTAATCGCACAGCCCGACGCTCACAGACTT
Source organism: Acidobacteriota bacterium (assembly GCA_003224695.1). GTDB lineage: Bacteria > Acidobacteriota > Terriglobia > UBA7540 > UBA7540 > Gp13-AA74. Next base: position 1,171 of record QHZO01000051.1, read on the forward strand.
GCTGCCGCCGTCCATGGGAACCAGATTGATGTTGACATAAATCAGCAGGTCGGATTCGGCGGCCCGGCGGTTTAGGCGGACGCGCTCGCCGTGGCCGGTCGTCCCGAGTTCCACCATCCCGTCGGGGGCTTCGCCGTCGTGGTTGTAGAGCCGGTCGGGATAAAACTCGCTGAAAATCCTTCCGCCAACGGCATGCTTGATTTCAAACGCCGCCATGCGGCGGTGAAAGGAGGTGGCAATAATGATGTGGACGTCCTCCACGCCCTTTTCGGCAAGCAGTTCCAGGACCACCGTCAGCACCGACTCGCGGACGTCCGGCCGGCGCATCTTGGGAAGGGGCAGCGAAATATCGTCAATCGCGATGGTCACCTTCATCCCCGGCCGGAGCAGCGCCGCGAGCGGCTCCATCTGTTCGGGATTCGCGATCGCGTGGCGAATGGCGCGGTTGAAATCCGGGACTCCAGGGATGGTCGGGTTCGGGTAGACAACTCGCGTGCCGGTCGGCAGCTTTACCGACAAAAGGTCTTCGCCGTACCAGAGCAGCCGCGGCGCCGAGCGCTTGTCAAGGTGAACGACCGAGTCTCTGTGAGAGACCAGGGCGTTACGCCCCACGGCGTTCGGTGTGGGGTCCCCGAAGATGTCCTCTCGGCTCGTTAGCGTTTCGAGATTTTCCGTCTCTGTCGCCATCAGGTCCTCGTTGGATGTAGCGCCGCCCTTCAGGGCGGCAAGTGCCGGGGTGAAGCCCGGCTCTACAGCTTCTTCAGATCCAAGACCGGCCAGCCGCGAGCTCGGGCCACGCGCTTCAGGCGCCGGTCGGGGTTCACTGCCGCCGGATGGCCGACGGACTCGAGCATGGGCAGGTCGGAACTGCTATCCGAATAGGCCTTGGCTTCGCCCGCTTCTACCGCGAGTTCTTTGCAAATCCGCTCGATGGCAGCAACTTTTTCCCGCTCAGCAACAAGCGGCGGCGCCACTCTGCCAGTCGCCACGCCGTCTCTGAACTCGAGCGAATTGGCCACCAGTTGGTCGAACCCGAAGAAGCGTACCACGGGGCGGAGCACAAAATCGAGTTCTCCGCTGAGCAGAACCAGCCGGTGCCCCTGCCGTCGGTCTTCCTCAATCAGCTTCGGCGCGCCGGGATAGAGCGACGGCCGAATCACCTTCTCAAACAGAGCCTCCGCCAGGCTGGTAAGCCAGTCCTCACGCATTCCCGCGTACTGGCGAAAAAAAACGCGGTTGAATAGGCTGCGTGAATAAAGGTCGAGACCGGCCAGAAATGGAACGCTTAGCAGAAGTTTGCAAGCTCGGTAAAGCGCGCGAACGCGGGAAGGATGCCGCCGGGCATAGAAAGCATATCGGATAACGATGTTGCCGGCGGCCAGCGTCCCGTCGAAATCATAGAAGGCAATGCGAACGGGATTTGCTCCTCCACCCGCTGATGTAGGATGTGGCATCGCCGTCGTCCCCGCGAAGGCGGGGACCCACTGCCTGCGTGGCTGGATTCCCGCCTCCGCGGGAATGACCGGAGCGCGAATGATCCTTCGGCCGAGGGACGCTCACCCCGGGACTTCGTTGCGCTCGAAGGAACTTATCAAATTCTGGAAATTCTTGCGGTGCCGCCAAGCCAAAAACAGGGTCATGCCGGCGGCCAGACCTCCTTCGGCCGGCCCGCGTAGAATAAACAAAATGACCGTGAACAGTGCCCAGCTTGAAAGCGAAGCGATCATGCCCCGCTCGTTCCATTTCAAGAAAGACCCCGCAAGGCGAGCGACGAAATAGAAAGCTATGGCAATCGCGGCAAGCCCCGGGTAAAGGACCACCATCACGCCGCCCGAAGTCGCAATGCCCTTTCCGCCGTGGAATTTCAGGAGCGGCGAGTAGCAGTGTCCCAGGACCGCGGCAAAGCCGAAGAGCCAACCGAAGACCATTCCGGTCTCCAGGCGCACCGGCCAAGCGTGCGTGACCAGCCACAACGCCAGAACGCCCTTGCCCACATCCCCGACCAGCGCCACGACGGCGCGCAGCTTCGAAACCCGCAAGACGTTGTTAAAGCCCGGGTTTCCTGAACCGACGCGGCGGATGTCAATGCCTGTCCCGGCCATCGCCAGGACGGCGAAGGGAATCGAGCCCAAGGCAAAGCAAACCAGCATCCGCAGCGCGAGAGCAGCCAGGAGGCCTTGGTTGGCGAAGATTTCCATCGTGCTCGTCATTCCCGCCCTTCGATCCGTCGGCTGACGGATGTTGGCATCCGTCGGCTGACGGACTCAGAGCCATGAGCGAAGTCGAATGGCGCGTGCCCGTCATTCCCTCGCAGGCAGGCGGGAATCACTTTCCTTTTGACAAAGCCTCGTGATCGCTTCGCGAATGCGTTGACGCGATTCTGTGAGGGCGTGGTGCCCGTTGGCTTGCGGAAGAACGGCGCCGCCCACCAGGACTTCGGCATGGCCGTTCACGCCGGCACGCCGATGGGGGGCGAATAAGGCGTCGGTGCCGCGCAGGCCGATCGGAAGGATGGGAGCGGAAGTACGAGCGGCCGCATCAATCGCGTCCAGGCGATAACGGCAGGACTCCGGGGGCGTGCCAGGGGGGGCATCGGCGAAGGCCAAGATGGTGAAGCCGGCCCCGAGCGCCTCTCGAACCCTCTCGCGAAGCGTACCGCCGGACGGCCCGTCAGTCCGTCGGCTGACGGACGGGACAACCAGCGGCTTTAACAGAAACCGCACTTCCCTCGGCAGTTTGTCCAGGGCCGACGAATCGGCGATGAGGAAGGGCGCGGGAAGGCTGGCGGCCAGGACCATCGGGTCGAGCGCGCCCGCGCGGTTCGCCACGAGCACCGCCGGCTTGCCTCGGGGAATGGCGTCGGCCCCCGCCACCGCGACGCTTTGTCCTGTCACCGCCAGAGCGGTGCGGGCGGCCAGTTGCGCGAGCTTCGCTGCCGCCCTTCTTCCGGGCATCAAACGGATGAACAAGCCAGAAACGGCCGCCGTCGCCCGAAGCGCGGTGGTGAGATACGCCCGGCGAATCAGCGTCCCGAGGTGACGCGCCTTCAGCCGCATCCAGTTCCCCAGATTTCCGAGCCACAGACCCAAAAGCTGCAACCAGGGAGGCCGTTTCCCGGCGCGAAGCTTCCCGCTTTCGTACAGGATCCGCGTTTCATTGCGGCGGATTTTACCGCTTGAAGTCTTGGGGATGCTGTGCGGCGGCACCAAAACAACCTTGTCCGGCGGGATGCCCAGCCGGTCGTCCACGCTCTTGACCACCGCGGCCTCGATCTTCGAGGTTTCGCCCGGGGAGCTGGCTCGAGTTTCCGCCACCACCACCAAGCGTTCCGTCCCGGTGGCCTGGTCCACGCTGCCGAAGGCCGCGATGCAGCCTCGCCGCACGCCGGCAACGTCCGCCGTCGCCGCCTCGACTTCCTGCGGAATGATGTTGCGGCCCGACTTGATGATCAAATCCTTGCGCCGCCCGGTAACGAAAATCTCTCGATTGGCCCAATAAGCGAGGTCGCCCGAGTCGAGCCATGCGCCTTCCGTCATGATCTCCGCCGTAGCTTTCGGGTTCCGGTAATATCCGGACGTCATGGAAGGTCCGCGAAAAAAAAGCTGCCCCTGCTCGCGCTCAGCCACGAGCTCGCCTTCCTCGTCCACAATTCGAACCTCGTGTCCCGGAAGGGGCTTGCCGTTCGCCACAAACCGAATCGCCGTGAGATCGCTCGGCTCGGCCGGAATGGCTCGCGCTTCCGTCTGGAATTCGTGGCGCCGGATGGAATCAATCACCGGGCGGCGGTTGATAGGCGGGAACGCAAGCGCCACGGATGATTCGGCCAGCCCGTAGCAGGGTACGAAGCTTTCCGCGCGGAAACCGTACTTCCGAAAGCGCTCTGCAAAATGCGCCAAAGTGTCAGGGAGCACGGGCTCACCGGCATTGATGGCAATCCGCCAGGGAGAGAGGTCAAGCCGTCGGCTGACAGACCCCCCCTCGAGCGAGGCTTCCGGAATCTTGCGCGCGCAAAGCTCGTAAGCAAAATTGGGGGCTGGGCACAACGTGGCCTTCGAATCCGACAACGCCCATAGCCAGCGCTCCGGCCGGCTCAGGAAGGCAAGAGGCGAGAGAATCGTAAGCGGCACGGCGTAGTAAAGGCAGAACAGCCAGGAGCCTATCAGTCCCATGTCGTGATAGAGCGGAAGCCAGCTTACACCGATATCCGTGGGGCAGACCTGCACCGCCCAGCCGATGCCGCGAATGTTTGCAAGCAGGTTGGCATGCGTGAGGACGACCCCTTTAGGGTCGCCCGTGCTCCCCGAAGTGTACTGGAGCATGGCAATTTCCGCAGGCTCGACCGCCGGCACTCCCTGCGAGACCCCATCAAGCAAGCCGGCCACCGTGGTGGCGGAAACGAGGCTCGGTATGCTGACGCGCATGATTTCGGAAACGGCCTTCACACGGTCGAAGCTGATCAGAAATCGGACTTCCGCGTTGCGCAGGATACTGACCTGGCGCCGAACATACTCATCCACCTGATTCGGCCGCGCCGGCGGGTAAATGGGGACCGGAATTCCGCCGGCAAGCACTATGCCAAAATAGGCGTAGAAAAAATCCGCGCAAGTGGGGAGCATGATCGCCACGGTTTCGTTCGGGCGGAGGCCGCGCGCCTGAAGCCCGGAAGCTACGCGCAAGGCCGTCTCAAAAAGTTGGCGAAAGGAAATATCCTGCCCCGAGTCCTCCTCAAGCAAGTGGATGTGGACGCGGTCGGGTTCGATTTCGGCCCGGCGGCGCAGGACCTCGATCAAAGTCAACGCCGAATCCGGGGGCGGCGGCGCCTCGCGCGCCGGCTGAACGATGCGATAGCACTCTTCGCGAGCCCCGGGATGCGTCTGGGCGCCGTTCAATACTGCCTTCACCCAATCGGAAGGCGTCTCGGCCTGCTGCGCGATTTCGTC
>QHZO01000051.1:6116-10995 GCA_003224695.1 Acidobacteriota bacterium
CGCGTTCGAGGCTTCCCAAGCTCAGGTCGCGGTCGAGCAACGAATTCAGGGAAATATTTTCGGCAGCTTGCGGCGAGCCGAGCTCAGAAAGCAGCTTGCGGAACACTTCGAGCGTCTGCTGTTCAACCGAGCCGTTACCGGCGTCGTGGGGAATGATTCCCATCAGTTCGCTTTGGACGCGCGGGCGTCCTCGAGACATTCTAACGGCCCGCTGCGCTTATTTTCCAACAAAATTCGTAGCGCAGTCCCACTGCCGGCTGCGGTTCTTGGTTTCCCCGCCCTAAAGACCGCGGCCGGTAAAGGGCCGCGTTACCCGGTTGCGTGGCGGTTAGGGTTCGCTCCTCGAAAACCCTGGGGCTTCGAGCGCTTTCACCTTTTCAAGCCGGCGGCGGTGGCGCGCCTCTCCCGAAAAAGTTGCGCCGAGGAAAGCGTGGACGAGCTCGTTCCCCAGGGCGGGGCCAATCACGCGAGACCCTAGGACGAGGACGTTCATGTCGTCGTGCTCGACGCCCTGATGGGCCGAATAAGTGTCATGACAAAGCCCCGCGCGGATTCCCGGCAGCTTATTGGCGGCGACGGAAGCGCCGACGCCGCTGCCGCAAATCAAGATCCCACGGTCGGCGTCACCCGCAAGGACCGCGCGCCCAACCGCCTCCGCGTAGTCCGGATAATCCACAGGGTCTTCGTTGTGCGTCCCGAGGTCCAGGACCGTATGCTCTGAATTCGCGAGATAGGCAATAACTTCCTGCTTCAGCCGAAAACCGGCGTGGTCCGCTCCAATGGCTATTCGCATAGCTCGCCCTTTCTCATCGCGATGGCTATTCGGCGCTGCGGACGGCGATCATTCTTGATTTTAATAAGTCGCTATCGGACACGCGGCGTTCCGATGTCAGATAAGCCTCGCGCGTTGCCGGCTTCAAAAAGCGTCGCGACCGTCCGCGGCGGGCGCGCACATCTCCGTTCTTGCGACGTGCGGGAGCACGACATGCTATCCACTCTCAAAAGAAGTCCAAGAAGCAACCGACCCGGTTAGCCCTCGAAACCATTACACCCGGAACGTCCGGTTGCGGACGCCTTCGGGTTGAATCCATTTCTGAATCCCCGGCACTTGCTGGTTGGCCCAATAATCTTTCCACCCGATGCGCTCCGGCTCCCACGGAAGGTGCTTGCGGTCTTCTTCCGAAAGCGCGGCGAATGCCGCGCGAACATTCTCCGATTCGAATATGTACCGGTTGTGGAGGACGAAGGGCAAGTACTGGTCGAGGGTTTGCTCTCGGAAAGAAGCCTGCAAACCGAGCGTCCTCAGGGCGGCGGACCAGCCCGCAAGCTGGTTCTTTCCCGGCAGGCGCGCGCGCTCCAGCATCCGGCGCGTGGCCGCGAGAACCCCTTCGGCGCGGGCGAGGCGCTTCTGTAAACTTTCTCGGCGCGCGCCCAGCTCTTCCGCGGTGACAAACCGCACCGCGGAGCGAGCCTCCGCCCCTACGGCCTTGCGGAGGAGATATGGAACGGCAGGCTGACTGTGATTGCCATCCTGGCCGTTCGAAGAGTGCTTGCTCAGGAAATTGACCAACGGCCCCAGGTGGATCGGATTCACGTCAGCCGAGCCCAGTTGGTAAACACGCTCGGCGCGGCCATCCAGGAGCGAGGCCGTAACAATCAGAATCGCCGCGGCCACCATATCTACCGGAACCACCTCCAGCGGCGAATCTTCCCGCACGGGCCAGTCCTTCATCCCGTCGAGCGCCATCAGGACCAGCGGCGCCGCGGTGCGCCCGCCTTCGATCCAGCCAGGAAAGGGGAAACCGAGAGCGCTTTCGACGATGGCCGGTCGGACGATGGCGTAATCGAGATTTTCGGTGGACGCAATGACTTGCTCGCCCAAACTCTTCGTGTAGGTATAGGTGTTGACCCAGCCCCAGGAGGCTGCCCGATGCCGTCCGAGCAGCCGAAGGCGGTCAATTAGCTCGCGGCTCCTTTCGCTCCCTGTCTGCTGGCCCAGGGCAGGCAGGCCGGCGGTCGGAGATCCGCCGCCATTGCCGAGCTCGGGCGGCGCCGAGGAATCAAGGATTTGGCGAATTTGCGCGCGCACGTACTGGATTTCCTCGGCGTGCTTAAACGTATTGTCCTCGAGCCCTTTGCGGCGAGGGTAAAATCCAAGAATCGGTTCGGTTTCTTCCACCAACCCGTCGCGCGCGCCGCAGACGTAGCAAGTGGATATGTGGACGAGTTTCGCTGCCGAAGCTTTCGCGAAGGCCACCACGTGCTCGACACCATCCACGTTCGAGCGGAAGGCTTCGTCCACGGCCGGGAAGAAATCCACCAGCCCCGCACAATTGATGACCGCGCCGAGACGCGCGCTTAATTTTTCGGCCGCCGAGCGGTCCAGACCCAGGTTCGGCTCGCCGACATCGCCGCCCCATACCGTAATCTTGTCGCGCAGGAAATCCTTTCCGTATTGGGCCTCAATCTTTTCGACCACGGGAACCAACGCCGGAGATTTGAGGACCTCGGAAGAGAAACGCTCGGCGGCTGAAAGGCCGCGCCGAGGACGGATAAGAACGTGCAAGCGGGCAACACCGGGATAGCGGTCGAGGACGAGGCCCAGAAGAACCTTGCCCAGAAAGCCGTTCGCTCCCGTTATAAGCAGTTCATTTTGGCCAAATATTTTGGCAACGTCGGTCAATGGGATCTCTCGCCTCTGGTTACATTCGCTGGGATCGGGATCCTCAGCGCCTCTTTTCCGCCCAATGGCTTCGGGCCGGATTCTCGTAAGAAGAACTCGAGCCAGGCCTTTTATTCTCCTCCCTTATGGAAAGGAAACGTAGTTGCCATAATCATCTTCTTGGCGGCTGCTCGAGCCCGTGATGAGCATTTCCAATTGTCGCACAATCCCGCCTGAAAAACCTAGTGTGGATGCTGATCGTGCTGGTCTACATGATGGCGAGATGTGTGGGCAATAAGTGTCTTGGCGCGGCTCTTGATAGAAAGTTTCGGATGAGACCTCTGGGCCGGAGGGGCAACCAAGCTCATGCGACTGCCCTGCAGCGCCGCCCTATTGGCTGATGCCCGGCACACGAGGCAATTCAGTTTTTGGTCTTCCAGAAAAAATGGCCCGCCTGGGGGAGGCGGGCCGGATTGAAATGGAGGAAACCTAATACCTGGTAAACCGTCGTTCACGTGCTTCTCCCGGTCGGCCGGGGGAAGTTTGGCCGCTGGCCACATATAGGGCCAGCAGCCGAACATTACACTATATATAGTATGGTTCTCTCCCGTTGTCAAGCCTTTTTTCGGTTTGAGAAAAACCAGCTTTTGCCGGGTTTGACCGCCGCCGCGCCAATCTGTTATTTTGTAAACTTCTAAATTTGACGGATTAAGTTTTAATGCCAAACATTCAACTGACCTTTCCTGACGGGACAACCAAGGAATTTCCGCAGGGCGTTAGGGCGCTGGAAGTAGCGAAAGCCATCGGGCCACGGCTGGCCGCGGAGTCTCTCGCGGCGCGAGTGGACGGCCGGCTGGTGGACCTTTCGTCACCACTCAACGAGAGCGCTCCGATTCAGTTCATCACTCCGAACTCTCCCGAGGGACTGGAAATCTACCGGCACTCTTCGGCGCACCTGCTCGCCGCCGCCGTGCTGGAGCTCTTTCCCGACGCTCACCCGGGCATCGGCCCGCCCACCGCTTCCGGTTTCTTTTATGATTTCTTTCGCGAGAAGCCCTTCACCGAGGCGGACCTGGCAAAGATTGAGGAGAAGATGCGCGAACTCGTTCACGACGACCTCGCCTACGAGCGCGTTAGTTTCCCCAAAGATGAAGGACTGAAGCTCTTTCGCGAGAAGGGCGAATTTTTGAAGTGCCAGCTCATCGAAGAAAAGGCCGAGCCGGTCTTCTCCGCCTACCGCACGGGCAAGTTCCTGGACTTCTGCCGCGGCCCGCACATCCCAACGACCGGCCGCATCAAGGCGGTAAAACTGTTGAGCGTCGCGGGCGCGCACTGGAAGGGCGACGAGCACTCGCACCCGCTCCAGCGCATCTACGGAACGGCCTTCTTCAGCCAAAAAGAGCTCGACGCTTACCTCCACCAGCTCGAGGAGGCGAAGCGGCGCGACCATCGGCGCCTCGGCAAGGATTTGGATCTGTTCAGCATCCAGGACGAGGCCGGGCCGGGCCTGGTCTTCTGGCACCCCAAAGGCGGCATCATTCGCAAAGAGATTGAGGACTTCTTGCGCGCGGAGCTTCTGGCGCGCGGGTACGATCTGGTGTTTACGCCGCACGTGGCCCGCCTGGATTTATGGAAGACCAGCGGCCACGCGAATTTCTACCGCGAAAACATGTTCACCACCATGGCGCTCGACGACGCCGAGTATCAGCTCAAGCCCATGAATTGTCCGGGCCACATCATGATTTATAAATCCGCGCGCCGCAGTTACCGCGAGCTGCCCATGCGCCTGGCGGAATTCGGCACGGTCTACCGCTACGAGCGCTCGGGCGTGATGCACGGCCTGCTGCGCGTGCGCGGATTCACGCAGGACGACGCGCACATTTTCTGCGCCCCCGAACAAATCGAAAATGAAATTGCCGCCTGCGTGGAATTCGCGAAACTGGTCCTGGCCACCTTCGGCTTCGACCGCTACGAAGTGGAGCTTTCGGCGCGCGACCCCGCCCACGCGGAAAAGTACGCCGGCACGGTCGAGGACTGGCAGCGCGCCGAGGGGGCGCTGGAAAAGACGCTCGGCCGCATGGGGATTCCGTTCCAGCGCATGGAGGGCGAAGCGGTTTTTTACGGCCCGAAGATTGACGTGAAGCTGATTGGCGCCATCGGCAGGCCCTGGCAGCTTTCGACCGTGCAGTTCGACTTTTCGCTGCCCGTGCGCTTTGG
>QHZO01000051.1:11084-13599 GCA_003224695.1 Acidobacteriota bacterium
GAGCACTACGCCGGCGCGTTTCCGCTGTGGCTCGCGCCGGTACAGGCCGTAGTCCTTCCGGTCAGCGAGCGCCATTTCGAATACGCCGCGAGTGTGGCGGGGAAACTCCGCGCCGCGAAGTTCCGGGTGCAGTTGGATGACCGCAACGAGAAACTCAACGCCCGAATCCGCGATGCGCAACTGCAAAAAAATCCATTGATGCTCGTCGTCGGGGACCGCGAGGCGCAAGGGCAGGGGGTGGCCGTGCGGCGGCGCGACACCGGAGACGCCGGCTTTCGTCCGCTCGACGATTTGATGGCCTGGATGCGCGAGCTTGTCGACACGCGAGCGGTGAAATGGTAAGCTGAGGGTTATCCGGGTAGCCATTTAGCCTTCTGCTCCGCGGTTCGGCGAAGGCGTGGAAGCGGGCCCCGTCAGGCTTGACCATAATCTGAGGGGGGCCGGGAGGGAATTCTTATCGCAGATCGGCACGTTCGGATTAATGAGAGGATCCGGGCTAAAGAAGTCCGGGTGATTGACGAGGGCGGCAATCAGCTTGGCATCATGACCCCCTTTGAAGCCCTGAAGGTCGCGCGGGGCAAGGGATTGGACCTCGTAGAAGTTTCTCCCACCGCCGCGCCGCCGGTCTGCCGCATCATCAATTACGGCAAGTACCTCTACCAGCTCAACAAGCGGCAGCGTGAGGCGCGAAAGCACCAAAAGTCCATCGAGCTCAAGGAAGTGAAATTTCGGCCGCGCACAGGCGAACGTGATTACGAGACGAAGCGCAATAGAATTTTGCAATTCCTCGAAGAAGGCGACAAGGTGAAGGCCACGATCATGTTTCGAGGGCGGGAAATGGCCCACCGGGACCTCGGCTGGAAGATGATGCAGCGGCTGGTGGACGAAGTGGCGGAACACGGGTTGCTCGAGACGCGGCCGAAGCAGGAAGGGCCGAACCTTTCGGCGGTGATTGCGCCGAAAAAACCCCCGGGCAAGGGCGGCCCGCCGCACCGTCCGGCAAGTCCGCATCCGGCACCGGCGGTGAGGCCTGCCGCGCCACCAGCCGTAGTCGCACCGTCCGCACCGGCAGACCCGCCGGTCCCTGCCGAGCCCGCAAAATCCTAAGGAGGTATTGGGTGGCGAAAGGCAAGCTGAAACTTAAGACGCACAAAGGCGCCGCCAAGCGCTTCAAGCTGACGGCTTCCGGCAAAGTTTTGCGCGGCCACGCCTTCGCGCGCCATATTCTGACTTCGAAGGCGCGTAAGCGGAAACGCACGCTCGGCCAGTCCACGACGGTTGACGCCGCGGACGTTCGTCACGTGCGCGCCATGCTGCCGTATGGAAGATAGGAACTAGGTGCTGGGGACTAGGGGCTAGGTAATGCCTTCGCTAAAGGATTCCGAAAGAGTAGCAATTGTGTATGTCGTTGGCGAGATCATAGCAGCGATCGGCATCCTGTTGTTGACGGCGTGGAGCTTGGGATGGACCAAGTAATTCCCGGCTCCTAGAACCCAGCACCTAGTCCCTAGTCCCAAGTCCCTAGCACCTAGTCCCTTGTCCCTGTTTTTACGCGGGTGCGGGAAGGCGAAGGGGTGCCTTCGTTCCGGCATAATCATCCCGGCGTCCGCCCCGAATCTCGAGAAAGGAGAAACCCCTTATGCCACGGGTCAAGCGCGGCATTGTGCGCCGCGCTCATCGCAAGAAGCTCGCCAAGCTGACGAAGGGCTATTTCCTCAACAAAAGCAAGCTCTACAGGTTCATGGCGGAAGCCGCCGACAAGGCGGGCCGCTATGCTTATCGCGATCGCCGCCGCCGCAAGCGCGATTTCAGGCGACTCTGGATTACGCGCATCAGCGCCGCCGTCCGCGCCCAGGAGTTGACCTACAGCCAGTTCATATTCGGGCTCAAGAAGCTCGGCGTGGCGCTCGACCGTAAGATGCTTGCCGAGATGGCCGCGCGGGATGCAACGGCTTTTACGGAATTGGCAGGCAAGGTCAAAACGGCGCTGGCCACGGGTTAGCGGTTCGACTTCGCCGTTCGACAAGCTCACGGCCCTGAGCGAAGTCGAAGGGCTCACCGCCCTGAGCCTGTCGAAGGTTTGAAAGTCGAATGTTGAAGGTCGAACGTGGGTAGCCACGTCACGCCGTGACGGTTCGATGTAGCGCCGATGTCTCCGATTTCTGGAGTCCGATGGACCCCATCGCAGTCCCCGGATCGGACCTGATCGCCGCGTAATAGGCTAGCCACAGCACGTTCCTCGCGCCGCGGGCTACCTTCGCGTTTGGAAGCAATTGTAGGGGCACGGCGCGCAGTGCCCCTACATCGTCACATGACCATCGAAGAAAAAATTTCAAAAACCCTCGCCGAATTGGGCGTGACGGACGCCGCGGGCGTCGAAGCGTTATTCGCCGAGGTGTGCGCGGCAATGGAAGCCGAGCGACGTGCGCTCATCTCCCAAGGCGCTGCGAGCGAAGCCGAGCGCGCGAGGCTCGCGAAAGCGCTTCGCGACCGGTGGCTCGCGCGCAAAAATGGC
>QHZO01000051.1:13617-17974 GCA_003224695.1 Acidobacteriota bacterium
AGCCGGTTGTGGGCCGCGAGTTCAATCAGCTTCGCCTGGCGAGCGCGCCGTTAGATACAGGGGTTCTTATCCAAGCGATCCGCGCCGGCAGGAAGATTGCTGAATCCCTCTCTCTTGGTGCGAGCGGCGCCGTCTCCGTCGAAGCGGCAGCAGCTCACCCCGACCTCACGCTACCCGGCTACCGCCGGCGGCTGGGCTCGATTCATCCCATCACTCGCGTGCAAAGGGAAATCGAGGACATCTTCCTCGGCCTCGGCTACTCGATTGAGACCGGGCCTGAGGTCGAGACCACTTACTACAACTTTGACGCGTTGAACATTCCGGCCACCCACCCGGCGCGTGACGACATGGACTCGCTTTATGTGGACAACGGAAGCCAGAAGCCAGAAGCCAGAAGTCAGAAATCAGAAGTCAGAAGTCAGAATACAAAAGACCAAACCCCCGACCTGACACCTGACACCTTGCACCTAGCACCTGCCTTACTTCTACGCACGCACACTTCGCCGGTGCAGATCCGCGCGCTCCGCAAGCATGGCGCGCCGCTTCATATCCTCGCCCCGGGCAAGGCCTACCGCCGCGCCAACCCCTGCACCTAGCACCTGCCTTACTTCTACGCACGCACACTTCGCCGGTGCAGATCCGCGCGCTCCGCAAGCATGGCGCGCCGCTTCATATCCTCGCCCCGGGCAAGGCCTACCGCCGCGACAACCCCGACGCCACGCACTCGCCGATGTTCCATCAGGTCGAGGGCCTGGCCGTGGACACCGACATCACGTTCGCCGACCTCAAAGGCACGCTCGATTTCTTCTGCCGCAAATTCTTCGGTGAAAAAGTGCGGACGAGTTTTCATCCCACCTACTTTCCCTTCACCGAGCCGAGCGGCGAGGTTTCCATCAGTTGTTTCGTGTGCGAGGGACGCGGGTCCGATAACTCGGGCCAGATTTGCCGGACGTGTAAAGGCAGCGGATGGATGGAAGTGATGGGCTGCGGGATGGTTCACCCCGAAGTGCTCCGCGCAGGCGGCGTGGACCCGGAGCGTTATTCGGGCTGGGCGTTCGGACTCGGCATCGAACGCTTCGCGATGGTGAAATACGACATCCACGATATCCAGTTGTTCTTCCAAAGCGACATGCGGTTCCTGGAGCAGTTTGGCTAAGAGCTGTCCCTGGTTTGCACGTCGTCGCAAGAAACGCGTGACAATGTTCTCATTACAGATTAGAACCTGCATCGAACAAGAATCCTCCTAGGTTGCGACAATGAGTGTTGGTTGGGCGATAGCGGGCACAGTCGGCACCGTCGAGGGCTGCTGGCTGGTCTGGCGTGGCTTTCCACGCTGGTGGCATGCGAGTACCCTGCCGCAGCGCCCCGCCACAGCATTGGCCAGACGACGGTTTTTCTACACTTTTATATATGGAGTCATCATGCTGTCGGCCTCCGTCGTCGCTTTTATTATGGCGTTCGGCGGAAGTTGAACCGGAGGGCAAAGTCGCAGACTCGTCCCTGCCGCTACTTTATGAAGATTTCTCTCAGCTGGCTCAAAGAATTCGTCGCCTTGAAGGCGAAGCCGCAGGAACTGAAGACCGCGCTCACGGGCCTCGGTCTTGGCGTCGAAGCGCTCGTGCAGGCCGGCGACGATTTCATATTTGAAATTGAGGTGACGACGAACCGGCCCGACTGCCTAAGCCACCTGGGCGTGGCGCGCGAGCTCGCCACACACTATCGCCTGCCGCTGAAACAGCCCAAGACCATCGTGAAAGAGTCGTCGCGGCCGTCGGCGCGTGCGGTTTCCATAACGATCGCCGACGCGGACCTGTGCGCTCGGTATTGCGGGCGGGTTGTTGAAAACGTCGAGGTCAAGCCATCGCCCGCATGGCTGGCGCGGCGCCTGGAAGCCGTCGGGTTGCGGCCCATCAACAACATCGCCGACGTGACGAACTACGTCTTGATGGAGCTTGGCCATCCGCTCCACGCGTTTGATCTCGCGCGATTGGCCGGGCGAAAGATTATCGTGAGGCGGGCGCGCGCGGGCGAACACCTTCGAACGCTCGACGGCGTTGACCGGACGCTCACACCGGAAAACCTCGCGATCGCGGACGCGGAGCGCGCGGTGGCTCTGGCGGGCGTGATGGGCGGTGAAGAGTCCGAAATTTCGTCCTCGACGCGCACGGTGCTCCTCGAAAGTGCCTGGTTCGATCCGGTTTCAATCCGCCGCACGGCCAAAGCGCACGGCATGCACACCGAGGCTTCGCACCGGTTCGAGCGCGGGGCCGATATTGAAATGGCCCCCGTGGCGCTCGACCGCGCCGCGGCCTTGATCGCGGAAGTGGCGGGTGGGGAAGTTTTGCGGGGTAGGGTGGACGTTTATCCCGCGCCCAGGCGGCCGCGGGCCATCCCTCTTCGCTCGAGTGAAATTCTCCGCCTCCTCGGCGCGGACGTTCCCGCGAAAGATGTCGGACGGATCCTCAGCGCGCTGGGCTTCCAGGTTGCGGAAACCAAGTCGAGCAAGTCGAAGGTCGAAAGTCGAAGGTCGAAAGCTGCATTCGACTCTCGACATTCGACATTCGACTCGTCGTGGAAGGTTACGCCTCCTTCGTGGCGCCCGGATGTGTCGCGTGAGGTGGATTTCATCGAAGAGCTGGCTCGGCACATCGGCTACGACCGGCTGCCGTCGCGCCTGCGCGTGGCTTCGCGGCGGATCGAGCAGAACGAGGCACGCGAAAAGGAATTGGAAGTGTCCAGGCGGCTGACAGCGCTCGGCTATTATGAGATCGTCACCTCATCCATGGCCGACCCGGAAGAAAATGCGCGATTCACAGATCGCCCTCCCGTCGCGCTCGCAAACCCCCTCAGCCAGGAAGCGTCCGTGCTGCGCTCCTCCACACTTCCGGGCATGCTCGGGGCCCTCGGTTGGAATTTGGACCGCGACCGGAAAGACTTGCGGCTGTACGAGGCCGGAAAAATTTACGTCGCGAAGCCCGTGGGAGCTGAGAAGCTGGGAGAGTTGCCCGAGGAGCGCCGCGTGCTGACCCTGGGCCTCACGGGGACGTGGCGCGAAAAGAGGCTCGACGAGGAAGAGAAGAATCTGCATGCGGGATTCAGCGACTTGAAAGGGGACATCGAAAGTTTGCTCGAAGCTTTCGACTCGGCGGGCGTGCGCTTTGACCCGGAGTCCTCCAGTTGCTACGAGCCGGGTTTTGCGGGACGCCTGGCCGCGGCGGGCGCCCCCGAACCGCTTGCGATCTTCGGCCGTCTGCGTGGCGCGCGCGCGCGCGAGTACAAATTTCCTCAAGAGGTGTGGCTGGCGGAGATTGATTACGATCAACTTCTCGGGCTGAAGCTTAAGGCGCGCACCTTTCGCCCGTTTTCGAAATTTCCCGCCGTGGAGCGCGATTTCTCTTTGCTCGTTCCCGCCGGCATCCCGTATAGTCGCCTGGCTGAGGCGCTCTCCCGCTCGCGCGTTGAGGAGGTCATGGATACCCGACCCGTCGAACTCTTGCCGGAAGGAAAAATCGAGCCGGGGCACTACAGTCTGCTTTTGCGGGTGAGGTTTCAAAGCCCCAGCCGGACTCTGACGGGAGAGGAGACCGCGACGCTTGGTCAGCGGCTGGTGAATTCGCTCGCCTTGCTCGGGGTGCGCCTGCGGAGCTGATCCGCTCGGATGATGCGCGATGCCTGATTTGTTCGATCAATTTCGGAAACTTGAAGAGAAGCTCCTGAAGGCGGCGGAGGCCTTCAAAGAGAGCCGGGCGGAGCACCGCGAGCTTCAGGAAGAAATCGAGCGCCTGCGCGCCGAGCGAAGAAGTCCGCGAGCGCGTCGAAAAGCTCATCGAACAGATTGACGTGTTGACAAAAGCCGAGCGCACCGGATAATGGTCTGTGAGTCCGTCAGCTGACCGACGGCGCGCGCCCGAGAGGTCCCTGTGGCCAAAGCCAGCGAAGAAGTCCGCGTGGTCATCTACGACCAGGAATACCACATGCGAGGCGAGCTTGACCCGGCATACATTCAGAAGCTCGCGAAATACCTCGACGGCAAGATGCGTTCCGTGGCCGGACGAACGCACACGGTGGACTCGTTGCGCGTGGCCGTCCTCGCCGCGTTGAACATCGCCGACGAATTCCACCAGATTCAGGCCCGCCACGACTCGCTCGAAAAGCAGGTGGACGAGAAGCTTCACCGCTGCCAAGAAGCTGTGGACCAGATTCTGAAACAAGCCGGCTGAGCTGGTATTTGTTTTTGCCGTGCCAATCAGACCATAGGTCCATTGGATTCCCGCTCCCGCGGGAATGACCGCTCCCACGCCCGTCATGCTCGGCGAAAGCGGGCATCCAGTTCAGATTCCTGAGATGATACCCGTGC
>QHZO01000286.1 GCA_003224695.1 Acidobacteriota bacterium
GTGCGCTTAAACGGTCCGACCCCAAGAGCTACCTGTTACCTGCTTGCCACTTGCCACTCACCACACGCCACTCTATCCAGCTTGATTCGAGGGAAAGTCTACATTAGATTTTTTCTCTCTTTCCATCTCCAGCATGGCGCAGCGAGCGGCGCCGAGAACCCCAATATCCGCTCCCAGGCGGGTTCGCATGATGCGCACTTGGCGCGAGGCCAGCGGCTGGCCCCATTTTTTTGCCGCGCGGCGGAGCGGAGCGAGCAGCCAATCGCCTGCTTCGGCCAACCCGCCGCCGATGATAACGAGCTCGGGGTTCAGCAGCGCCACCATACTCGCGACGCCGCGACCCAGGTGTTCGCCGGCTTCCGCCAAGATGCGCCGGGCGCGCGCGTCGCCCTGCCGAGCGGCGCGAACCAGCGTCTCACCTGTAAGCTTTCGATCGGCGCGGGCAAGTCGCGCCAGCACACCTCGCTTTTGCGTTCGCAAAGCCAGCCGCGCCGCCCGAACCATTGTGGGACCCGCCGCCTGCGCCTCCAGGCTTCCGAGCCGCGCAAAGGCCGGCTGCCAGCGGTCGGTCACCGCTATCCAGCCCGCGGCTCCCCCGACCCTGCGCGAGCCGGAGACCACTCGCCCGCTGCTGATGATTCCCGCGCCAATTCCCGTGCCGACGGTAAGGAAGATGAGATCGCTTGCCCCTTTGCCCGCGCCGAGCCACGCTTCGGCCATGGCCTGGACGTTGCGGTCGGCTTCGATAAAGACCGGCCGGCCAAGCGCCCGCTCGAGTAAACGCCGGAGCGGAACTGATTTCCATCCCGGCAAATTCGGCGCCCAAACGGTTTCCGTTCGGGGGTCCACAGCTCCCGGCACGCCCACGCCGACGGCCTTAACCTTTGGCCAGCCGATGCGAGCTGCCGCAAGCGTGGCTTGCGCAGCATCAAACAGCGCCCTCAAGTCGCTCCTCACGCCATGCGCAGGAGTCGCCACGCGGACCAAGGAAAACAGTTTTCCTGAACCGGACACAACTCCGGCCGCAATTTTCGTCCCTCCGAGATCCAGCCCGAGGTAAAGTTGGCCGCTCATCCCACGCCGGGCAAAAGTGCGCGCGGCGCGCGGAGATTTTATTCCCGAGCCTTCGAATATTTCACCATCTTTCTCAGGTTTTCCTGAACTGCTCTAAGAAAACCGCATATCAGGATAAAGCCTGAAGTGGAGAGAAAAATTTATGCTCGGTATAAAAACTATTCATTTTTACGCGACGTAGGACCTCCGCTACAATTAGGGTGTGCGCTCCAGGAGATGCGAGGAGAAGGAGTGCGTGTCTGCCAAACCTTGGCTTGATGACCGAACGTTATGGGGGAGAAATCCGACATTGAGCAACCGCGAGGGCTTTATCGCCGGGAAGAGCACGACGCCTGCGGCGTGGGCTTTGTCGCTCAACTCGGGCGCGAAGCTTCTCACCAAGTTGTCGAACAGGCCCTCGAGGCGCTCGGGTGCCTTACCCACCGCGGCGGCGTGGATGCTGACGGGGCGAGCGGCGATGGCGCCGGGCTGCTCATCCAGCTCCCTACTTCTTTCTTCCTCCGCGAAGCGCGCCGGCTAGACTCCCGCTTCAATCCCCAATGGAAAATCGCCGTGGGCGTGTTCTTCCTGCCGCCGGAAGGCTTGGCGCGCGCCCGCGCCATGTTTATCGCGGAAGAAGCCGTGCGCGGACGGGGCCTTTACCGCGTGGGCTGGCGGCAAGTGCCGCTCGACGAATCGGCGCTGGGGCCACAGGCGCGCGAGACGCAGCCCGCCATCTGGCACCTGCTGATCGCTCAGCCCGCCGACCAGGAACGCGAGTTCGAGCAACTCTTGTACCTGGTTCGGAAAGAAATCGAGCGGCGGCTGATGGAAGCCGGCGGCGCGGTCGCCTCCCAAACTTACATCCCGTCGTTTTCGTCGCGCAACATCATTTACAAGGGATTGCTCGCGCCGTCGCAGCTCGGGCGGTTTTATCGCGACCTCGCGGACCCGGAGTTTGTAACTTCCGCGGCGCTCTACCATCAGCGGTACAGCACCAACACTTCGCCTAGCTGGTTCCTGGCCCAACCCTTTCGCATGGTCGCGCACAACGGCGAAATCAACACACTGCTCGGCAACCGCAACTGGATGCGCTCGCGCGAGGCCGTGCTCGCCCACCCGATTTGGGCGAACGACGTCGAGTGGCTGAAACCCGTGATCCAACCCCGCGGGAGCGACTCGGCGAGCTTTGACAACGCGCTGGAGATGCTGACGCGCTCGGGCCGCACCGTCCACCACGCTTTGATGATGATGATTCCGGAGGCGTGGGAAAGCTCCGTGGAAATTCCCGAGGACGTCAAGGCCTTCTACCATTACCACTCCTGCCTGATGGAGCCCTGGGACGGGCCGGCGGCCATGGCGTTTATGGACGGGCATCTGGTGGGGGCGGCGCTCGACCGGAACGGCCTGCGTCCGGCTCGCTACACCATCACCTCCGACGGCCTGGTGGTGCTGGGCTCGGAAGTCGGCGTGCTCTCGATCGAGCCGGAGCGCGTGAAGGAGAAGGGGCGCCTGGGTCCCGGGCAGATCCTGTTGGTGGACCTCGAACACCAAAAGATCTTCAAGGACCATCAAGTGAAACGGCAGATCGCTCACGGGCGAAAGTACCGGCGGTGGATCGCGCGGGACATGGTTTTCGCCGAGCGCATCAGGCCTTCGGAAACGGCGCTGGCCCGGGCGGAAGGAGCGGCGGAGTCTCTCGCCTGCCGCGACCGTGTCGAATTCGTTCGCGCCCAGCGCGCGGCCGGCTACACGGAAGAAGACATCGAGCTCTTGATCAAGCCTCTGGCCGCCGAAAAGAAAGAGCCGATGGGCTCGATGGGCGACGATACTCCCTTGGCGGCGCTTTCTCACCGGCCGCGCCCCATCTATCACTACTTCCGCCAGATGTTCGCGCAGGTGACGAACCCGCCCATTGATCCACTTAGGGAATCGCTGGTGATGTCGTTAAATTTGTACCTCGGCCGCCGGCATTCGGTGTTGATTGAAACGCCCGACCACGCGCGCATGGTGCGCCTGGAGTCGCCCGTGCTCTTTGACGACGAGCTCGCGCGGCTGAAGTCGCTTGCCCAAGAGCACTACCATCCCGTCTCTATTTCAACGCTATTCGCGGCGAGCGAGGGCGCCTCCGGAATGACCGGGGCGATTCGACGCATCGTCAGTGAGGCGGTGCGGGCCGCCCAAAGCGGGAGCGCCATCCTGATTTTAAGCGACCGAGGCGTGAGCGCCCAGCAGGCGGCCGTGCCGATGCTTGTGGCCACGGGCGCCGTCGTCGAGGAACTGATCAAGAAGGGTGTGGGCAGCGAAGCCGACTTGGTGCTCGAAACGGCCGAGGTCTGGGAGCCGCACCAGCTTGCCTGCCTCTTGGGTTACGGCGGGGGCGCCGTCAACCCTTATCTCGCCTTGGAGATTGTCGCGGACCTGGCGCGAAGCGGAGAACTCGGAGAAGTGTCCGTAGCCGAGGCGCTTGGCCATTATCGCGCGGGCTTGGAAGCGGGCCTGAAAAAAATCATGTCGAAGATGGGCATCTCGACGCTCGCGAGCTACCAGGGCGGAAAGTTTTTCGAAATCATCGGGCTCGATCCCGCGGTGGTCAACAAGTTTTTCCCCGAGACCCGGTCGCTCGTGGGTGGAAGGACTCTTGAGGATCTCGCGAAAGACGTTCTGGACCGCCATCGCCAGGCGTTCGAAAGCGACGCCGCCAAGCCCGAGTTCGCGGGCTTTTACCGCTTTCGCAAAGGCTTTGAGCGGCATGCCTTCGCTCCCGACGTGATTCGCCATCTCCAGAAGGCCGCAAAAGAAAATGACGCCGAGGCCTATAGGCGCTTTACTCACGAAGTGGGAGGGCGCGAGCCGCTGGCCATTCGCGACTTGCTGGGTTTCCGCGCCGCCGAAGCCATTCCCATCGGCCGCGTCGAGTCCGTGGAATCCATCTGCCGGCGTTTTACCACGCAGGCGATGTCGCTTGGCGCGCTGAGCCCGGAGACGCAACACACGCTGGCCGTGGCAATGAACCGCCTCGGCGCAAAATCGAACACGGGCGAGGGCGGGGAAGACCCCGAAGTTTACCTTGAAGCGTCGAACCCTTCGACTGGGCTCAGGGGCCACAAAATCAAGCAGGTGGCCTCGGCGCGGTTTGGCGTAACGCCGGAATATCTGGCTCGGGCCGAAGAGCTGGAAATCAAGATGGCGCAGGGGTCGAAGCCGGGCGAGGGCGGGCAGTTGCCGGGGCACAAGGTGACGGCGCTGATTGCGCGCGTGCGTCGCGCGGTGGAGGGCGTGGGGCTGATTTCGCCGCCGCCCCACCACGATATCTATTCCATCGAAGACTTGGCCCAGCTCATCTACGACCTGCGCGAGATTAATCCTCGGGCGCGGATTGGCGTGAAGCTGGTCTCGCAGGCAGGCGTCGGGACGGTGGCCTGCGGAGTGGCCAAGGCCAACGCCGACGTGATTCTGATCAGCGGGCACGACGGCGGCACGGGCGCTTCGCCCTTGAGCTCCATCAAAAACACGGCTTCGCCCTGGGAGATGGGCCTCGCGGAGGCGCATCAGGCGCTGGTCGCGAACGGGCTGCGCCGCCGCGTCGTGTTGCGCACCGACGGCGGATTGAAGACCGGCCGCGACGTGGCCATCGCCGCGATGCTCGGCGCGAACGAATTCGGGTTTGGGACGGCGGCGCTCGTTGCGCTCGCCTGCGTCATGGCCCGCCAATGCCACTTGAATACTTGTCCAGTGGGCGTCGCTACACAGCGCGAGGACCTTCGGATGCGTTTCCCGAACGAGCCTGACCGGTTAATCCGATACTTTCAGTTCGTCGCCGCCGAGGTACGGGAGATCCTCGCGCGGTTGGGGCTCACTTCGCTCGACGAGCTCGTGGGAAGGTCCGACCTGCTCCGTCCCAATTCGCACCGCGTGCCGGGGCGGCGCGGACGGCTGGATTTGCGGGCGCTCGTCGCCCCAGCCGTTGCTCCGAGTGTGAATGGCGCGGCGAGAGACAGCCTGCCTGCGCAGGCGGGCTCGCCGCCACAGTCGGCGACCGGCGCGCGCGGGCGAGGCAAGGTGGACCCGCTGGCGCTCCAAGTGTCTGAAGACGTTCGCGTGCCGCTGATGGAGGGCGCCTCGGTGGTCGGGCGGCCGCGGAGTTTCGCTTCACCGGCAGCGCCGGCCAGAGTTTCGGCGCGTTTCTGACGCCGGGCATACGGATGATCCTGGAAGGCGAAGCGAATGATTACGTTGGGAAGGGCATGGGCGGCGGAGAAATCGTGATTCGGCCGCCCAAGGGAAGCCGCTTCGCGTCCGAGGAAAACGTCATTCTCGGCAACGCCGTGCTCTATGGAGCGACGTCGGGGCGGCTGTTTGCCGCCGGCCGGGCCGGAGAACGCTTTTGCGTTCGCAACAGCGGCGCCGTCGCGGTGGTTGAAGGCGCCGGCGACCACGCCTGCGAATACATGACCGGCGGGCTGGCGGTGATTCTTGGCGAAACCGGGAGAAACTTTGGGGCGGGCATGACCAACGTCCTGGCTTTCGTTTACGACCCGGAGGCGAAGTTCGAGCGCCGCTACAACCCGGAGCTGGTCTCGATCGAGCGCGTCATTGAGCCGGAGGACTCGCAACGGCTGCGCCAGCTCCTCTTCTTGCACGCCGAAAAAACCGGCAGCCTGCACGCCCGCGAAATCCTCGACCAATGGTCTCGCAGCCTGCTGAGCTTCTGGAAAGTCCAACCGCGCTCGGGGCCCGCGGGCGCTCCTCCGCGCGCTGTCTCCTTGTCTTCCGCCGAAACGGCACAGGTCTGACGCCGCAATCCCTTCGAATCATCCGCAACAAAAAAGGTCCGGCGCCGTCCCGCCGGAGGCGGGCGGAGCTTAACCCCCGACGTGGAGCTCGGGCTCAAGATTCACCTTGGAGGTAATGGAATTCGAGATGAAGCAATCGCGGTGGGCGTCGCTAAGGATTTGGCGGGCGCGCTCGATCTCGGCTTCGGCATTCACGGTCAACACCGGGCGAAGCGTCACTTCGGTGAACCGATACTTCCTCTCGACGCTTGCGAGCGTCCCTTCCGCGGAACACGCATAGCTTGAGAAAGCCAAACCTTTCTGCCGCGCGTAAGCGAGGAATGTTTGCATCGTGCAGGCATTGAGCGAACCGAGGAAAAGTTCCTCAGGAGTCCACAACCCCGGCTCGCCTTGGAATTCCGGAGGGCTTGAGACGGCGAGACTCGGCCTTCCCTCAGCCGTTGCCTCGCCGCGCCGCCCGGACGTCCAATGGACTTGGGTGCGGTACTTGAACACTTTGAAAGCTTTTTTGGTTTCCATTTGATGCCTCGCTTTGGAGAGTGACTCACCTGAGCCACCTTTCGCAACCCTTTTGTGATCCCCTCTTATAATTTACCGACTTTTCGATGGAAAAGAGAGGGCCCATTCCCCGTGTATACTGGGAGAGCGGCTGACTGTAGGGGCGCCCCTTGTGGGCGCCCTCGGGCGGGCACGGATGCAACCTGGGCGGCACGGATCCAATAGGGGCGGGAACCGATGCAATGGGGGCGGGCACAAGGCCCGCCCCTACGAAGGCGCGTTTCCGGGGCGGGTTTCTGGTATAATTTCCGACGGAGGGCTTGCCGCCGGCCCCCGATGTGCTTAAAAGGCGGGCGTGGCTTCCACGCCGTTTTCGGCCTCGCCAATGTAAATTCGCTGGTCGTTTACGGCTGAACTCCGAAGCGCGAGCTATACGCGCACGCTCCGAAAGTCACGGAGGAGAGGATTCGTCTTCAAAGGGTGGCGTTCTCATGGCAACGACTCACGTTGAACCGGCCGAGGCGGAAAGTGCGCCGCGGCGGTCCCGCATTCTTAATGACCTCAGCATCCAGGTAGCGACGGTCAACGGCTCGGGCAGCCAGACGGCCAATACCGTCCTTCTCAGGGCCTTGTTCCAGATGGGCATCCCGGTCTCGGGCAAGAACCTTTTCCCGTCGAACATTGCCGGCCTGCCTACCTGGTTCACGATTCGCGCTTCGAAGCACGGCTACATCGCGCGCAAGAAAGAAATTGATTTCCTGGTGGCGATGAATCCCGACACCGCTGAAGAGGACGTGCAGTCGCTCGAGCCGGACGCCGCCGTGGTTTACGACGAGAAGCTCGGCCTCAGCCGCTTGCGCCGCGATCTGGTGTTTTATCCCGTGCCCTTTGACAAGCTGGTGGCGCCGATCGTCCCCGACGCCAAGCTCCGCAAGCTCGTCCGCAACATGATCTACGACGGTGTGGTCGCCAAGCTCCTGGGCATTGAAATGGAGGAGGTCCGCGTTGCCCTCGATAAGCAATTCAAAAAGAAGGCGAAGGCGGCAGAGCTCAACTGGAACGCGGCGCGGGCCGGCTACGACTTTGCCGAGAAGAGCCTGACCAAGGCTGATCGCTTCGGGGTCGAGCGGATGGATAAAACTCGGGGGAAGATTCTGATTGACGGCACCTCCGCTTGCGCGCTGGGCGCGATGTTCGGCGGAGTAACGGTTTGCACCTGGTACCCGATTACGCCCTCGTCGTGAGGACGAGCTGGCGGCGATCGGCATGGCCATCGGAGCCGGCTGGTCCGGAGCCCGCTCCATGACGGCCACCTCGGGGCCGGGCATTTCATTGATGGCGGAATTTGTCGGCCTGGGGTACTACACAGAAGTCCCTGTCGTTATCTTCGACGTCGAGCGCGTCGGGCCCTCGACGGGCCTGCCGACGCGAACGGCGCAGGGAGATATCCTGAAAAACGCCCTTCTCTCCCACGGCGACACCAAGCACCTCATGTTGATTCCTTGCTCGACGGAAGAATGTTTCTCTATGGCGGTCGAAGCCTTTGACTTGGCCGAGGAGTTCCAGACGCCTGTGTTCGTGATGTCCGACCTTGACCTGGGCATGAACAACTGGATGGCGGACGGCTTCGATTACCCGTCGAAGCCGATGGCGCGCGGGAAGGTCTTGAGCGCCGAGGATCTCGACCGGCTGGGCGGGTTCGACCGTTACAAGGATGTGGATGGGGACGGCATCGGCTACCGGACGCTTCCGGGCACGAAGCACCCGAAAGCTGGCTTTCTCACCCGTGGCAGCGGCCACAACGAACAGGCGATTTACAGCGAGCGCCCGGAGGTTTACGTCGGGAATATGGACCGGCTGGCGCACAAGTTCGAAACGGCCCGCTCCCGCCTTCCGAAACCCGAAATCCAGGATGCCAAGGGCGCCGAGGTCGGCGTTCTGGCCTACGGAACAACGCATTGGGCGATCGTCGAAGCACTCGACCAGTTGCGGAAGGAGCAGGGCGTCACTGCCGGCTATTGCCGCGTGCGCGCCTTTCCAATCTCTTTGGAAGTCTTTGACTTTATCCATCGTCACCGGCGCGTTTACGTGGTCGAGCAGAACCGCGATGCGCAAATGCTTAGCCTGCTGCGCATGGAAGTGGACGCCGCCGACGCCGGGAGGCTTCGGAGTGTTCTCCACTACAATGGCCTGCCCGTGGACGCGCGCAGCGTGACGGATGCGATTGTTGCCCAGGAGGCTCGAAACTGACATGGCCACGACCATTATGCCGCCGCCCGCCCCGAAAAAAGTCAACCGCGTCGGTCTGGAGCAAGCCGATTACAAAGGAAACAAGTCCACGCTCTGCGCGGGCTGCGGTCACAACGCGATTAGCGAGCGCATTATCGAGGCTTGCTTCGAGCTTGGCGTCGAGCCGTATCGCGTGGCGAAACTATCCGGCATCGGCTGCTCGTCGAAGAGTCCGGCCTACTTCCTGCGCGCCTCGCACGGCTTCAACGCCGTGCACGGCCGCATGCCTTCCGTGGCGACGGGGACGGTGCTGACCAACCGGACGATTATGGCGCTCGGGGTTTCCGGCGACGGGGACACGGCCTCCATCGGCATCGGACAGTTTGTCCACCTGATGCGAAGGAACCTCCCTTGCGTTTACATCATCGAGGACAACGGCTGCTACGGCTTGACCAAGGGGCAGTTTTCCGCCACCGCCGATCTCGGCTCGAAGCTTAAGACCGGCGTGGTCAACGACCTTCCGCCCATTGATACTTGCGCGCTGGCCATCCAGCTCGGCGCCACCTATGTCGCGCGGTCGTTTTCGGGCGATAAGAAACAACTCCTGGCGTTGCTCGAAGGCGCGCTCGTCCATCGGGGCACGGCGATGCTCGACGTCATTTCCCCTTGCGTCTCCTTCAACGACCACGAAGGCTCGACCAAGAGTTACAGCTACGTCAAAGACCACGACGAGCCGTTGAG
Source organism: Acidobacteriota bacterium (assembly GCA_003224695.1). Taxonomy (GTDB): domain Bacteria; phylum Acidobacteriota; class Terriglobia; order UBA7540; family UBA7540; genus Gp13-AA74. The sequence goes on from QHZO01000286.1 coordinate 9,318, forward strand.
CGATGTGAGCTTCATTCCCTATTTCGAAGACATCACGGTGGATTACGCCCCCGGCACGGCCGCCGAGATCACGCTGCACGACGGCTCGCGGCTCGTGCTCAAGAAACTGCGCTCCGACTACGACCCGCACAACAAGGCCGAAGCCCTGCGCCTGCTCACCGCCTCCCACGACACGGGCAACCTCGTCACCGGGCTCTTCTATATTGATACCGAGCGGCCGAACTTCATTGATCTGTTGAACCTGGTGGATGCGCCGCTTGCCACTCTGCCCGAATCGCGCACGCGCCCGCCCAAATCCGTGCTTGATGAAGTCATGGATTCACTGCGCTAATGTAGGGGCGACCCTTGCGGTCGCCCATGGGCGGGCACAAGGCCCGCCCCTACGGTTTGCGGCACTCTTCGGTAAGGCTGAACGCGTCCACGACGCCGCGCGCTTCCACCACCACCCGCTGATCCTCTGTGGTCGCCCAAGGGCGGGCACAAGGCCCGCCCCTAGGGTTTGCGGCACTCTTCGGTAAGGCTGAACGCATCCACGACGCCGCGCGCTTCCACCATCACGCGCTGATCTTCTTCCGGGCAGCCCTTGCGCTTAATGCTGACGAAATTCGCGCCGGGAATCAGTTCCACGCTCGCCAAGCCTTCCGCGTCGGTTCGCGCCTTGACGCTGTCCATCACCTCGCCGCTCGACCAGGTGACTTCGAGGCTCGCGTCCGCAACCGGGTGGCCCGCGGGATTGGTCACGCGAAACACCACCGGCTCATGGAGCATTTGCTTCGGCTCGTAGATCTCCGGTGGCGCGAGAACAAAATCGTAGGACTGGGCTGGAGAATCCGCGGTCAGCTCGAAGCGGCGAAAAACTGCGGTTTCATCCCTGCGGGGCAAGCGCTCGACCACTAACCAATAGACGCCGGCGGGAAGTTTTGAAAAAGCGAATTGGCCGTTCGCATCCACCTCGGTCTGGCCGACCAGCTCCTCCTCGCCGTCGGCGAGAGAAACCAAAGCGTAGGTGATGCGCCGATTGTCGCTCCCGAGGACAGAACCGGAAAGTGAGCCGGTCGCCGTAGGCCGGGCGAGCTCTACCTCGGCGGGCGCGCCCGTGACTTCGCCTTGCCAGAGCTCGACGCCCGTCAGGCGCGCGATTTCGTCGGCGTTTGAGTAATGAGCGCTGTAGGCGGCGCTGATCCGGTATCGGCCCCAGGCGGATGCGCCTTCGCCCTCCCCGTCCGCGTGTGCCGGCGCCAATCGAATGACCTTTTTCTCCGTGTACTCCTCGCCCGGGCCAAGGCGCACAAGTTTTGGATGGGGCAAGCCGGTGGGTTCGAGGACCGCCGCTTCCCCGCTTTCAGTTTTGCCGCTCGCGGCGGTCGCGAAGTGAATGGCGAGGGTTGGACCTTCGGCGGTAGCAGCCGGGACGCCGTTGCGGGCGCGGTGATAGAGCCACACGGGCTTTGTTCCTCCGTTCACCAGATGCAGCGTCGCGCGGGCGGCGAATGGGTAGGTAATAGATGAGCTTTCGAAGGTCAGCAGCAGCTTGAGCGCAGGCTCGACCGACCCTTTTGGTGTCTGCGCTCGAGCCCGCACGGATCCCGCAAGCGCCAGGGCCACTGCAACGAGGAGCCTCAGGGTATCGTCTTTCCGAAGACCGATCCAAACAGGCATTTCTATTTGAGATTAATCGAAACGTCGGCGGGTCGCCAAGCGGATTCGCGGCGCCGGAAGGGCAGCACAGATTTGGTTTCACGAAAAGGCGCAAAGGCCAAGAAGGGAAGGGAAGGGTCCCGAGCTGGCAAAGGCCAAGCATGGCTCGCATGAGACGGCTACGCGCATGGCTTATCCGGCTTGCCGGATTTTTCGACAAGAAGCGGCACGAACGGGAGTTGTCTGAGGAGCTCGAAAGCAACCTGCAGACGCACATCGAAGATAACTTGCGCACCGGCATGACGCCGGCTGAGGGGCGCCGCAAGGGGCTCCTCAAAAGGCTGTAAGCCAATCTTGAAAATGGGATTCGTGCTGGTTTGAATTGTTAACTGCCGGGCGAGAGGTCCCGGGCCCTCCCGTCCGGCGGGTAGTCGCGTGGGATAGGTCAGAAGTTGGGCTCGAGGTTATTTTGCGCCGCGAGCAGTCTGGCCTTGAAAGTGGTGATGAAGGGGTCGTCGCTGATCTTAACCAGCACCGAGGCGCCTCGGGACTCCTTCACGATGGCAGGCGACGCCCCGGGGATCAACGATTCCTTCGGGAATCGGTAGAGGTCTCCGGTCCCCCGCTCGACGTAAGCGCCCGGATGCTCGACCGCTTCCCAGTTCGTTTCCTGCAGGACGTGCCTGCGGCTTGCCTGGACCGATTGAGTCATCATCTCTTCATTTTTTGCCATTGGTAAATCCTCCTCTTGGTTTTAGGTTTCCTGTGGGGAAATCAACTTCCGGTCTCCCCGACTTAGGGAGAAAGGGAGGGCTTGAGACTTCCGACTGGGGACCGAGGAAAGTCTCCAATACGCCCCAAGCCACCATTTCCTGTCCTAACGAACGGCCTAGATTTTCTGCCCGGCGTGTTGTCCTGTCAAGAGCTTTATTCCTTAAGGCTTCAATAACTTACCCTTGCAGGGCGTTCAAGGTGTGTTTTGATATTGCGCGTATGCAGAGTTAATCTCTTCGCTGTCGAAATTCCCTATGACGCTTACCGAACCCATGACGATGCTCACTGACTTCCTGCTCGCCGCCGTGTCGGGAGCGTTTTCGTATCTGCTTTTTCGAGTCTCAAGGATCCAGGCGGCGCGAGCCGGGCGCTTCTGGGCTTGGGGCTTTTTGATTCTTGCCGCTGCGGCCCTGGCGGGCGGGAGCTTCCACGGTTGGGCTTTCTATCTCGACGCGCCAACACGCCGCGCCCTATGGAATATCACTATGATTCTGATCGGCGCGGCAAGCGCGCTCATGATCGTGGGAACGGCCGTCTCCCGCATCGCGCGGCGCGATCCAAGCGCGAGATGGCTACTTACGGGGCTTGCGGTTTCGCTCTTGGGGTTGGCCATTCAGCGGAGTTCGCTCAGTTTCGGGCAAGTCTTCAACCATAACGACATCTTTCACACCATCCAAATCGCTGCACTGTTCATGTTTTATCGGGGCGCGCGGTTGCTCGAAGACCGATGAACACAAAATCTCCCTAAAGGAGTCCGATCCGGCGGAGGTCGTCCTCCGTCCATCGGGCTTGGTCTTGGATGATGCTGCACAGAGTCTAGGGGCGAAACGAATCCGAAGAATGGTGGAAGCTGACTGTTACTCGTCGTCCGTCGGCGTGCTTATAGTGCCGATGACTCCCCGACTGGCGGGTCAAGGCGAAACCGTCCTTTTGGAGCGCCCGAATCAGTTCCCGAATGGTGAGCGACCTGAGGCGGCTGAAATCAAGCTCCGTCATACGGTGACGGAGACGAGGGGCTCGTTATAGACTTTCACTCCTTCGGGGATAGGCTCTCCGTCGCGCAGCATTTCCTCGATCACCATTCGTGCCACTTCCTGGATGTTTCGGAGGGCTTCTTCTTGCGAATTCCCCCAGGTAGCCGCTCCGCGGTCTTCGAGCTCCGGCACCCGCGCGTGCCAGGTGTCTTCATCCGGCTCGATCTTGACTCTGAATATGTATGACTTCAAAGAGATCCCCCTCCGCTGAAGTTAGGTTGAGCGCGAATGGGCAGGTCTGTCAAGTGGAAATCGATTTGCACAGGGCCAGTCCAGCTATTGGACGCGCAGGATAAGGCACTTGAGGTAGTGCGTCTCAGGCACCGTCAGAAGGATGGGGTGATCGCGGGATTGCGTCCGGCGCTCGACCACCGTCACCGTGCGGTGCGCGTCCAGCGCGGCGGAGGCGATGGCGCCCAGGAAGTCCGCCTCGCTCACATGATACGAGCAAGAGCAAGTGACGAGGAAGCCCTCCGGATTGAGCATTTTGAGCGCGCGAAGGTTCAGCTCGCGGTAGCCCCGCAACGCCGATTCCACGCTCGACTTCTGCCGCGCAAAGGGTGGCGGGTCAAGCACCACCGTATCGAAACGCTCGCCGGCGCGGTCGGCTGCCTTGAGAAAATCGAAGCAATTGGCTTCCTTCCACTCGAGGTTTGTGAGGCCGTTCATTTCCTGGTTGCGGCGCGCGAGTGCAAGCCCTTCCGCGGAGCTGTCAATCCCTACCACAGACTTGCAAGCGCTCGCCATCGTCAGCGCGAAACCTCCGGCATATGTGAAGCAGTCGAGCAGTCGCCCGCGTGCATAAGCGCGCGCCGCCCCGCGATTCTCCCGCTGATCGAGAAAACCGCCCGTCTTCTGGCCGTTCAGGAGATCGAAGGCGAACTTCACGCCGTGTTCTTCCACCACCACTTCAGCGACGGTTTCGCGCGCCAACGTCCCTTTCTGCTCGGACAAACCTTCCAAGCTGCGCACTGGAACGTCATTGCGCTCGACGATGGATTCGACCGAATAGAGCTCTTGAAGAATCTCGACGATGGCGGGCTTCAGCTTTTCCATGCCCTGACTGAGGGTTTGCACAACGAAGCATTCGCCGTAGCGGTCTATCACCAGGGAAGGCAACAGGTCGCCCTCCGCCGCCACCAGCCGGTACGCCTGGGCGCCTTTGGCAATGTTTTTTCGATAGTCGGCCGCCGCGCGAATGCGCTCGGCCAAGAACGCGCGGTCGAACGGCCGCGGCTCACGCGTCAGCAGGCGAAGAGCGATTTGCGATTTCGAGCTGTAGAGCGCCTGGCCCCAGAACCTCTTGCGACGGTCCACAAGTTCGACCACCGCGCCCGGCTCGGCGCCCGACGCGTCCACCACGTCGCTGCGGTAAATCCAGGGGTGGCCGGAGAGGATGCGCTCGACGCCGCGCGAGGAGATGACCACCTTCGCCATGCGCGCCACTCTATCACAGGCGAATTCGGGCCGTTCGGACCGCCCTGGCAGGTGGCTGAAAAATCCCCGAGGCTGTCATCCTGAGGAGTCCCGCTTTGCGGGACGACGAAGGATCTCCGTATTTGCTTGATTTTATCCGTCGGCTGACGGACCCGCCCCTACCGCAAACATCAGCTCACCTTGCGGGGTCTTCTCGGTCGAGCTTATTCCCGCCACTTGGTAGAATCCCCTGTGAATGCTTCTGAGTGAATTCGATTACCCGCTGCCGGAAGAACTGATTGCCCAGCGGCCGCTTGCGGAGCGTGACGCGTCGCGGATGATGGTGCTCGACCGCGCTTCGCAAACACTTGAGGACCGGCAATTCCGTGAGCTTCCCGACGTCCTTCAAGCCGGCGACCTGCTCGTGTTCAACAACACCAAAGTGATTCCGGCGCGGCTGCTTGGCCGGCGGCGCGGAACACGCGCGCATCCGGTGGGGAAGCACAATCCCGCGCTGCGCGAGCACCTGGCGGGCCAGGTGGAACTGCTTTTGACCCGGCGTGAAGAGGGCGACGAATGGAGGGGGCTCGTGCGGCCGGGAAGAAAAATCCCGGCCGGTGAAGTGCTGGTCTTCGGCGACGGCGAGCTCGAAGCGGAGGTAATCGGCCGCGGCGAATTCGGCGTGCGCCGGCTGCGCTTGCGAGCGCCAGGCGGAACGGTCGAGAGCGCTATCGAGCGCCTGGGGCACGTGCCGCTGCCGCCTTACATCCGCCGCGAGGATGAAGTCGCCGACCGGGAAAACTATCAGACCGTTTTCGCTCGCGTGCCGGGCGCGGTGGCGGCGCCAACGGCCGGGCTGCATTTTAGTAGCCGCGTGCTCGACCGCTTGCGCGCGCGGGGGATCGAAACGGGCGAAATCACGCTGCACGTCAGCCTTGGCACGTTTCAGCCTGTTCACACCGATCGCGTTGAAGATCACCGGATGGGTTTTGAAGAATTTGAAATCTCAGAAGCCGCGGCTGAGGCTCTCCGCCGCGCGCGACGCGAACGCCGCCGCGTGGTGGCCGTCGGCACGACTGTGGTTCGCACGCTCGAACACGCCGCCCGCGAGCACGCGGCGGAAATACCAGCCGGCCGCGGCGATACCGATTTGTTCATCACGCCCGGCTTCCGCTTTCAGATGACTCAAGGGTTGCTGACCAATTTTCATCTCCCGAAATCCACGCTCCTTATGCTGGTCTCGGCCTTCGCGGGAAAAGAGTTCCTGTTCCGTGCCTACGAGCACGCCGTCGCCGAACGCTACCGCTTTTTTAGCTATGGGGATTGCATGCTGATCGTTTAGTTCGCCCCATTATTCCAAATCCTGTTTCACGCAAAGACGCAAAGGCGCAACGGCGCAAAGCGGCAACGGCGCAAAGGGGCAAAGCGGGCTCTCCGCGGCTTAGCGCCTTTGCGAGAAACGGTTCTTGAAGATTCGTAGAACGTGTGAGCGTCTTTGCGGATAACATTCGAACGCAAGTAGACGCTCTTCAAGCCCCGCGCGCCCGCCCAGCGCTCTACGCGGCTCATCAGGCGCTCGCCGATTCCCCGGCCGCGATGCCGGGTGTCCACGACCAGCCCGCCGACCTCGGCGAACGTGTCGGTTTCGACCAAGGCATGGACGAAAGCATGCGCCCAGCCAACCACGCCGTCGCCGAATGTCTCCGCCACGAACACCGCGTGGCCTGGGCTTTTCAAGACCCGCCGCAAGCGGCGGCGAACCTCAGCCACTGTGGATGGGTACCTGAGCTCGGTTGCGAGCGCCGCCAGCCGCCCTGCGTCGGGCAGGGCAGCTTTGCGGATTCGCAAGGCGTGCAAAGGGGGCGACGGTTTTTTCATGGTGCCCTTCGAAGAGGACAAGCTGGGGTAGTGCATTACCTGCAGGTTTGTCAACGTAGGGGCGACCCTCGTGGTCGCCCCAGTGCGGGCACGAGGCCTGGCCCTTTATAGATGGCCGCAGCCACAATGCCAGCGCGTGGTCGCCCCCGTGCGGGCACGAGGGCCGGCCCTTTATAGATGGCCGCAGCCACAATGCCAGCGCGTGGTCGCCCCAGTGCGGGCACGAGGCCCGGCCCTACGGTTGCGGCCTTACCACTTCACGCGGACGCGATACTTGAGCACCGCCTCGCCATTGGCTGCGACCGGCAGGTTGAAGCGCGCGGCAAACGCTTCGCTTTTTTGGGCCGGATAGGTGGATTCGAGCATTCGCCAGTCGCCGCCAATCGGCTCGTTGACCTCAACCGTAATGGCTTCGGGCTTGTGATTGCGGATGGTGATTTCGTAGCCCATTTCATAGACGTCCGTCGCAATCTTTTCAAAATCCGTCTGTTTCCGCTCTTCGATCACGTCGAAGGCGTTGCCGATGTGGAGGTCCACGGTTTCATCTTTCGGTGTATGGTCAATGCGGTCCTCGCCGATGAATTGCACCCGCCCTTTCGAGTCGCCCTGATAAACGCGCACGGTTCCGGCCGGCAGCGGCATGCCGAGCGAGCCCGCTTCGGAGTTTTTAAATTGGATTCGAACTTGCACGGGGTCCTTCATTGGATAACCCGGCCGCTGGAAATTGTGATAGTAAAACTGCTGGCCATCCACCTCGAACATTTTCCGGAAAGGCACGCCGGTGGCGGAAAGCAGGCTGATTTGCTTGCTCTCGTTATTCTGGATAGTCGTTCGCCGTGAGAGCGTGTAAAGGTGATATTCGGAGAGCGCTTCCTGCTGGAACGGCGCGGCGGCCGGGACGTTATCCTTCATGCGCAAGGCTCCTAGCGTCGCTTGCTCCTGGTTGTAAACGCGGTTCAGTTCGCCCGCCACCAATTGAAGCTGTGCGTTGTGATATGCCGTCCCGCTGTTATTGACCAGCGTGACCCAACCGTTCAAGTCCGCGGCTTTCTGTTCCGGGCCGATGGTGAGCACGTAGTCGGCGCTCCAGTTGATCGCATTGGCGAGATACGATGCCTCCACTGTCTGTTCGCCCGCGTGTCGGTTGTCTAGCAACCAGACCAGCGTCGGCCGGCTATAAAGATTTTCCGGCAAGTCGGGGAACACGTAGCGGTCCGCGCCCATGCCGGTGATGATCTGGTTGCCCACTTTCCAGACGGGACCCTCATTGTCGGAGAGCAGCACGGCCTGGACGGAGACTTCTTTGGTGGAATTATTTTCGCTGACCAGGCGCACCAGCGTCACTTCCTTCCCCACGTATTTCTGGAGGAGTTTCGCCGGGCTCAGTAAGTCGTACTCGTAATTCTGCTCGAGCACCGTCAGCTCTTTCGGCGCAGTCAGCGAGACGATGTGCACCGTCGCGGGGTTGAC
>QHZO01000050.1:0-1758 GCA_003224695.1 Acidobacteriota bacterium
AACTCCAGGGACTTCTGGAGCGGCAGCCCGGACTTCGACAGGGTCATGAACTGCTGGTTGAAAATCAAGAACTCGTCGGCCGGAATGCGTTGGGGGCCGCCGCCCGATAGCCGCACCTTGATGGCGCGGCGAGGCGCGACCGAAAAAACATAATAGCCTTCCGCGGACAGATGGCGGCGCAACTCATCCTCGGAAACCGCCTGCCGCGTCTCGTGGAGCACGCGGCCGGTTCCCGTCCCGAGCTTGCAAACAAATTCCGCCATGGAAAGCTCACTCCTTCACCCAGTCACCAAGCGCTATAGGGCGTCGTTCCGTCAGAAGAAATCTCATCCGACCCGCTGTGCACGTCCACGATCCCCGGAGCGGATTCCTGGGCCGTGATGGGCACATCCTCGTAATCCCAAGTCCAAGTGTCGGCGGACCCCGTCATGGGGTCCACGGGCAGGCCGCCCCGCAGGTAATGCTCTTCGACCAGGTCTTCGGCGGAGCTCGGCGCCTTCTGCTTGTCAAGCGTATATTCGTCAATCATCTTCCGTATCGTGTAGAGGTCGTCGCGCAACACGGCCTCCTTGCCACGCCGCAGCGCCGCCTGATAGCCCGGCACGGCAAGCGCGGCGAGGACCAGCATCAGGAAGAGCACCGTCATCATCTCGAGCAGCGAAAACCCGGGCGAGGGTCCGCCCCCATTCCCGCCCGGTAAGCACTCCCGTCTCGCCGGGTGGAATCGCCCCGCCGCTTTCCGATGTCCGCCAACCGTCATGGTTTCTCGCATTTTCTACCAATCCGAGTACTTCGTGCCGTCGAAAGCGATCCCATCGCTCTTGGAATACACGTCGAAGACGTCATCCCCGCCCCAACTTTTCGAATCAGGATCGTCCTGCATGGAGCGCATTCCCCATTCCGTGGTTCCGGTCATGGGGTCCACGGGAATTTGCCGCAGGAACTTGTACTTGCCTTTGGCCGTGCCTCTCAGCACCACGCCTTCCACAAGAGTTTTAAGATCGGGAGGGTAATTGAACGTGGCGGGATTGGCGGGGATCATCCCGCGGTCCGCGTAATCCTTATACCGGTCAATGGCCTCGCGCATTTCGCGCAGGTCACGCCGCAACTCCTCTTCTTTGGCGCGTTTCACCTGGTTACGGGCGAGAGGCAGGGCGGCGCTCGCAAGGAGCAACAGTAGCACCATCGCGACGATTAGTTCCAGGAGCGTGAACGCGCGGTCGCCCCGCGAGTTGGGCGTCGGGCATTTCATCTTCAGGCGGCTCATGGTCGCGGACCACCAGGCTGTTCCGGCACGGCCTGCGGAATGGGCTCTGGCGATTGTGTTCCGCTGACGGCTTGGCCCGTTGCAACCTGTGTGCCCGTCTCCGGCAGGCGGATTACGTGCGGAGTCAACATGACCAGCACTTCGACATCCGAGCGCTCGGCGTGCACGGTGGAGAACAGATAACGCAGGAGAGGAACGTCGCCCAGGAATGGGGTGCCGGCGACCGTGTGGGTTACGGTGCTCTGGATCAAGCCGCCGAGAAGGCTCACCTCACCTTCTTTCAACCGGATATCGTGCTCGATCTTGCGCTGCTCAAAAGTCGGCTCCGACAAGCCGCCGCCGAGGTTTTCGGAGGCTCCGACCGAGGAGATGTCAATCACCGCGTGGATGGCAATCTGGCCATCGGGTTCGAGGCGGGGAGTCAAGTCCAGTTGGACACCGACATCCTGGAATTGAAACTGCGTGCTGGCGAGCAGCCCAATGCCGCCCGA
>QHZO01000050.1:1771-9543 GCA_003224695.1 Acidobacteriota bacterium
AAGCTTCCCGTGGCGTACGGCACCCGGCTCCCGATCTTCAGGCTGGCCTTCTGCCCGTCGGTGGTCCGAATCTGCGGCGATTGCAGAATGTGTGTGCGCGAGTCGTTCATCACGGCATTGGCGGCGGCGCTCGGCAGAAGCGCGGCATAGTCCCGATAACTGATATTGCCGATGCTAATCGAGGTACCGGTAGAAGTAGAAGATGCGGGGTTATACGCAACGCCGCCCGTAATTCCGGGCGTCGGGGAGCCCGAGGCGGATATCGTCGCAGGGGTTAAGCCGAGGTCCCTGGCGCGGTCGCGATCGGCCTCGACCACTTCGACTTCAATCAGAATTTCGGCTTTGCCCCGGTCCAAGTCATGAATCAATCGCTCCGCCTCGTCGACCCTCTCCGGCGTGTCGCGAAGGATGATGGCGTTGGTATCGGGGTTGTCCACGATGCGCTGCATGCCCATAATCTGCTTGAGCGCCGTGGTGATGGCGGCGCGGTCCGTCGCCTGCAAAGGATTGGTCAGGTAAACCGTCTTGACGATGTCATCCTCATAGAGGCGGCGATTGCCCGGATTGTCGGGAACAAGCAGGATGGTATTGGGCGTAACCACCTTATAGAACGTCTTGGTCTGAAGGCAGACGATGTTAAGGATGTCGCCTATTTTCTCGTTGGCCAGGTCCACGGAGATGGGAACGGGATGAAATTCCGAACTGAAAGCCAGGTTGAGGTCGGCCAATTTGCCGATGGTTTGAAATATCTGATTGCTTTGGCCGGTTTGCTTGAATCGCCCGATGGGCTCCTTGGAAAGAGGTTTAAGCTTAATAATCTCCGGCCCTTCCTCCTCGCGCGCCTTCAGGGCTTCCTTGAGGGTCGCCTGTCGTAGCTTTTTGGCCTCCGCCTGGATGCTCAGAACCTTGTGCAACTGCGCTTCGGCAGCGAGGTTCGAAGGATCAACGCTTACGGCCTTTTGGAATTCTCCCGCGGCATCGTCCACACGGTTTCCAGCCAGCAGAGCTTCGCCCCGTTTGAGATGGAATAGGGATGCATTCGTACGGCAAAGCCTCTCATGGATGATGAACTTGGAGTTTTCGGGCTGGGATTGCATGGCCTTTTGATAATTTACCAGGGCCGTATCCCAGTCCTTCCGGAGCTCGGCCTTACGCGCCAAATTGTAGGCGGTACTGCCAGGGCCGCACGACATCGCCAGCCACGCCATGCTTAGCACGGCCAGCAGCCTAACTTCGCGCTCCGACAATGTTTTAAATGGTCTCAAATCCGTTCGGGGTCCAATTATCCCCTAATCCGCTTTCCAAACGCAAGTGGACTGTTGGAGGGGCCGTGAGTCATTTCGGGGACGTAGCGGCGAGTTTACCTCGCCATGGGACGGCATAAGGCCGCCTCTACCTCAAAGTGACCCGCTACCCGTTGAGGGGAGAGAAAGCACGGCATACTCCCCCATCCCCCTTAAGACAGATGGCGGCGTGCCGGCGTTTGGTTTTTTTTTGAAGCCTTCAGACAAAAAGTAAGGGGCGAGAGCATCCCGGTTCTCTCGCCCCTAGCTCCAGAGCCAAGAGGCTGTGGCTCAGGAACTCAACACAAAACTTAGTTTCGACTCTTCAAGCTCGCTGCGCGGCTCGGAAAGCCTCAGGCTCTGTTCCCGAGCCTTTGCTTCCCAAACCCCAACCGATGTTTCGATCGCCGTCCAGGCCCGATCCCAACAACCTCAACTCCGAATTTCCAATTTCTGCCGGAATTCATCGGTAGGCAATCGCCCAAAGGTGCAGCGGAGGCCCCCGAGGACGCCACGGAAGCGCGGGGCGAGCGGCCCACGGCGCCAGCGCGGCACGCCAAGTCCGTCAGCCGACGGACGGCGCGCGGGCCTGCCTGCGCCTGCCTCGCCGTCAGGCAGGCTATTCGCTGAGGCCGTGATTTACAGCGAACAGTGCGAGTTCCAGGCGGGTCGAAACCCCGAGCTTGTCAAAGGTATTCGTGAGGTGATGCTTGACGGTTTGCTCGCTGATGGAAAACTTCTGCGCGATGTCCCGGTTGCTGTATCCGGCCACGATGGCGGAAATGATTTCGAGTTCCCGCGGGGTAAGGCCAAACTTGACTTTCTTAGCTTCTGCTCCGGCGGGCGGCATGAGCTCGCGCAGCGTCTGCACCAAGTCGGAAACGCTTTCGCGGCCCACCCAGTACTCTCCCCGCAAAACCGCCTGGATGCTCTTGATGAGCATTTGCGTGGCCGATTCCTTCAAGACGACTCCGCGGGCGCCCAACTGCAAGGCCTCGACGATCTGCGTGCGCTCGATGGCGGCGGTTAGCAGGATGGTGCGCACGGGCGTCTTGGCCTCCGCCAGCTCGCGAAGGGCCTCGAGACCCGGTTTTATGGGCATGGCGACGTCGAGCAGCAGTACGTCCGGGATCAGCTGCCGGGCCATTTTGACAGCCTCTTCCCCATTCGGCGCCTCGCCAACCACTCGCATGCCTTCTGACTGGAGCAGCCGGCGAAGGCCGTCGCGGAAAATCGGGTGATCGTCCGCAATAACAATCCGCGCTTCGGAGGGCTTTTTATGCATGGGGCCTTTGAGGGAAGGTAATCTCGAGACGCGCGCCGTGTCCCGGCACCGATTCCAAGGCCAGCTCGCCACCGATCGAGCGAACCCGCTCTTTGATTACCACCGGTCCCAGCCGGGCCGCATCGAGCTCGGCTTGGGAAAGGCGGCCGCTGAAGTCAAACCCTTTTCCGTCGTCGTCCACCGTCAATTTCCAGAGGCCGCTCGAGGAGGCAAATCGTACCAGAACGTTTTCCGCCTGACTGTGCTTGCGCACGTTGGCCAAAGCCTCCTGCAAAATACGCGCAACTTCATTACAGACTCGCGCCGGCAAGCGCACCTCCTCGAACGCGGAAGTGAACTTCGCGCTGATTCCCGTATCGCGTCGAAATTTATCCACCGAATAGGCCAAAAAGTCCAGCAGTTGTTTCGGGCCCAAGTCAAGGGGCTTCGTCTGCTGCATCAATTCCCGCAGGTTGAGAACTTCCTTGCGCAGGAGCATTTGGATTCGATCCAGCTCGGCCGCGGCTGGGATGTCAGGATTGGCTTGCTCGCGTTTAAGGACATCCATGCGCATTTCCAAACCCACCAGCGACTGGATGACGCCGTCGTGAAGCTCGCGTGCGACCCGAGCCCTTTCCACCGCCCCCGCCCGCGACCTCAAGCGTCGGGTCAAGTAAACATTATACAGCGCCGGGCCGATGTGACGCGAAAGGGCCAGAAGGAATGCCGCGGCCGAGGCTCCGGATGGCGCCCGCTCCGGGTCGAGCAGCAACACGTATCCTGAATACTCATTCCCGAAGGCAAGCGACAGGCCCAGGACCCGCCGAAACGCGTGGGCGTGGAGCAAGCCCGGGGCGGGCTTCCAGATGGCATTCCGATGCCTTTTCCCGTGCTCGTCCAAGGTGACGGTCTTAAATCCTCCCCCGCCTCTCCAACGTTCCTTCCAGGCCGCGTACCAGGCTCCGCCCGGCGGGTCAAGCTGATAGACAGCTCGCTGGGCAGGGTCGAGTTCCGTCAGGTTGACCGTCGGCGGCCCGTCGCTTGTCGGTCGGAGCACTTGCCACAGATAGGCCCGATCCAAATTCGAGTCGGTCAAGACCACCAGCGCGCAGCCGGACCCAAACAGTTTTTCTATCTCCTCGAGAACCGCCTCGACCGCGCCGCGAACGCCAAACTCGGCCTGCACTCGCGCCGTGATGCGGGCCGTAACCGAAGCCTCGTTGCGTAAGGTCTTCTCCTCTTCTCCCAAATAGCCTATCAAGTAGGCCATGATGAGAAGCTCGATGCCGCGCACAATGACCCGGTTGATCTCGAATTCCCCGGCTAAGGAGGCGAACCGGCTGCCAATGTTCGGGCCGAAAAAGGTACTGCCCGCGTAAAGAGCGGTCGCCGCTCCCCCCGTCGCAACCGTTTCCAAGAGGCCCCAGCGATAGGCGGCCGCCAGAAGGACAAATACGTTGAACATGAAAAACGGGCTGTCCGGCCCGGAAGAGAACATGGAAATGAGCATCGGCCAAAGGATGTCCACGGCGTGCACGGTTAGCCGGAAGGCGCTTGTGGAACTCTCCCGGATCAGGACCAAAAGCTGGATCGCCAAGCTATGGGCAATGTAGACGACCATTAACACATAAGCGAAGACGATATACTTCGACTCGGTGGGTTCGAGGTAAAGGGCAAACAAGGTGCTGACGGCCAGAAAGGTGCGCGCGGCCGCGATCATGCGCTCAATCCGCTGGTCCTCGCTAGGAGCCACCTGAGCGCCAATGCGGTCTAGAATCCGTGGCTGACGAGTCGTGAGGGACAAGGACATTCCCTGGCGTCGTCCTCCGGGACTGGATTATTTTCCCTCAAGGGAAGCAGGCAAACAAGCGCCGGCCGCGCCGAAGATCTCAGGAGTTGGGTTGCTTTTCCGCGGTCAGCCGGCGTTCAAAATAATGCGTAATCAACTCCTGGTTGTATTGCGAGATTTCCGTGAATGCCACCCCGGTGCCCCGATCGTTGATGTTGTAAACGACTTGGGCTTTGCAATTGATATAGGGCAGATCCTCCGCCAAGCGGAACGACATTTTGAGCTGCGAAGCCTCCGTGTCCAACAAAGCGGGGAAGATCAAGCAGCCGCCCCGGCTGATCATGGAAATGCGCGCCCGGCTGGCGTCCCCTGGGCGATAAATGATCACTTCCAGATCGGCGGCGTAGCGCGGATGGCGCCTGGACGGGGCGGCCATATCCTGCATAACCCGTTACTATACAGCAAGAATCCCAAAAGTCAATTCCGAGGCCCTATTCCGAGGCCCTGCGCGTTGACAGGACGCCTTAGGCGGTGGGAGAATTTCCCCGCATGAATCGTCTGCTCTCCCTTGGCGGGACCCGGCTTTTCGTCTTCCTACTCGCCGCATCGGCGTTCGTTCCTGGCACCGCGCGGGCCGCGCAACAGGAACCTCCCGAGGCGTCAAGTAAGGAGCGGGGTCTCTACGTTCCGCCCGGCCCGGCCAAGGACGTCGAGATCGGGAACTTCTACTTGCGGAAGGGTAACTACCATGCCGCACTAAGCCGGTTCGAAGAAGCCGCCCAGGCCGACGCGACCTGCGCCGGCGCATTTCTCGGCCTCGGCCGCGTGTTTGAAAAGATTGGGCTCAAGCGGAAAGCGCTCGACGCCTACCAGAAATATCTCGACGCACTGCCCTCCGAAAAAAATGCCGAGGAGGCGAAGGGCGTGCATCGGGCCATGGCCCGCCTGGAAAAGGAAATCGGGACGGCTCGTCCTGCGAAACCGGCCGCGCCGTTACGATGAGTCCTCGTCGGGCTCGAGCGGCTGGGCGGAGTCGAAAAAACCTTCAATGATTTCCTTCGCCTCATCGGCGTCTTCCTGCCGCACCCAGAGTTGAACCACGTCCACGCCGGGAAGGACCTCGGCCATCACTTCGCCGGGCAAAACGCACAGGATGCCTTCCTGCTCGAGGACGGTTCTGGCGAGGTCGGCTTCCATTTGCGCCAACGGCCCGCGAAAGACTCGTACGCACGCCGTTTCGCGGCTTTCCGGCTCGAGCTCCGGGTCTGGTTTTTGCGACGCAACTGCAACCGGCGGACTGGGGGGCGGAAGCGTTGCGCCACACTGCGCGCACAGCCCGGCTCCTTCCGCGTTTTCGACGCCGCATTTCGGATCGGACAATGCGCCATGCCAGCCCCTCGCGCTGCTCGAACGGAGTATATGGAGTATATATCGAATTCTTGCGCAAGCAGCCGCATTCGTCGAGAGGGCGGGCTGCTTGAAAGAATCGCCTTGACTGCGACCGGCATTTCTGGCAGATTCTTTTCGCTTTGAGGTCCCCCCTGGTGGAGGCGCTTCTCTATGGAATGGCATTGGATTGCAGACTATCTACAGACTTGCAACTGCGATTACGGTTGCCCGTGCAACTTTGACGCTCCGCCGACCACGGGTTTTTGCGAAGGGACGGGAGTTTGGCACATTCGAATGGGCAATCTTGAGAGCGTTAAACTCGACGGCCTGAATTGCGGCTTCGCCGCGCACTGGCCGAAGGCCATTCATCTGGGTGGCGGGACGGTCGCCATCTATATTGACGAACGCGCGAACGTCGCTCAGCGGGACGCGCTCATCAAAATCATGTCCGGACAGGCGGGCGGCGCCCCCTTTTCGATCCTGGCCGCAACTTTTTCCAAAATCCTCGACCCGGTGTTCGTCCCCATGGACGTGAGCGTCGCGGGCGAGCACTCCTCCTACAAGATTGGCAGCGTCGTCAGGTCCGTGATGGAAGCCATCACCAACCCGGTTACGAAGGAACCTCACTTTGCCGACGTGGATTTGCCCACGGGCTTCATTTTCACCAAAGCAGCCGTTTATAACAACAAGGAATGCTGGGTGAAAGACCGCGACCTGAATTTCAACCATCCCAACAAGAACGCGCACCTGGCCGTTGTGAACTATAACCACGGATAGATACTGTCTCAGTTTGCTTCGTAGCACGGGCGTCTGGCCCGTGAACGCACGGCCGGGATGGCCGTGCTACGCTGGGCTGCGGCGAGAAAAATCGAACTGGGACTCTACCCACGGGTAAGCGCTTGTCCGCCATCCGCACACCTTTCGAGCAAGGACCGAAAAAACTCACCGTGGCCCTTTGGGGGATGGTCGGGGTGTCCACGCTCGTGGCGTGGTGGTTCACGCTGTGCGATGCCCGGCGCATGGCCGGCGGCATGACGATGCCGGGCGGCTGGACGATGTCCATGATGTGGATGCCGATGTCCGGCCAGTCGGCGCTCGGCGCGGCGTTGGAGTTTCTCCTCGCCTGGGAAGTCATGATGTTTGCCATGATGCTTCCCTCCGTCGCTCCTTTCATGCTTCTCTACGCGCGCGTTATGGGGCAGCGCGGCCGGGGCCACAAGGAATTCGTCCCACCGTGGATTTTCGGCTCCGGCTACTTCGCCGTTTGGCTGGGGTTCGGCACGGTGGCCTATGGACTCGGCTTGACCTTCGCTCACCTGGCGATGAGGTCAACCAATGTGGCGCGCCTGACGCCGCTGCTGACCGGCGTGGTGGTCGTCGCCGCGGGCGCCTACCAGTTGACGCCGTGGAAACAGAGCTGCCTCGCGCATTGCCGCACGCCCCTGGATTTCGTCGTGGCGCACTGGCATGAGGGTCCAGGGGGCGCGTTTCGCATGGGCGTCCATCACGGCGCCTACTGCGCGCTCTGCTGTTGGGGACTGATGGCCGTCCAGGTCGCGGTGGGCATCATGAACGTTCCCTTGATGCTGGTTCTCGCTGTGGTAATTCTGCTCGAAAAAGTTCTGCGGCCCGGTCCGGCATTGGCCCGCGCCGTGGGCATAGCGCTGGCGCTATGGGGAATGTGGATGGTCGGGAGCGAGTTCGCTCGCTAAGCCCTAGCACTATCAGGGGCACAGCGCGCTGTGCCCCTACGATCAGAACATCATCGTGGTAGGCCGGCTCGAACGGTAAAGGTTCGTACCCCGACTTGCGCAACCTTGCGTGTACGAATTCCGTTATACAGAGATTGCGTATGCGCGACCGATTGGCAATTCGACAAGCCACTATTTGCCTTTCCTTGGTGGCCTTCTGCCCCTTGGCCATCGGCGCACAATCGCCAGAGAATGACGCTAGCTGCCCGCCTGACCCATCGTGGCCCGACCGGAGCTCAGTAATCCTCCGTAGAGGGAAGCAAAGCGATAGGAAAATTCGCGTAGAGGCAGTGTCC
>QHZO01000050.1:9625-12699 GCA_003224695.1 Acidobacteriota bacterium
AGGCTATTACTATGCGGACGTAGGGGCACAATCGCGCATTCTGAGGCGCAACCAGGAGGAAGATAAGGTCTCGGTGACGTTTTACGTCGCGGAAGGTTTGCAATATCGTTTGGGCGGAGTTCAGTTTGTCAACGGACTCGGATTTCCACCTGCTGAATTGCGGGCGCAGATCCCACTCGAAGATGGCGACGTCTTTGACTTGGGCAAAGTCAGGATGGGAATAGATGCTCTGGCGAAACTTTACGGATCAATCGGGTACATCAATTTCACGGCGAAACCCGAGCTTCAGGTCAATAACGCGCAGCAGACTATTTCCGTCCGACTGGAGCTGGAGGAAGACAAGCAATTCCGAGTGGGAACAGTTCAAGTGTATGGCCTCGACCCAAAGATTTCGGTCGACGATTTGAGAATCCCCTACAAGCCGGGCGACATAATCAACGCTAATTTGCTCGGAGACTTCTACAGGGAAAACCAGGATGTTTTGCCTGCCGGCCTGTCGCCACGCGCAAACACGCACCTCATACAAGGCCCCCGCAGCAATACAGTAACCATCGTCTACGATGTCCGCGCTTGCCGCGCACACCCTGAGTAAAATCCTCCCACTTGTTCCGAACGCGGTGAAGGCGATATAGTCGCACCCGCGCAAGGCATAAAACGATCCATCCGCCCGGTGTCGAATCACGGAACGGGCGACACAGGAAGGTCCGCATGTCATTCAGAAGTTGTCCGAAGCTGCTGCTCGCAGGCGTGGCTCTGGCCGCCGTGATCGTGACCTTCTCGAGTTTCGCCGCCTGGCCTGAGGAATCCGAATACGATCTCCTCATCGTCAATGGTCACATCCTCGATGGGAGCGGCAACCCGTGGTCGAGCGGTGCAGTGGCCATCCGCGATGGGAAGATTGGCGCAGTGGGCCACCTGGTCAATCCCCGAGCCAAGCGCGTGATTGACGCCAAAGGCCTCGTGGTCGCGCCAGGCTTCATTGACCTCCACAGCCACAGCGACTACACGCTGGTGCTTGACGGCCGCGCGGAAAGCAAAATTCGCCAGGGCGTGACAACAGAAATTTTGGGCGAAGCAGAGTCGGCCGCGCCCGCCATCGGGCCTGGGGCTGAGGCGCTCGACCGCGAGCTCCACCCTTACGGCATCCAGCGCGATTGGACCACTTATCGCGAGTATTTCACGCGGCTCGAGCGCCAGGGAATTTCCGTCAACATTGCGTCGTACGTGGGCAGCGGACAGGTGTGGATGGACGTACTTGGCAACGTCAATCGCCGTCCAACCGCCGACGAACTGGAAACAATGGAGCGGCTCGTTGACCAAGCCATGCGCGACGGCGCCATCGGCCTCTCTTCCGGGCTGATTTACGCGCCGAACATGTTCGAGACCACGGACGACTTGATTGCACTCGCCAAAGTCGCGGCGCGCTACGGAGGAATTTACACCAGCCACATCCGAGGTGAAGGCGCGGAGGAGCCGAAGGCGCTCGCCGAAGCGATTGAGATCGGCGAGAAAGCGCGCCTGCCCGTGCACGTTCTGCATTTCAAGATGGACGCCAAACCCAACTGGGGGCACATGCCAGAGCAAGTGCGCATCCTTGAGCAGGCGCGCCAGCGCGGCGTGGATATTACCGCCGACCAGTATCCTTACATCGCCGCCATGACGGGGCTCGAGCAGTGCTTGCCGCCGAAGCTGCTCGAGGGCACGCTCGCCGAGCGCGTCGCGAAACTCAAAGACCCCGAAGTCCGCGCCGGGATTCGCCGCGACATCGAGACGGGCCTTCCCGGCTGGGGCGACGACGAAGTGAAAGGCGCCGGCGGCTGGAATGGGGTGCTCGTCGCAGCGCTCCAGAAACCCGAAAACAAAAAGTACGAAGGGAAGCGCATGGACGAAATCGCCCGCATGATGGGCAAAGACCCAGTGGACGCGCTTTGCGATCTGCTGATATCCGAAGGCGGTGCGGCCGACGCCATCTATTTCAGCATGAGCGATGCCGACGTGGAATTCGCTATGAAGCAACCATGGGTGGGCGTGGGCTCGGATGGCATCGCGGCGTCGCCGGAAATGACATTCTTAGGCAAGCCGCACCCGCGCTTTTACGGCACGTTTCCACGCGTGCTCGGAGTTTATGTTCGCGAACGCCGGGTGCTGACGCTCGCCGACGCCGTGCGCAAGATGACCTCGCTCGCCGCCCAAATCACCGGCTTGAGCGACCGCGGGCTGCTCCGCCCCGGCCTCGCCGCCGACATCACGATCTTCGACCCCGCCACTGTCCGCGACAAGGCGACGTTTGAAGACCCCTCCCAATACCCCGGCGGAATTCCCTACGTCATCGTGAATGGAGTGGTGGTAATTGACAACGGCCAGCACACGGGCGCGAAACCCGGGCGGGTATTGCGCGGCCGCGGCGCTCAAATGTGACGGAGGGCTAAGGAGGCACGCCCACCCCCGCCCCTTGGTCATTTCCGCGGAGGCGGGAATCCAGGCCCCAGAAACCATCTTCGGGTCCGTTAGAGCGCAAGTCTGATTGCATGCCCGCCAAGGTCGAGGGGGCGCAGCCACGCAAAAAGAAACCTTCAGACGCCAGGCAGCGGGTTCCAAAGGAAGGAGAGACCCTTCGAGGCCGGGAGACACGGGCTGATTGAGGGGCGCGTGTCAGGCTTTCAGAACGGGGTGTTCGATGCGCTCGAGCCGGTCTTCGAGACGCTTCATTTCGGAGCGAATCCAGTCTTTCAAATCATCGAACCGGTTATTCACCGCCACATTCAAGTCGTCGAACCGGTGATTCACCGCCAGATTCAAGTCGTCGATACGTTTGTCAAGGTGAGCGATGCTACGGCTTTGGAAATAAAAGCCCAACACGTAGCCAACTACAATGACCACCACCGCGCCCCGCAACTGGCTGTTCATTGGCAATCCTCGTGCGGTCCAGTGTCCCAGGTACGCATCGAATTCAATTTCTTTCTATCATATTTTTCCCCTTTTTGCATCCGCAGGGTTCCCCTGTATCTCCTTTGCTCGCTAGATGCCGCTTTCAAGTGAGTTATCCAGGAACGGCCTGTGCTTATCGAACGGCG
>QHZO01000287.1:0-2799 GCA_003224695.1 Acidobacteriota bacterium
CTAAAATCACCTGTCCTCTTGATGAAGAATGACGAGACGCCATCACCTTTCTCGCAACAAGGGACCCCCGTCGCCTATTTGCTCGATGAAGAAGGACGAGTGGACGCGCCCTTCGCGAGCGGCGCCGACCAGGTTCTTTCCTTGGCCAGAGCGCTGGCCGACCAGCGGACCAATGTTCCTCAATCCGTCAGCGAGAAGGATGTTCCATCCGCAGCCCAGAACGTAGGGCCGAGCGGCGCTTGGCCCCAAGCCCTCCCCAGCCAACAGACACCCCCGGATGCAGCGCCGCGTCGTCGGATTAGGCTCCCCGGATTTTTGGTAGACGGAGAAATCGGGCTCGGGGAGGTCATCAAGAAGTTCACTTCAGCGCTCGGCATCAAGCCCTGCGTTGGCTGCGAACGGCGCGCCGCGCTGCTTAACCGCTGGCTGAGTTTTTCTAGCCTGCCCGATCTTGGAGGCCGCGTGATTTCGCTCGTGGACTATCGGGGCCGGCGCGTCCTTCTGGTTTTTACCGACCCGCAATGCGGGCCTTGCGATGAGCTTGCTCCTCATTTGGTTCGCCTCGACCAAGAGCACGCGAATAACGGCTTGTCCTTGATTATCGTAGGGCGCGGCGATCAGCAAGAGAACCGCCGAAAGGCGGCCGAGCACGGGTTCGAGTTCCCGGTAGTGATTCAGCCGAAGTGGAAGCTCTCGAAGGAGTACGGAACTTTCGCGACCCCTGTGGCTTTCTTAATCGGTGAAGACGGTGTGATTTCTAGCGACGCCGCGATGGGCAAAGACGCAATACTGGCCCTCGCCCATCTGGCGCAAACCACCAGACCCCAGCCTCTAGCCCCGGCTTCAATAGATTGGCCCTCGCCATTGGCTGAACCACGCGGAGCAAAGGAGAGGTGAAATGAACACGCTCTTTGACGACATCGCACGAATCATTGCCAGCCCGGTCTCCAGGCGACAAGCCGTCCGGCTGGTGAGCGGCGCAATTGGGGGCGCTGTATTAACTTCCTTGGGCCTGGCACGACCTTTCCAGGCCGGGGCGGCGGCTGCCGTTACTTGTCCCACGGGTTCATCCCCTTGCACCAACGGCACCAAATCCGCATGCTGCGTCAACGACGCTCAAAAATGCTGCAACGATGTTGGCGCCTATTGCTGCACTTCAAGTCAGACCTGTTGCCGAGGCAAATGCTGCACTTCAGGCGCCATCTGTTGCCGCGGTAAATGCTGCAAAGCAGGGCCAGACCACAGCCATCCCTGCGTCGGCGCCGTTTGTCCCTCCGGGCTGGCTAAGGATGCCGCAATAGCCGGGGGAGTTGGCGGAGGGACTGCCGCGACCGTGGCCGCCTTGGCGTCTTCGAAAGGGTGCCCCTCCGGTCAAAGCAAGTGTGGCTCGACCTGCTGCCCTAACAGCCAGACTTGCTGCGGGGGCAAAAATTGCTGCACCCCGGGGACAATCTGTTGCCCCGGCGGCGGCCAAGCCCTGTGCTGCGCAGCGGGGCCATCCCCGAGCACACCCTGCGTAGGGGCCACGAAGTGCAGTTAGTCCGCAAGATTTGCAGTGTGCCTTAGCAGGCGGATGAAAAACAAATGCACGCTGTCATTCCGAGGAGCCGCAGGCGACGAGGAATCTCGCAAGGCTTTTATTTTCAGACCGAGATTCCTCGCTTCGCTCGGAATGACATTCCTCCAAAACGTTTTTCATCAGTTTGTTAGTAACCTTTGTGGTAAGGTCCTTCAGCTCGGACAGGGCGCAGCAGTATTTCCGAGGATGCCGTTACATGCTCCGCGTAATTGAATTCTCGCTACTGAAACGCTCTCGGGCTCTCCTTTTCTTATTCCTGATCGTCTGCGCAAGTCTGTTGCTTGCCGCTGAAACCTCACTCGTGGGAATGGCATCGTCATTCGATACGGCTGCGCAGGGACGCTGGCTCCTCGCCTTGGAGCCCGAGGATCCTCAGCTCCAGCACAGGCTTTGGCAAGTTTATAGAGACACCGATCCAGCGCAAAGCCTCAAGCACCTGCGCCTCGCCACCGAGCTAAGCCCGTACAGCCGGCTCTACTGGGACCACCTTGCGTCAGCTTGTGAAGCCCTGGGTGAGGCGCCATGCGCCGATCGGGCCATCGAACGCTTGTTGAAGCTTTCTCCGATGGTGCCTTATTATCACGAGCTCGCCGCTGAAACCAATCTCCGAAGCAATCGCCTCGATGATTCTCTGTCCGAATTTCGGCGCTTGCTGGAACTTGACCCGAACTATGCCCCGAGCGTTTGGAATTCTCTTCGAGTCGCGGCAGAGCCGGACGTCATCTTTCAAAAAATGTTGGCGGACCCTATCCGCGAGCGGGCCGGATCTCGGATCGAGGCGAAGGTCCAAGTCAGCTACGTAAAGTTCCTCAGCTCCCAAGCGGATAACGACGCCGCGTTTCGAATCTGGAAGCTCGTCTCGACCGAGCACATGGTGGGCGGGTCGGAGATCCGTCCTGCTGATGGAGACGTTGAATCCGTCGGCCGACGTGCGGCGCTCCTAGAGACGCCGCTCCAGCCGCTGACAGACGATCCTCAACGGCCAGGAGCGACCGCCTATCGGCCATCGTCAATCCCCGCTCCTTTCCCGTTTGCTTCAGCCGAACCTTACCTCGACCGCGTCATCGGTCTCGGAAGAATCCAAGAGGCGGTGACTGTTTGGGGGGATCTCGAACGGATGGGAATTGTCACCCGGCCCCCGCAGACCGAAAAGTTTGTCCCAGCCCGGCAGCCGGACAATCTCATCTTCAACGGCGATTTCGAACAATTCCCTCTGAACG
>QHZO01000287.1:2852-5821 GCA_003224695.1 Acidobacteriota bacterium
CTCGCGGTGGATTTCTCCGCTCCCGCCGCCTACCATGGCGCGCACTGCCTTCGCATAGATTTCACCGTAAGCCGCAACCTGGAATACGAGCCTGCTTATCAAATCGTGCCGGTCCTTCCCAACCACACTTATCGTGTGGAGGCTTACGTCCGTTCCGAAGATATTTCTTCGGACACTGGCCCCTTCTTGCGCGTCAGCGATACCCAACAGCCCGGCCTTCGCGACGCCACCAGCGACACTACGGTGGGTACAACGCCGTCGCACCCCGTGCGCGTCTATTTTTCAACCGGACCGAAAACCCAGGCGGTGCGGCTTTCCGTCTGGCGGCCCGTCGGCCGGGTCTTCCCCACGGAAATTACGGGGAGTTTCTGGTTGGATCGAGTCTCGCTCGAATGCATGGATTCTGACTTCTGACTTCTTCTCTCATGTCTTCGCGATCTGCGTTAATTGAAAATCTACAACCGACCAGCGGCGATTTGCTCGCCGACCATCGTCCCGCCCCAGGCGGACCAGTCGGCAATTTACAATCGCCAATCGAGAATCGAGCGCTCTCCTTCGCTCGCCTCCTGCTGATCGTGGCTCTGGTGGGAGCGCCTTGGGCCTTCGGTGCGGTAGTTCCCTGGGCTTGGGTCGCCCTGGGCATTCTGGCTTCGCTCATCCTCTTCTTGTGGGGCCTGGGGAGCGTTCAGCAAAAAGTGCTGAAGCTGGCCTGGTCGCCGCTCTATATCCCGTTAGGGCTGTTCTTTCTCTTGGGCGTCACGCAGTATTTCTACGGGCTTACGCTCGATCGCTCCGAGACTCGTCAGGCCTTGGTGTTGCTGGCGGTGGACGCGGCTTTCTTCTTTCTCACCATCCAGCTTTTCTCGACTGCGGCCCGGGAGACCTGGCGCGCCTTCGGCCTCGCGGTGCTGGTGCTCGCCGGGTCGCTCGGACTCTTTGCCATCCTCGAGTTTGCCGCCGGCGAGCAGCAGATTTATGGCAGCGTCGCTACCCCCGGCAATCTCCTTTTCGGCCCTTATGTGAATCCCAACCACTTCGCGGGGCTCATGGAAATGCTGGTTCCGGTGTCCGTCCTTACCATCGCGGAGCGGCAGGGAAAGCCGGCGCTTGCCGTCCTGGCATGGTTTGCGACGGGCGCCGGGGTGGCGGTCGCATCGCTTTTGCTTTCGGGCTCCCGCGGCGGCCTACTGGCGCTCGCGGCGGAAGCCGCCATCGCGGTGGCCGTCCTGGCGCGGCCTAACGGTGCGCCGGCGTCCCGCCGGCATTTCGAGCGAAGCAGCTTCGCGTCCGACCGGCCTGATGCCGCGACGCCTGACGTAGCGCCGGCGTCTCGCCGGCATTACGTCGGACGCAGCCTGGCGGCCGCCGTGGCCACCACCATCCTGGCCGCCCTGCTGCTTTTTACCTGGGTTGATCCGGGCTCGATCGCCAAGCGCCTGACCTTGACCGCCAATGTGGGAGGGCCGGCTTGGGTGGAGTGGGCCGGTTTCCGCAAGACCGTGGCCGCCGATTCACTCCGCATGTTGCGCGACCATCCCCTTTCCGGCGTGGGCCTGGGAAATTTTGAGACCGCTTATCCCCGCTACCAAAGTTTCGCGAGCGACTTGTGGATTGACCACGCCCATAACGACTACGTAGAAGCGGTGGCGGAAACCGGCCTTCCCGGAGCGTTGCTGATTCTCGCCGCCCTGGCCATGTTTCTTCGCATGGCCTTCGGGAATCGGGCCATCGAGCCATCGGGCCATCGGGCCATTGTTCAATCACCCGATGACCCGATCACCCGATCACCCGATCACCCGATTATGTGGATTCGCTTGGGCGCGGCCCTCGGCTGCTGCGGGATGCTGGTGCACAGTTTCTTCGATTTCAACTTGCACATCCCCGCCAATGCCGCGTGGTTCGCGGTCCTGGCCGGCCTGGCGGTTGCGAAGCGGCAATAGTTAATTATGAATTTGGAATGGTGAATTTTGAATGGTGAACAGTAAATTGTGAATAGTAAATTTTGAATTATAAATTACGAATTAATAATTATGAATGGTGAGTTAAGAATAGTGAATGGTCAATTAAGAATAGTGAATTGTGAATGTTGAATTCTTCCGTCCAGCTTGAGCAGGCGCGTAGTGGTTGGTGGCTAGCCCCCAGTCCCTAGCCGCAAGTACCACCGCGCCATCGGCAATCTACAATTTGCCATTCACCATTCTCAATTCACTATTTACTATTCACCATTCACTATTCACCATTCGCCTTTAACTTTCAACTCTCGACTCTCAACTGTCGCCTCTCGACTGTTTTCCAAGGAGGAAACCCCATGAACGCCAACCGACACCTTTCAAGGAAATCAACCGTCGCGGTCGCCGCGGGCCTCGGCTTGATCGCCCTGGGGGCGACGCTCGCGTGGCTTCGCGTCAGCCGCGCCCAGATCGTCGTACACCCGCAGTCAACTGAGACCAGTGCGACGCCCGAGGTCCGGGGCCTGATAGAGGACTGGACCATGCACCACCTGGCCTATCCGGAACCGACCGACGTCTATGGCCTCGGGAAACTCCAGCAAGACCCTCGCTACTTGATGCGGCACCTCGCGCGCCGGGCGGTGTTGGGGAACACATTCGACAACGGCGGGACAGCGCTTCCCAGCTTCGAGCTTCTGTCCAACCCTCTCAACCCTCTGCTAGGAAGATGGCCCTCCGGCCCCGTCAATACGCCTAATGGCAACGGCAACGGCCACGGCAATAGCGGGTGCCACGGGCCGAATTGTCCGGTGGTGGACTGGGGCCTGTCGCTTGGCACCGTCGCGGCCGCGGCCATGACTGCCGATACCTACCCCGCCAAATTCACCTTCGACGTGAATGCCACCCCGGACTGCGATGCTGACTACGTCACCATGCCGGTAAACGTGGCAGGCGTAATCGGCGCAGCGGCCAGCCAGACCGGAACGTTCTCGGCCTCGGGATTCGGCACCACGGGGACGG
>QHZO01000056.1:0-3546 GCA_003224695.1 Acidobacteriota bacterium
GGCTGATATCAACAACTTTCTTGTCCGCGGTCTTTGTCCACTTGGTGTTGGAATCAAAGTGGACGGTTCGGGGGATGTGGCCTTTCCGTACGTCCAGCGTCGAAACGTCCGTGTTGATCCGCATGACCCGGCCATCCCAGCGGTTTTCGGGGTGTGCCGCAGGATTCTCTGGCGCGGCCTCCTGAGCCGATGCCCGGAACGAAGCGAGTCCGACCGCCATTGCCGCGGCCAGGAAAAATAGCGCGACCGACTTCTTCATCTTGAAGCCTCCCTTTTACCGCGCCCGAAGGCGCACGTTTTTCTTCGGAGCCTTTTCGGGGGCACCATAGAACCCCTGGAACGGGGTAAGTATAAGGGGGTCTCTCCCGAGTGTAAAGGCGCTCGTGACAATTCTTTTGCGGCCCCTGAGGGCTTTGCCCCGTACCGTCTGGCAGGTAGTGGGTCAGTTTGGTGGATGCGGAGGCGAGTCTATCCCGTCCGTCAGCCGACGGACCGGACACGTCACCCTTAAAGGGCACGGCTGAAGCCGCGCCCTGAGGGCGCGAATTCACTCCGCGACCTCCGACTCGGGCCCGAGAGCGTTATTTAGCGAGAATGGGTTCCTCGGCGGCAGAGTACCTGCGCGAGCTTTTCTTGACTAAAGCCTTATCTGCCCCTAAGATAAAATTAAACTTTAGAGTGCGGGGCGGCAGGGAGCGGTGTGAAGTGCCGCCCTTTGGCTGATGGACGATGTTTGATACGTTGCAACAAAAATTCGAGCGGGCATTCAAATCCCTCCGTGGCCAGGGAGTGCTAAACGAGCCGGTCGTGGACGAAGCGCTCGGCGAAGTTCGGCTGGCGCTGCTTGAGGCGGACGTCCATCTGGACGTCGTCAAGGCGCTCGTCGAGCGCGTGCGCGTGAAGGCCCTCGGGGAAGAGGTCCGCTCGAGCCTTTCGCCCCAGCAGGAAGTTGTCCGGATCGTGCGTGACGAGCTCATCGCCATTTTGGGCGGCGAGGCTTCGTTCCTGACTTTTTCGAAGGAGTACCCGGCGGTCTTTCTGATCGTCGGCCTGCAAGGCTCGGGCAAGATGACCACGGCAGGTAAGCTTGCCCTTTGGCTTTCGAAGCGCAAGCGGCGTCCCCTGCTCGTCTCGACGGACGTTTATCGCCCCGCGGCTCGAGAACAGTTGAGCATCATCGCCAAGGCGGTCGGAATTCCTTGCTTCGCGGGCGAAGGCTTGAACGATCCGGTTCAATTGGCCCTGGCCGCCCGCAAAGACGCCGCCGACCGCGGCCATGACATGCTCATCGTGGACACAGCGGGGCGCCTGCACATTGACGAGCAACTGATGAACGAGGTGAGCGAGCTTCGCACGCGCCTGCGCCCGAGCGAAGTGCTGCTGGTGGCCGACGCGATGATCGGCCAGGACGCGGTGCGCAGCGCCAAAGAATTCCACGAGCGCTTGGGGACCACCGGCGTCATCCTCACCAAGCTCGACGGCGATGCGCGCGGCGGCGCCGCGCTCTCCATTCATCACGTCACGGGCCAGGTCATCAAGTTCATCGGCTTGGGCGAAAAATACGATGCCCTGGAAGTCTTTCATCCCGACCGCATCGTTTCCCGGATCCTCGGCATGGGCGACGTCCTTTCTCTGATCGAAAAGGCCGAGGAGAAGATTGACAAACAAAAAGCCCTTGAAGTCCATCGCAAGATCCAAACCGACGCCTTCACGCTCGAGGATTTCCGCGACCAGCTTCGCCAGGTGCGCTCGCTCGGCCCCGTGGACCAGATGCTCGGCATGCTGCCAAAAGTCGGGATTTTCAAGGATGCGGGTAAAGTCAAAGTGGACGAGAAAGAGCTCCTTCACATCGAGGCGATCATCAACTCCATGACGCTCCAGGAACGCGACAACCATGAAATCATCAACGGCCGGCGGCGGAAGCGCATCGCCCGAGGCAGCGGCAGGAGCGTCCAGGAGGTCAATCAGCTCCTGAGGCAGTTTTACCAGACGCGGAAAATGATGAAGACCATGAGTCACAACCTGATGGGGAAGCAGTTCGGGGCCTTGAAAGGGCCTGCGGCACCGGCAAGTTGAAGCAGGCAGGCCTGACTACCGCAGGCAGGCAACGGAGTGTGTAGCTTTTAATTCTGAATGAAGGGGGAAAGTTTGCTGACGATTAGACTGGCTCGCACAGGCGCCAAGAAGAAGGGAAGCTTCCGAATTGTCGTGGCCGAGCACGAACACGCGCGCGACGGGCGGTTCGTCGAAATCCTGGGCCACTTCAATCCCCGGCGCAACCCTCCGGAATGGGTCGTCAACCGCGAGCGCGTGGACTACTGGCTCGGCCGGGGTGCGCGGCCTTCGGAAACGGTCGCGAGCTTCTTGAAACCAAAACCCCTACCCCAGAGCTAGCGGTGTCGTCCACGGAAGGTTGGGTACCGCAGGCCGGCAGCCACATCCGGGGCCGTCTCTTCTGAATCGAGTTCCTCTTCGCCGATTGCTCATTCGACTCGCGTTCAAGGGAGGGCCAAATGAAGGAGCTCATCGAGGATATCGCCAAAGCGCTGGTGGACAAACCTGAACAGGTGCACGTTCGTGCGGTGGAAGGGGAACAATCAACCATCCTGGAATTGAAAGTGGACCCTTCGGATTTGGGAAAAGTCATCGGCAAGCAAGGAAGGACCGCCCGCTCCATTCGCACTATTCTCGGAGCCGCGGGGATGAAGCTGAAGAAGCGTTATTCGCTTGAAATCCTCGAATAGGCCGTCAGCCGACGCACGGCCCGAACCGGTCCGGGAAAGCGCCAGGGGCGCGCCGCGGGATGCCGCCTACTTGGCGGTGGCTCGCATTACCAGGCCGCAGGGTCGCCGCGGGGAAGTCGCGGCCGAAATCTTGACCGATTTTCAGGAGCGATTTTCCCGCCTCGGCCGGGCTTACTTGGAAAGTCCCCACGGTGAGCCGGAAGAAGTAGGCGTCGAATCGGCGTGGCCCCACAAGGGCCGGATCATTTTGAAATTTGCCGGCGTGGAGACCATTCACGCGGCTGAAAAACTTCGCGGTCGCCACGTCCTGATACCCAAGGAAGAAAGCGTGCAGTTGCCGGCGGGGCATTATTATATCTGGGAGCTGGAAGGTTGCCGGGTGGTTTGCCGCTCCGCGAACGGCACAGAGGAATGGGGGCATGTGACGGCCGTCGAGCCGATGCCGAACGCGCATTTACTTCACGTTTCGACCGGCAAAGGCGAAGTTCTGGTCCCTTTCGCGCAAGCGATTTGCACGGAGGTTGACCTCGCCGCGAAAACGATTTGGATCGAGCCGCCTGCGGATTTATTCGGGCTGAATTCTTAACGAGGATTGTAAAGCATAGTGACGTTCATTATCTGTAGCGCTGCCGTCCCGGCGGCATCGGGGCAAGGCCAGCGAGACGCTGGCGCTACGACGACGGTTGGGAGCGGCCAAGACTTCGAGCCATGACCTTCGATGTGATCACCATATTCCCGGAGTTCTTCGCGAGCATCCTCGAGCACGGCTTGCTCAAGCGCGCGCGGGTGGGCGGCCAGGCAA
>QHZO01000056.1:3553-11259 GCA_003224695.1 Acidobacteriota bacterium
GACGACCGCCACCGTACCGTGGACGACCGGCCCTTTGGCGGCGGGCCCGGAATGGTTTTCAAGCCGGAGCCGGTTTTTCGCGCCGTCCGCGCCGTCCATGCGGAGTCGGGCCCCGGCCCCGTGGTGCTGCTCTCCCCCCAGGGCCGTTTGCTGGATCAGGCGTTGGCCGAGCGGCTGGCGCTGCACGCCCACGTGACTCTGATTTGCGGCCGCTACGAGGGCGTGGACGAACGTGTGGCGGCGCACTTGGCCACGGAAGAAATCTCCATTGGCGACTACGTGCTAAGCGGCGGCGAGCTGCCCGCGGCGGTGCTGATGGAATGTGTCACGCGCCTCGTGCCCGGAGTCTTGGGCAACGAAGAATCGAGCCGCCAGGAATCGTTTAGTCCGTCGGCTGACGGACGGGCGGGCATGAGCGGCGCCGGAGTGCTCGACTGCCCCCACTACACGCGCCCCGTGAAATTCGAAGACCTGACCGTCCCGGAAATCTTGCTTTCGGGCAACCACGAAGAAATCCGCCGCTGGCGACGGCGCCAGGCGCTCGAGAAGACCTGGCGCATGCGGCCGGACTTGGTCGCCCGCGCGGCGCTCGATGACCAAGACCAGCGAATGCTGGCGGAGATCCAACGAATTGGGTGATTGAACGATCGGGCGATTGAATCATTGTCCGATTGAGAGCTTGAGTGATCGCGCGATTGAGTGATTGAGCGAATGCAAGAGCAATCGTGGCTAGGGGGTCCGTTCTCTCAATCGCTCGATCACACGATCCGGGCAATCACCCCATCTCCCGATTAAAGGAGAACCATTCCTATGACCGTCCTTGAAAAAATCGAACAGCAACAGATGAAAAAGGACTTGCCGCTGTTTCGCGCGGGCGATAGCGTGCGTGTCCACGTCAAGATTAAAGAGGGCGACAAGGAAAGAATTCAGGTGTTCGAAGGGACCGTCATCGGCCTTCGCCGCGCCCAAAACCATTCCACTTTTACCGTGCGCAAGATTTCCTTCGGACACGGTGTGGAGCGTATTTTCCCGCTCCATTCGCCGGTCATTGACAAGATCGAGATCGTCCGCGCGGGCCGCGTCCGCCGCGCCAAGCTTTATTACCTGCGCAAACTGCGGGGCAAGGCCGCGCGCATCCGCGAAGATCGGGTCGAACAGGAAGGAAAAAGTTAGCGTTTCGGATGGTTGGGGGAATTCCGGCCACACCGCCAATCGGCTTCCGGCCCAGGCATTCCAGTTGCGCCTATTATGCGCGCGCCATTCCAGCTCTTACAGGGCGCGATGAGTTTCCTCGCACGCCTTCACGGCTGATTGCCTTCGCCAGAGACGCCTGAAGCGAATTTCAGAATTAAAACGGAACAAGTCTAATGGGGTGTGTCAAACCTTGACCTGCCGGTTGACGCACCGGAGCTCGGCCAGGCGCGCGGGGAAATTGGCGATGATGCCGTCCACACCATGAGCAATCAGGCGGCGCGCCGGCGGCTCCCGGTCGAGGCCCCACACGATCACCCTGAGCCCCGCCGCGTGCGCTCGGCGGATAAATCGTTCGGAAGCAAAGGGCCAGAACGGGAGCAGGGCCTGGGCCCCTACCCGCCGCGCCCGCAGCTCGGCGAGCAAGGGACGTGTGAAATCAATTCCGAGAACGATCTTTGGGTCCAAGCGCCGCAGCCGAGCGAGGGCTCGAAGCTCGAACGAAATAATGGTGACGAGCGGCGCCGCCGCCGTACGCCGGACCGCTTCCAGGACCTTGGCTTCGACGCGAGGGTAAGGTCTTGGGCCGCGCTTGATTTCGATAAAAGCCCGCGAGCGCCGCTCTTTCGCCCAGTCGAGGGTTTCTTCGAGCGTCGGGATTTTCTCGCCCGCGTAGGCGGGACGCGAGCGCGCCGGCCACGGTCCGACTTCGCTCACCGTCCCTGAGCGAAGTCGAAGGGAGCGGGGATTGAACCACGAGCTCGCGTCGAGTCGCCGAAGGGCCGCGAGCGTGTGGTCGAAGACAAAGCCGCTGCCATTCGTCGTCCTCTCAAGCCGCGCATCGTGGATGACCACGGGCACACTGTCCGAGGTCAGATGGACGTCGAACTCGACGCCATCGGCGCCCTGGTCGAGCGCCAATTTGAAAGCGGCCAGCGTATTTTCAGGCGCTTCACCCGAGGCGCCGCGATGGCCGACGAGCAGCCATGGCCGCGTTTCAAGGCTTTGCGTCTCTTCGCGCCTTGGCGTCTTTCGGTGAGACAAAGCATCAATCCGCGGAACGGGCAAAGGCGTCCAATTGCTCTTGGCGGCGCTCCGCAGTCCATCCGAGGCGCGAGGCAAAGATTTCCGCGACGCGCGGGGCGGCCTCCCGAACCTTCCATCTCGAAAGCCAGCTCAATCCCGAGCGGCGCAACAAAAAATCCTCCACGCTCACGGCCATCTCGCTGCGGATGGCGAATTCCACCTCGGCCGCGAGGAGCGAGGGCGCGCCTGGCAGCGTTTCGGCCAGCGCCGGTTCGTCACGCACCGGCTCCAGCACCTCACGCCATCGGCTTCCGTAGGTGCGGACGATTCGCTCGCTGATTTCGATCGGGACCTTGAACATGCGCACCGCCTCCCAGGAAGCATAGTCCACGTAGACTTCGAACTGCCCGGTCTCGCCGCCGGGAAGCGGCTGGGCGCGGCTGGAGGTCGCCGGGCGGGGCTTTCCGAGCCGCTCGGCAATGCGGGCCACCAGATTTTCGCCGAGCGAGCGCGCGGTGGTGATTTTCCCTCCGCACACGGAGATTAAATTTCCCGCCCAGCGGTCCTCGTGGAAGCGGTACTCGCGAGAATTTTCGGAGGGGCTGCGGCCTGCTCGTGGGCTGACGGCGAGGCCCGGCTCAATCGCCAACGCCCGCAAGCCGGCAAACGCGCCAACAACTTCGCTCGTCTCGATTGGGCGCGCGAGCACGCGGTTGACTGCGGCGAGGAGATACTCCGTGTCGGCCGGCTCGGGCCGCACGGCCGCCGGATCGCCCGCGTAATCCGTGTCCGTGGTCCCGAGGAGCGACTGCCCCAGCCAGGGCATCATGACGAAGATTCGTCCTGCCTCGCTACCAGGCGGGGGGCCGGTAAAAATCGGCGCGAAAACCGCGTAAGGTCCGGAGAGCCGCGGCAGGATGATGTGCGTTCCCTTGGTCAGCCGGATGGTTTTTGAGCCGTCGTAGCCCGGAAGGAGCGCCCGCAGGTGATCCACCCACGGCCCCGCCGCGTTGACCCAGAAGCGCGCGGAGATTTCGTGTGCCTTCCCCGTCAGCGTATCTACGGCTTCCGCGCGAATCAACTCGGGGGCGCGCGCGCCGGCGCTGCTGGATACGTCGAAGGCGCGAATCTCCGTGTAGTTGGCCACCACTGCGCCGTGGGCTGCGGCGTCGAGCGCATATTCGAGCGTCAAGCGGGCGTCGTCGGTGAGCGAGTCGTAATAGACCGCCGCCTTTCTCAACCCTTCGCGCTTCAGGCGCGGAATGCGGCGCACGGCATCCGCGGGCGAGAGCATCCGATGGCGGTCGTTTTTGCCCAGGCCGCCGAACAAGTCGTAGAGCGTGAGCCCCACACGAATCTTAAAGGGCGAATCGGGATCTCCGGGATAGATGGGCAGTAGGAAAGGGATCGGCTTGGCCAGGTGCGGCGCGATGCGGGAGAGCAATCGCCGCTCGCGCCGGGCTTCGCGGACGAGTTTGAATTCAAATTGTTTGAGGTAACGCAGCCCGCCGTGAATCAGTTTCGAAGAGCGGCTGGAAGTTCCTGCGGCAAAATCGCGGGCTTCGACCAGAGCCACTTTCATGCCCGCCAGAGCCGCCTCCCGCGCCGTCGCCGCGCCGTTCACGCCGCCGCCGATGACAGCGAGATCAAACTTTGTCCGCGAGAGTCCTTCCAGATCGCGCTTCATGGCAATTCTTCCAGGAAAGGTAGGGTAGCATAATCAGCCCAACAGCCCGAGCCGAGGGCCGGCGAGGCTCGCGAGCGCGCGTTTCGCAAATTGCGAAATTCTTCTTGACGGCCTCGGATTTCGGGAATGTAATTTAAGGGGAGCCAGATTGCACGTCCTCAGTCGCAAAAAGCTGCTTGAGGCGGCGGAGAACCATAGCCACCTCGGCGAGGCGTGGGATGTCTGGTATCGGATCGCCAAAAAGGCTGAATGGAGGAATCTAATGGAGGTGCGGCGAGTGTTTCCCAGCGCGGACACCGTGGGAATATTCACAGTTTTCAACAACAAAGGAAACACTTTTCGGCTCATCACTGAGATTAACTATCAGTCACGACGAATCTTCCTTCGCCACGTTCTGACCCATGCAGAGTACAACAAAGGAGATTGGGCAAGATGAGCTCGCTAACCGTTAGCCCGGAGTATACGGCCCTGCTAACTAAGTTCTCTCCTAAACTCATCCGCACAGATAAAGAGAATGAGGCGTACAGCGAAATTCTCTACGATCTTGACCGGCGGGGCAAGACGCTTACTCCGGCCGAGAAAGAACTGGCGGAGCTTTTGACGCTGCTGATTGAGGACTTCGAACAAAGGAGATATCAACTGCCTCGCGCAAGGCCCCTCGATGTAATCCGCTTCCTCATGGACCAGCATGGCCTCAAGCAGACTGACCTTGCGGATGTGTTCGGAACTCCAAGCATCGTCTCGGAGGTTCTAAGCGGCAAGCGGGAACTAAACAAAGAACACATCCGGCGCTTGAGCGAACGCTTCCACGTCTCCCCCGAGCTTTTCTTCTAGTTTCAAGACTTAGCGGCGGGTTGAACCATGAGGTTCAGGGTTCCGAGCTTCGCTGCTGCATGCACAGCAAAACCACAGCCTCGGAGCGCACGGCGAGGCCGAGGCCGACGGCGTCCACGCCTTCACCGGTCTTTGCTTTGACGCTGACTTGGCCGGGCTTGATTCCGAGCGCGACGGCGAGCTTGCGCTCGATGCGGGAAATAAACGGCCGAAGCTTTGGCCGCTCGAGCTCGACCGTGGCGTCCACGTTGACGATGCCGTAGCCCGCCTTGGCAATTATTTTTTTCACTTCACGGAGAAAGAGGAGGCTTGAGGCATTGCGCCAGCGCCGAGAAGTATCCGGGAAATGGCGTCCGATGTCGCCGAGCGCGGCGGCGCCAAGCAATGCGTCGCAAATGGCGTGGGCAAGCGCGTCGCCATCCGAGTGGCCGAGCGGGCCCTTTTCGAACGGAATTCTCACCCCGCCCAAAATGAGCTTTCGCCCGCGCACCAAGCGATGAACGTCGTTGCCAATACCGACGCGAAAAAAAGGATAAAAGAGTGAAGGTTGAAGTCTGAAGTCTGAAGGATGAATTTTGAAGGCTGAAGGCTGAAGGATAATGGGTAAAGGGTAAGACACGGAAGACTTAGTTTTGAAATTTCCAGTAGAGTGCTTTTTCCCTCGGCGCTGTTTCATACTTCACACTTCATCCTTCACACTTCTGCCTTCACCCTTTACCCTTCAACCTTTAGCCTTTCTTGCTTTTCCCGCTCTTGCGCGATGTAAAGCCGCGCCAAAGGTAAATCGGAAGGCTTGGTAATTTTGATGTTTCGGTCCGAACCCATCAGGACGGTGACGGGATGGCCGAGGCGCTCCACCAGGCTCGATTCGTCAGTGCCATCGAAGCCGTCAGCCTCGGCGCGCGCGAAGGCGTCGAGCAAGACTTCCGCGCGGAACGCCTGCGGGGTTTGCGCCAGGACCACACGCTCGCGGGGAATGGTCCCCAGGATCAGTTGCCGCTCGACCTGCTTGACGGTATCCACGCTCGGGATTCCGAGGATGGCCGCGCCGGTCTTGCGAGCCGCCTCGATAACCTGCCGAATGCTCTCCGGTTCGACGAAGGGCCGCACCGCGTCGTGAACCACAATCACTTCCGAAGTCTCCGGCGCCTGAGAAAGGCCTCGCGCCACGGTCAACTGGCGGGAGTGGCCTCCGGCGATCAGCCGGACGGGCTTCGCAAAGCGTTCGCGCTCCACATCCACCGCTGCCCGCTCCATGTCTTCAGCGCGCAGGCAGAGAAAGATTTCATCCACCGCGCTGGAAGAAAAGAACTTCCGCAGCGTGTGGATGAAAACCGGCACCCCGTCCAGGGACAAGAACTGTTTGGGCGTTTCACCGCCCATGCGCAAGCCGGCGCCCGCGGCTGGAATAATGGCTAGAACGCTCATCGCGGAAAGGAGAAGCTTGAAGCGTGAAGTCTGAAGGCTGAGGGCTGAAGGCTGAAGGGTAAAGGCTGAAGGTTAAAGGATAAAGGGTGAAGGGTTGATGAAGGGTAAAGGTTAAAGGATGAAGTATGAAGAAGGCCGGAAGCCTTTCCGCGGTTTCGCCCGACTCGGGCTTTCTGGTTCCATCGCTTCATCCCTCGGCCTTTACCCTTTACCCTTCAGCCTTTATCCTTTACCCTTTAGCTTATAACTTTCAGCCTTCAGCCTTTACCCCTTGTCCTATACCCTTCGCCCTTAACCTTCAGCCCTCATCCTTCGACGTTCCCCGGCCCAGCCGGGACGGGCATTCGCCCGTGCTCTTTCAAAGCCGACGTTTCCATGCGGCCGCGGTCGTCGTACTTGCCGAAAATCATCTTTCCGGCCGTGGTCTGAAGGACGCTTGTGACGGAGATGTCTATGGTCTTCGAAATCATCTTCTTGGCATTGTCCACAACCACCATCGTGCCGTCGTCGAGGTAAGCCACGCCCTGGTTGTACTCCTTGCCTTCCTTTAAGATGAAGACGCGCATAATCTCGCCGGGCAAGACAACGGGTTTCAGGGCGTTGGCGAGCTCGTTGACATTGAGCACGGGGAGGGCCTGAAGCTGCGCGACTTTATTCAGGTTGAAATCGTTGGTGATGATCTTAGCCTGATATTTCTTGGCCAGCTCGATGAGTTTCATGTCCACATCGCGGATGTTCGGGAAATCGTCCTCGACGATTTGCACCTGGACGGTCCCCATCTTCTGCATGCGCTGCAGGATGTCGAGGCCGCGCCGGCCGCGGTTGCGCTTCAGGGAGTCCGAGGAGTCGGCCACCATTTGCAGCTCGCGGAGGACGAATTGGGGAATAATCAGCGTCCCATCCAGGAACCCGGTCTCGCAAACGTCGGCAATCCGGCCTTCGATGATGACGCTGGTATCGAGGACCTTCGAGATGTTTCTTGCTGGATGTTCACCGCTGAAGATTCCTCCGAAGGCGGACAGATTCAGGAAGTCTCCCTTCGACGCGCCCAAAATGAGACCGATGTAAACCATCAGCAAGAAGATGCCGACATGTATGAAGGAAAGAAATTCCTGCCCAATGCTGGTCAGTGACAGGATGTGACTGGTAACCAAGGCCGCGCTGATTCCTATCGCCGCCCCCACGACCGCGCCGATCAGTCGCTTCAGGCTCACCTTCTCCAGCCACATCTCGAAGATGACGACAAAGAGGCCAATGCCGGACCAAAACAAGAGCGAAAACGTGCGCGGCAAATAAAGAGGGCGGAGACGATAGCAGGCGATCGTGAAGATGAGCACAAATAAAGCGCGCACTGAAGCCACTTCCCAGCTCATGATCGGCTCCTCCTTCCCGAAAGGGTGGGTATCTTTTCGCAAGGTCTATTCCACTGTTCAGACGGGTACGCAATAATCTGGCGCGCCTATTATACGCTTGTTGCGCACTACAAGCAGCGAAGAACTGGAACGACGGCAGGCGTGGCCCCCTACCGGCACTTTTGGGC
>QHZO01000056.1:11280-23595 GCA_003224695.1 Acidobacteriota bacterium
ATCGCTCGAAGGCGAAGTGAAGCCGCCCGGCGCGCTCGGTCAAAGCGAGGAACACCGGCGGGGCCGAGGAAACCTGCTCCAACCGCCGGACTTGCGCCGGGCGACCATAGGGGCTGGTGGCGCGGTCAAAATCCACCGACTGGAGGAACGCCGCCAGCTCTCCCGCGCTCAGGCGTTTGACGCGCGCCTCTGCCACTTTCGCCACCGTCCCCAGGAGCTTCCCCAACCCCTGCCCGCGCAAAGCCGAGACGAAAACGATCGGGGCATAGTCGAGGTATTTCATCCGCCGTCGGATGGCGCTCGTGAAGGCCGGAGTCGCCCCCGGCCCTTTTCGCGCGGCGTCCCACTTGTTGACCACAATAACGACGGAGCGGAGGCTCTCGTGCGCGTAGCCGCCGATGTGGGTGTCGAGCGCCGTCACGCCCTCGGTGGCGTCCACAACGAGGAGCGCCACGTCGGCGCGCTCCAGGTGCTTCCGCGCCTGGATAACGCTCAATTTTTCTGCCAGCAGCTTCGTCTTGCCTTTGCGGCGAATCCCGGCGGTGTCCACAATACGAAAGCGGCGGCCGTCGCGTTCGAGCTCGGCGTCCACGGCGTCGCGCGTTGTGCCCGGCGTAGGCGCCACGATCGAGCGCTCCTGGTTGAGCAGCCGGTTGAGGAGCGTGGATTTGCCGACGTTCGGGTGGCCGATAATCGCCACGTGAATCGTCGCGAGCTCGGGCGCCTGGTCCGCGGAGCCGACGGCTTCGGGGCCTGGCGTGAGTTCGATGGCCGCCCCCTCCATTTTCGCGGTCACGTGGTCGAGCAAGTCGTCCACACCGAGGCCGTGCTCGGCGGAGACCGCAAAGGCCGGCGCGATGCCCAGGCGGCGGAAATCCTCGGCTTGCGGCTCGAGAGAAAGGGCGTCAGTTTTGTTGACGGCCAATGCCACGGGCTTGCCCGTGCGGTGCAGGAGCCGGGCAAGCTCCTCATCCAGAGGCAGGACGCCCGCGCGCCCGTCCACCACCAGCACCAACTGGTCGGCCTCGTCAATGGCCACCTTCGCTTGGCGGAGAATTTCCGCCGCCATTTGGTCCGGACTTTCTGGAATCAGGCCGCCTGTGTCCACGACCTCGAATTGTTTCCCCAGCCATTCGGCCGGCGCGTAGAGGCGGTCGCGCGTCATGCCGGGCTCGTTGCCCACCAGCGCCCGGCGGCGCCCGCAAATACGGTTGAAGAGCGTGGACTTGCCCACGTTCGGCCGGCCAAGAATGGCAACGCGCGGGATTTCGTTCATCACTGAATTCCGTGGAAGGTAGCGCAGGGTTGTTTTGTAACCCTGCGGCAACTCGGCTCACCCAATCTGGCAAGCGCGACCTCGACGAATAATCAAGCGTACGAGCCGCAGAGTTAAAAAACAACTCTGCGCTACCGACTCTGCGGCCAGGAAAGCTTCAACACAGAGACCACAGAGCCGCTCCGCGTCCTCTGTGTTAAATCTTTAGAGACACAAGGAACACAGAGAGTTTCGTACTCGGTGCGGCTTTGCTCTGCTGTGCTATTCTGTCTCTTGACCCAAGCGGAACGGTTTCTATGCCTACCGCGAAAACCAAAACTCCGCGAAATCATCCCCAATACGAATTCCGCCCTTCGCAGCTTGAGATGGCGGAGGCGGTGGAATCGGCGCTGGAGAATCGCCGCCACCTCATCGCCGAAGCGGGCACGGGCACCGGCAAGACGCTCGCGTATCTCGTCCCCATCATTCGCAGCGGCCGCCGCGTGGTGATCTCGACAGGCACCAAAAACCTTCAAGAGCAGATTTTTTTCAAAGACATTCCTTTCCTGAATAAACTCTTTCCCGGCCTGCGCGCCACGCTGATGAAAGGGCGGCAAAACTATCTTTGCCGGCAGAAGCTTTACGACATCGAGAAGCAGCCGGCGCTCTCCGGCCTCGAAGAAGTGGAGCTGGTCGGCGAAATTCGCGAGTGGGAGAAACGCACGGAAACCGGCGACCGCGCGGAGCTTGAAAACCTTCCAGACTCAAGCGACCTCTGGCGGCAGATTGACGCGCGGCGCGAAACTTGCACGGGACAGAAATGCGCGCAGTTCGAGCGCTGCTTCATTACTTGGATGCACCAGCGCGCGGCCGAGTCGAACCTGATCATCGTCAACCACCACCTGTTCTTTGCCGATCTCGCGCTCAAGCAAATGGAATTTGCAAGCCTCCTGCCCGACTATGCCGCGCTGGTTTTCGACGAGGCGCACGAAATGGAAGACGTCGCTACGCGATACTTCGGCCTCCAGGTCTCGAACTATCGCGTGGAAGAGCTGGCGCGCGACACGGAGGCCGCGCTGCGCCAAAAACAACTCGATGCCCGCGAAGTGATGCGGGCGGTGCGGGAGATGCGGCGGCGCGGCGACCTGTTCTTCGAACTCTTTCCCAAAGGCGAGGGCCGCTCGAGCTTCACGAACCGCGAGGCGTTTCTCGACGCCCATCGCGGCGACTACTCGGCTTTGCTCAACGCCCTGGAGGGTTTGAAGACGGAGCTCAAACGCCTGAAGGAGCGGCCGGAGGAAATCAATCGCCTGGCGGAGCGCGCCGGCGAGCTGACTGAGGCGTTCGGGTTTGTCCTCGAGTCGAAGGAGCGAAACTTCGTTTATTGGTGGGAACGGCGCGGCCGCGGAGTGTTCCTCGAAGCTTCCCCCATCGATGTCTCGGCGATTTTACGCGAGCGCCTGTTCGACAAAGTCGAAACGGTAATCCTGACTTCGGCCACGCTCGCGGTCGGCGGCACGTTCGATTTTTTGAAGCGGCGCCTGGGTCTTCAACAACCGCAGGAAAAGATTTTCGCTTCGCATTTCAATTACACCGAACAGGCCCTGCTCTATACGCCCCAACACCTGCCCGATCCGCGCGAGCCGAATTTCGCGGCCGCCGCGGCGGTTGAAGTAGGCGAAATCCTCAAAGCCAGCCGCGGCCGGGCGTTTGTGCTCTTCACGTCGCGCCAACAGATGAACGAAGTGTACCAGCGCGTGCGCCCGCACGTGCGCTTTCCGCTGCTGCTCCAGGGGACGGCGCCGCGCACCTCCCTTCTCGACCGCTTCCGCCGCACTCCCCACGCCGTGCTGTTTGCCACCAGCTCCTTCTGGCAGGGCGTGGACGTGCAGGGCCAGCAATTGAGCGCCGTGATTATTGACCGCCTGCCATTCGCCGTCCCTACCGATCCGGTGGTCAGCGCGCGCGTGCGGCTGATCAACGAAGACGGGGGCAATGCCTTCACGGACTATCAGGTGCCCGAAGCCGTCATCTCGTTGAAGCAGGGATTCGGCCGGCTTATCCGGAGCGTCAACGACCGCGGCTTGCTGGCGCTCCTCGACCACCGCATGGTTCGCAAGCCCTACGGCAAAGTTTTTTTCGAGACCCTTCCACCATACAAACGCACCAATGTTCTGGAAGAGGTGAAGAATTTCATGCGAAAATGTTGAAGGAGCTATCAGCCTTCAGCCGTCGGTAATCAGCTTTTCCAGTTTGTTCAAGAGCCCTTTGCTCCAGGCAATACAACTCGGAAAGCTGACGGCTGAAAGCTGACAGCTGAGGGCTTGTCATGTTCGAAATTTCCGCCCATTACACGTTCGCCGCCGGCCACGCCTTGCGAGGTTACAAGGGTAAGTGCGAGAACGTCCACGGCCACAACTACCGCGTCGAGGTTACCGTGGCGGGAGAGAAACTCGACTCGGCGGGCCTCTTGTTGGATTTCGCGGACTTGCGAGGAGCGATCAAGGCGGTGGCTGAGCCGCTCGACCACCAGTTTTTGAACGACCTCGCCCCGTTCGATTCCCTCAATCCCTCCGCCGAGAATCTCGCTCAGTATTTTTGCGAGCAACTCCAGAGCCGTCTCAAGAACCACGGCCTGCGCGTCGCCCAAGTAAAAGTCTGGGAGACGGACACGACCTCCGCCACCTACCGACCGTAACAGCCGAATTCGAAACCCTTTGGCACCGTAGGTCCTCTACCGGACCCGCGGAGTTGACCTCGAATCCGGCGGCTTTCAGACGCTCGGCATCCGCCCTTGGTTGCCAGCTTTCTAGCAGTCCAAGATGTTTTTCACTTCAAATAGGAAGGGCCTAAATCTTCGGAGGCGGGTGAAGTCGCGTTCATTGGCAGTTATGATGGTGATTCCGTGGCGCCCGGCGCTCATCGCAATGAGGGCATCGTTTGTCAGCCGTCCCTGTCCAACTTTCTCGTACCCATATTCTGCAGCCAGGTGCGCCAGCCCCTTGCCAGCTTGCGTCCAGTCACTCTGATTAGGCACCAAGATGCGCTTGGCTCGGTCGAAGTCGTGCTCCAGGCGCTCGACAGCTTTGCGATCGCGCGCCCTCACGCCGGCGTACAGTTCCTCCAGCACGACGGCACTGAGCCACAAGGGAGCCTCGAAACGCCTCAGGATGAGAACAGCTTCGTCTCCGGCTCTTAGCGCGCTAATGTAGATGGAAGAATCGAAGAGGACTGGCTGCATTTATCCTGCCAGCTTGCCGTAGACGTCTCTGATTTCAATATCACTCCTCACGAAACGTTCGTTGGCCTCACGGGTCAATCGGTTTCGCTCGTATTCCGCGATCGCCACGTCAAGTGCCCGGTCCAGAGTCTCCGTCTCGGTGCCTGTCTTCAAGAGGCGCTGAGCGTGCTTGATCTTGGCGACGTCGAGTCGGAAATGCTTATGTGCGATTCGACTTCTTCCAGCCTCCATAAGAGGATCCTCCGACGTTCAGTATAACACCGCATGAACACGAATGAGGAGATTGTGAACACTGCCTCGCACTGCGCGCACGAGTTGAGCCCGCAACCGCGTCTCAACGTCTGAACGAAATTATTGTGTGTTATGACGCTTCGATACCCGAAGACGACACCCGCTTGGGCTGCGCGGGCAGACTGTGGCTCGGAGAAGTGGGATCAGAATAGTTGCTTCAGGGACACACCATCCCCGCTGAGGCGAAGCGGAGCGGCCAGCCCCCCTCCCGTTCAGTTCACCAAGTCCAGAAGGCGACGGACGGGTGGACCGAGGCATGGTGCAGTTGAGCGCAGGTTCCCTCCCGGCAGAAATAGACGTCGTGGCACCAGCGGCACTGCATCAGGCGTTCTTTCTCACGGACGTTGCCGCAGGCCGAACACGCTTCGAGCAGGTCGGCCACAACATGGCGGGAAACTTGGCGCCAGGTTTCGAACACTTCATATTCTTCCCGAATTTTATCTAACTCACCCTTGTGGACCATGGTGGCCTCCCATTCGTCCATCAATAAGCAAGAGCAATTGGAGGGCCATGTCGGGATGGGGTGGAGCGCTCTCCCTTCCGGCCTGGCAACCTGCTTTGTTTCAATACGTTAGGGGTTTAAAGGAAAAAATTATTCAAGCCGTGTGTTTGTCGGAGTGGAGTCCTTAATTCCAATTGGTGTCATTTTTTGTACAGGCCGACGAATCGAACTGCGCGAGAATGGCCAGACGGGCGCTTGCCGATTCGAGCACCGCGGGCGGGCAGCCGCGGAAGAGCAGGCCCCGAGCTTTTCGGCTAAAATGAATTGACCGAGTAAGCGGGCGGGTTTGCGAATGGTTGTCACCGAAATATTCAAGTCCATTCAGGGCGAGTCCACGTTCGCCGGGCTGCCGTGCGTGTTCGTTCGGCTGACCGGCTGCAACCTGCGTTGCCACTGGTGCGATACCGCCTACGCGTTTTACGGCGGCGAACAAATGACGCCGGAGGCGGTTTTCGGCCGCGTGGAAGCGTTCGGCGGGAAGCTGGTGGAATTTACGGGAGGCGGGCCGCTGCTGCAAGAAAAGGAGGTTGCGCCGCTGGCCGCCCGCCTGCTCGATTCGGGCTTCCGGATTCTGATCGAGACGAGCGGCGAGCGGTTCGTCGGCGAACTTCCTCGCGCGGTGGTGAAAATCGTGGACGTCAAGTGTCCCGGAAGCGGCGAGGCCGAGAAATTCTGCTTTGAGAATCTCGCGGCGCTCGAGCCGAAGGACCAAATCAAGTTCGTCATCCTCGATGAGCGCGATTACCTTTACGCTCGCGACTTTCTCGAAGAACATCGCCTTCGCGAGCGCGTGGACGAAATCATCTTCTCGCCCGTCTTCGGCCAGCTCCACCCGCGTCAGCTCGCCGAGTGGATTCTCCGCGACGGCCTCGAAGTACGCTTGGGCCTCCAATTGCACAAATTCATTTGGGATCCACAGGCGAGGGGAGTATGAGAAGGTATCAGGCAGGAGGCAGTAAGCAGTAGGCAGCAGGCAGGAGTCAGGAGAGAACAACCGAATGGCGGTTACGATACTTCAGACAACGAACGAAGCGAAATGAACAAAGGACGAGGGACAAAGGACAACGGACTACGGACAACGGACAAGCCGTTGGCCGTCGTCCTCGCGAGCGGCGGGATGGACAGTTGCGTCACCACCGCGATCGCGAGCCTGGACCATCGCCTGGCGATGCTGCACGTGGCCTACGGGCAGAGGACCGAAGGCCGAGAGCTCAAATCCTTCAACGCTCTGGCGGATTTTTACAAGGCCGAGTGCCGCCTGGTCTCGCGCCTCGAGCACCTACAGCAGATCGGCGGCTCGAGCCTCACCGACCCCTCCATCGAAGTCGAGCGGGCGAACCTCGAGCGCAAAGATATCCCCTCGAGCTATGTGCCATTCCGCAACGCGCATTTTCTCTCCATCGCCGTTTCTTGGGGCGAAGTGCTCGGCGCGAAAAAGATTTTTGTCGGCGCCGTCGCGGAGGATAGCTCCGGCTACCCCGACTGCCGGCCCGAATACTACGAGGCGTTCAACCGCGTCATCGTCGCCGGGACTCGGCCCGAGACCGAGCTTAAAATCGTGACGCCGGTCATCGCCATGCGAAAAAGCGAAATCGTGCGGCGCGGCCGGGAGCTTGGCGCGCCGTTTGAATTGACCTGGTCGTGCTATCAAGGCGAGGAAGCGGCCTGCGGCGTCTGCGACAGTTGCGCCCTGCGCTTGCGCGCCTTTGCAGAGGCGGGCGTCGAAGACCCCGTCCCTTACGGCACCCGGCCGTCTTATGCCGCACCACGGGGCCGGGGCGTCTCCTCGCAATCTCCGCTCACGGCCCTGAGCCTGTCGAAGGGCGGGGACGACCA
The DNA here is from genome assembly GCA_003224695.1 of Acidobacteriota bacterium. Taxonomy (GTDB): domain Bacteria; phylum Acidobacteriota; class Terriglobia; order UBA7540; family UBA7540; genus Gp13-AA74. The sequence continues at coordinate 18,406 of QHZO01000056.1, forward strand.
TGGGAAGGGCTGGGAAGGGCACGCCTCCAAATTCATCATAATTCCTCCGGTTGAGTTGATTTTCGCCTGGGAGTAGAATCAAGAAGAAACGCGTCGCGTGGAGGGAATCATGAGGAATGCGTTCATTTGGAAGGTCGCGGCTTTGGCTGGGCTCGCGGTTGCGCTGGCGGGCGCGGCTCCGGCGTTCGCGCAGACGGGCGCTGTTACCGGCCATTGCATCGACGAAAAAGGCCAAGCCATGGTCGGCAACCCAATCGTGATCGAACGCCAAGAAGTCAAAGGCGTTTACAAGACGAAGACCGACAAGAAGGGCAACTACATCTACATGGGGATTCCGCTGGGGATGTACAAGGTTAGCCTCCTTGATCCGAGCGGGAAGCTGATCTTCTACATCAGCAAGCACGTCGGCCTCGACCCCAGCCCCTCGCTGATTGACTTCGACATGTCGAAGGAGAGGGCCGAACAAGCCAAGGCCAATCCCGAAGCCACGAAGCAGGCGGAGCTCCAGGAAAAACAAGCCAAGGAATTCGCCGGATTAAAAGCCCAATTCGATCAGGCGGCGGCCCTTTACGACCAAAAGAAGTTTCCGGAAGCGGCGACGGCCTTCGAGCAGGTGCTCGCTTTGACCAAGGAGGGCGACCGCAACCGGCTCGTCGTGCTCCAACACATCGCGGACAGCTACGATAAAGCCCACCAATACGATAAGGCCGTCGAGAACTATCAAAAAGTTTTGGCGGCCAACCCGAACGATGCGGTCGCGCACAACAGCCTCGGCAACGCCTACGCCGAAATGGGCAAGCTGCCGGAAGCCCAAGCGGAATTCCAGAAATCCGCGGAACTCGATCCGCAGAATGCCCGGCAGGCCTACTTCAATCTTGGCGTCGTGATGTACAACACCGGCCACATGGATGACGCGGTTGCCGCCTTCCAAAAAGCCACCAAGGCCGACCCCAATTACGCCGACGCCTACTACTGGCAGGGGCTGGCGCTGATGGGAAAGGCGACGCTCAAGGGGGAAAAAATTGTCGCTCCGGAGGGAACCGAGGACGCGTTGAAGACTTATCTCAAACTCGAACCGACTGGCAAGTGGAGTAACGAAGCGCAGCAGATGCTTCAGACCATCCAGGGGGTCGTGCAAACCGAGTTCAAGAAAACCAAGAAGAAAGGCTGATCGTGCGCCTCGTGGAACGCCCTCTCGCCATTGAGGGGGCCTTTGTGTCGCTGGCCGAGGCCGCTAGACACCGCGCGCGCATGATCGCAATGGTGGCGCTCGGACTGGCCGCTGCCTGCCTGCCGGCGAGGCAAGTGCTCGGGGCGGACACGCTTTCGCAAACCACGGCCACGGGGAAAATCCAGGTCCTTCAGCGGGACGCCATTGTCGTCCTCGAAAACTCCGACCGCCTCGTTTACAAACACTTCGACCTGAAGGAGCGGCGTGTGGTCACCGTGTCGCTCGACAAGATGAGCCTGCCCTACCATGTCCAAACCAGCTCTTCGGCCGAGCGGCAGTCCATTGTGGCGCTGTGGAAGAAGTTCGGTTTCACAGCCACCGTCACCGATCTCGCCGGCAAAACCACGAAAGTCTATGACGCCTACATGGATTTTTACCCGCCCGGCGGCCGGGGGTCGCTCCTGGAAGCGGTGCCGCCGCGAACTTCGTTTATGCTGCTTCGAACCGGCGGGGCCGCTGACGATGTGGATTTCGAGAAAATCCAGAGCGCCGAATTCAACGGCAATCAGATCAAAACCATCCTGCGCGATGGGAGCTCGGAAGAAGGACAATTCCTCATGCCCACCAACCTCCCCGCCGAGGCTCGCTTCCTCGGCATCACCGACCGCTACGACCCCGCGAGCCGCGAGGTTTTCGACTTCGCCCTGCCCCTCCAGAAGATCCGCAAAATCGAGTTCGAACATTAGCAAGGCCTCTGTAGCGCCGGCCTATGACCGGCCTTAAAAAAAGATGCCGCCAGGATGGCGGCGCTAAAGTCGGCGCCGTAGCGCCAGCGTCTCGCTGGCAGCGGCCCGAGGCCGCCGGGACGGCGGCGCTACAGGAATTAGGTTTTTCGTATGGCGTAATTTGGAGAGCCGTTGTTCTTGACCGGCGCTATACTCACCCGCCTGGGCGATTGCCGTAGGGGCGGGGCTCGCCGCCCGTGGGCGACCACAAGGGTCGCCCCTACGTGTGCGAGGGGAGGTGGCGTGTGCGACGAATAATCGAGGCGGCGGCGTTCGGGCTCATGGTCGGAACCGCGGCTGTAGGCGCGTCCGCCGCGGGCTTACGCGCGGGAGTGGCCAAGGTGGACATCACGCCTCCCACGGGCCAGCCGATGTGGGGCTACTTCGACCGGAAGAACCCCTCGCAGGGGACGCTCGACCCGCTCTTCGCGCGCGTCCTGGTGCTTGAGGCAGGCGATCCCGACCGGTCGGGAGAGGCCGTCCGGCTGGCGCTCGTGGCGCTCGATCTCGGGCGAACGTTCGGCCCACCGGAAATCGCCCAGTTGCGCGAGCGCGCGAAAGCCACGAGCAACATCTCCTACGTTCTCGTCGCCGCCTCCCACACGCACGCCGGCCCCGTCATTTTGGACGAATACCAATCCGGACAGACGCCGGCATGGGAAAGCGCCGACCTGGAAAAAATCTCGAAGGCGATTCAGGAAGCGGCGTCGCACCTGGTCCCCGCCCGGCTCGGGACCGGGTACGGCGAGACAACCATCGGTTACAACCGCCGGCGCGTCAATCCCGACGGCACGGTGACCATGTTTTGGAGCAATCCCACGAAGGTTCCCACCGCGCCCGTTGACCGCATCGTCTCCGTGCTGCGCGTGGACAGCGAAGACGGCACGCCGCTCGCCATCCTGGTCAACTACGCCTGCCACCCGGTTATTTTTGGGGCGGACAATTTGCAATACTCCGCCGATTATCCCGGCGTCATGACCCAGACCGTCGAGAAGGCATTCGACGGGAAACCGCTTTGCATGTTCCTTCAGGGCGCGCCGGGCGATATTAACGTTTACAACGCGACCACGCCGCTCGAGCAAGACCCGGTGAAATTCCGGGATTCCGTGGGCGTTCAGTTGGGCCGCGAGGCCGCGCGCGTGGCGAAAACGATTCGAACCGAAGACTCTCGGGACTCGACGATCCAATTCGTCGAAGACACCATGACGTTTCACTTGCGCTGGGACGCGGAGAAATTGCGTGAAGCGCTTCTGGCGGCCTACGGGCCGGATTTCTTCAAATCCTATGCGCCGCGTATCGAGCCTGAGTATCCGTTGCGCGTCGCGACGCTGCTCATCAACCAACGCATCGCCGTCATGACCATGCCCGGCGAGCCCTTTGTGGAATTCCAGATCAACTGGCGCGACCGCTGCCCCACCGGCGATGATTTCTTCCTCGGCTACGCGAACGGTTATTACGGCTATTTCCCCACCATCCAGGCGGCCACCGAAGGCGGCTATGGAGCGGCGAGCGCCACGACCTGGATGGAAGTCGGCGCGGGGGAGCGGATGGTGAATCATGCGCTCGTGCGCCTCTACGAAATGCTGGGCCGATTGACGGACTTGCCGGAAGACCTGAAGAAGTAGGGCCGACCCTTGGGTCGGCCCGGCCCCCTGGCCGGGGCAAGCCCCGGCCCTACGGTTCGGTTGCGTCGAAGAAATGTGTTCTACATTCTTGAAACTCAGCTGCCTTCTTTTATTGGCTCTCTGTCCGGTTCAGCTCTCCGCGGCGGGCTTGCGGGCCGGAGTCGCGCACGCGGACATCACGCCGCAAGTGCCGCTCCCGATGTACGGCTACATGGACCGCCCTCAGCGGGCGACGGGCACGCTCGACCCACTCGAGGCGCGCGTTCTGGTGCTCGAAGCAGGGGACGAGAAGCTGGCCTTGATTACGCTCGATCTCGGGCGCGACTTCGGGCCGGCTTCGATGGCCAAACTCGAGGAGGCCATTCGCCGCTCCACGGGGATACAACATTTTTTTATCACCGCGTCGCACACCCATTCAGGGCCAAATATTTTGGACGAGTATCCCTCCGGCGCGACGCCCGCCTGGGAAACCGAGGCGCTCGATAAAATCGCGCGCGCCGCTGCGGAAGCCAACGCGCATCTCGAAAATGTGCGGCTTGGCGTCGGCCGCGGGCGCGTGTATATCGGTTACAACCGTCGCGTCGTCCACGCCGACGGCACGGTCACCATGCTTTGGACGAATCCCGGCCGGCAGCCCACTGCGCCGCTCGATCCCACGGTCACGGTGCTGCGTCTCGACCGCGCGGACGGCTCGCCCTTGGCGGTTCTCATCAACTACGCCTGTCATCCCGTGATCTTCGGCGCCGATCATCTTGAATACTCGTCCGATTTCGTCGGCGTGATGCGCAAGACGGTGGAAGACGGATTCGGCGGGAAGCCCATGGCTTTCTTTATCCAAGGCGCCGACGGCGACATCAATCCTTACGATGCCACGACGCCCATGAATCAAGGCGCCGTTGTCAAGCGTGATGGGACAGGGTCGGCGCTCGGCCGCGAGGCTTTGCGTGTGGCCGAGCATGTCAGGACTGAGCCCGCCACCGAACCCCGCCTTCAGGTAGTTGAGGACAATCTCCAAGTCCCCGTCCGTTGGGACGCCCGGAAATTCCGCGAAGTGCTCCTTCAGGCGGATGAAGCTCACCACGGTGCTACTCAATCGACGCATCGCGCTGGTGGGCGTGCCCGGAGAGCCTTTCGTGAACTTTCAAATCAATTTCCGCGACCGTTGTCCCGCGCCGTACGCCATTTTTGCCGGGTATACGAACGGCTACTACGATTACATTCCGACGATTCAAGCCGCGACCGAAGGCGGCTACGGCGCCGGCGATTCCAATACTTACGTCGCTCCCGGAACGGGCGAGCGCATGGTGAATTTGGCCCTGACTCGCCTTTACGAGATGCTGGGAAGGCTGACGGACACTCCCGAAGACCTGAAGAAGTAGGGGCGGGCCTTGTGCCTGCCCTGGGGCGACCACAAGGGTCGCCCCTACGAGGTGCTGGGAAGGCTGACGGACATTCCCGAAGATCTGAAGAAGTAGCGCCGGGCCTTGTGCCTGCCCTGGGGCGACCACAAGGGTCGCCCCTACGAGGTGCGGGTTAATTCAAACACGGTGATTTCGGGCGGCGCGTCGAAGCGGATGGGAACGCCGATGGTGCCGATACCGCGGTTGAC
>QHZO01000056.1:23636-38444 GCA_003224695.1 Acidobacteriota bacterium
TCACCTGGCCGCCGTGCGTGTGCCCTGCAAGGCTCAAATCAATCCCCAGCTCCGCGGCGCGGTCGAAGGTGTTGGGATTGTGGCTGAGAAGGATGTTCACGGTGTCGGGGGCGACCAGCGGCTCGACCCCTCGCAGGTAATTCCGCACCAGACCGGCGGCATACGGCCCCATGCCGCGCTGCGACTGGAAGTCCACGCCAATCAGGTTTAGCCGTTCCCCGCCGCGGCCGATCTCAGCGCGCGCCTGCCGGAGGATTCGAATCTGGCGCTCGGCAAACAGCGCGGTGATGGAAGCCTCGGTATCCGTCCACAACTCGTGATTTCCGAGGCAGCCGTAAATGCCGAATGGCGCCTTGAGCCCCGTCAGCGCATCCACCACCGCACCTTGCGTCCCGGGGTCCCAGGTAACGAAGTCGCCGGTCAGGACAATCAGATCCGCCTTCAGCCCGTTGGTCAGGGCAACGTACCTGCGAATGTCGTCGGCGGGCATGAATGGCCCGATGTGAATGTCGGAAAGTTGCGCGATGCGAAATCCTTCGAAAGCCCTGGGCAGGCGCGACAATTGAATCCGCCGGTTCGCAATCTCCAGGTTGGTGCGGCCGTAAAGCACGCCATAAGCGCTGGCGATGAACGGCGCCGAGCAGGCGACGATGGCGCTTTGTTCGAGAAACTTCCGCCGGGAGAGAGATGCGGGTTCCGCCGGTGGGCTGGGGGCAAGGATTTTACGCAGCGCGCGATACGCGCCGCGCACTACGCGGTCACCCACCCAGAAAAGACAAGCCAGAAAGAAGCCCAGAACCGAACCGAGCAGCCATACCTTGAACGGAGCGTCGAGGATCGCCGCCGACCAGGTCAGCCGCGTGTCGTCCCCGCCGAGATGAGCCCAGGCGAGGTTATACGCAAAGACGAGAAGATAAAGGACCACCGCTGCCCCGCCCAGCCATTCCCGCCAGGGGCGGCTGGGCAACAGGCTTTGGGCAAGGCACTTTATTCTTCGGAGCCAAAAGAGCTGACTCGCCGCAAACAGCGAAATTATGCCCAGAAAGGCGCACAGCCCCGCCACAGCCTCTAGCGGGAATCGTGTCCCCATGTCAATAACCTTTCGCACTCCCGCAAGCGCCTTCGCAAGCCACTCAGCGGGGGCACGGAATAAAAGGCCCTGTTAACTTAGACGCTGCGTTTACTTTTGGGGTTCCATGTGTTTTATTATCGGGCCGAACTAGGCTCAACGGGGCTTCCGCAGGTCATTAGGGGCGCAACGCCTTGCGCCCCTACCGGATGACGGGGTCGGGGAGAATCCCAAAGAATCATGACCGAACTTCGGTGGAATCCGACTGCCCGTGAATGGGTTTCGACGGCTTCCCACCGCCAGGAACGTCCGCAGATGCCGAGCGCGCAGTGCCCATTTTGTCCGGGGTCGGGGCGCGTGCCGGACCGTTATGACGTGCACATTTACCCAAACGATTTTCCGGCCTTCTCGATTCCTGCGCCCGAACCGGCCATTCAGGGCGACGGGTTTTACCGCGTGGCGCGCTCCTACGGCCGGTGCGACGTCGTCCTCTACCATCCCGACCATCACACATCGCTGCCGGAGCTTTCGCTCAACCACCTCCTGCTCCTCGTGCGTCTGTGGCGGAAACGCTTTGTCGAGCTGAAGAAAACTCCGGGGATCCGCTATGTGCTGATTTTTGAGAACAAAGGCGCGGTCATCGGCGTCACCATGCCCCATCCGCATGGGCAAATCTACGCCTTCCCGTTCATCCCTGCCCGCCTGGAAAAAGAAATTGCCGCGGCGCGCTCGTACTGGCAGGCCCACCGACGTTGCGTTTTCTGCGAAGTCCTTCGTCGGGAGCGGCGCGACCGGCGGCGCCTGGTCGCCGAGAACCGAGACTTCACGGCTTTCATCCCTTTTTTCGCGCGCTGGCCCTATGAAGTCCACATCTACCCTCGCCGGCACGTCGGCTCCCTCGACGAGTTCCGCCCACAGGAAGAAAGGGCGTTTGCGGAAATCCTCAAGCGCGTCACCATGAAATACAACAACCTCTACGGCTTTTCATTCCCTTATATGATGCTCATGCACTCCTCGCCCACCCGCGGCCGGTTTCCCTATTTCCATTTCCATGTGGAGTTTTATCCGCCGCATCGCTCTCGCCGTAAGCTCAAGTATCTGGCGAGCGTGGAAACGGGAGGGGGGACGTTCTTGAATGACTCTCTCGCCGAGGAAAAGGCCAAAGAACTTGCTCGAATCCCTCCGTCGAAAACCCTGAGGGACTCGAATGGGCGGAAAAGCCTGGAGGTCCGCGCGCGATTGTCGAGGACACTTCGAACGCCCACGCGAGGCCGCCGCTGTGATTGAACAAAAATTCGAAGAGGTCTTCGGCGGCAAGCCCCATTTTGTCGCGCGCGCGCCGGGAAGAGTCAACCTGATCGGCGAGCACACGGACTACAACGATGGGTTCGTTCTGCCGGTCGCCATAGACCGATTTGTGTGGTTTGCGGGCTGCCGGCGCGAGGGCCGCACCGTGAGGGCTTACGCCCTCGATTTCCACGCCCAGTCGGAATTCTCGCTCGACCAAACGCTTCGAGACGAAGAGCATGCCTGGAGCAATTACCTTCGCGGGGTTTCGAAGTTTCTTGAATCCGACGGCCACCCTTTGCCCGGGGCCGACCTGGTCTTCGGAGGCGACGTCCCGCGCGAGGCGGGACTGAGCTCCTCGGCGGCCGTGGAGGTGGGCGCCGCGGCTTTCTGGCAAGGCTTGGCCGGGCTGCGGCTCGATCCGGTTTACCTCGCGAAACTGGCGCGCCGGGCGGAAAACGAATTTGTCGGCGTGCCCTGCGGCATTATGGACCAGTTTGTCTCCGCCTTGGGCCGGCAGGACCACGCGCTGTTTCTCGATTGCCGCGATCTTTCGCACCGGCACGTGCCGCTTCCGGACGAGGTGAAAATCGTGGTCTGCAACTCCGGCGTCAAGCGCGCCCTGGCGCAATCGGAATATGAGGTCCGGTTAAAGCAGTGCCGGCAAGCCGTGGCGCAACTGGGAACGGCCGGGCTGGCCGTGAAATCGCTGCGCGACGTGGACGAGGAAGACCTGGAGATGGCAGCCTCGACGCTGACCGAAGTCCTCCTCAAACGGGCGCGTCACGTGGTGACGGAGAATCGGCGCGTCTCGGGCGCCGCGCAGGCTCTCGAAGAGGGCGACCTCGAGCGAGTGGGGGAATTGATGAATCAGTCTCACGAAAGTTTACGCGACGATTACGAAGTCAGCTCGCTCGAGCTCGACGCGCTCGTCGAGATCGCCCAGCGCCAGCCGGGAACGCTCGGCGCGCGCATGACCGGCGCCGGCTTCGGCGGCTGCACCGTCAACCTGGTCCGCGAATCCGCCGCCGACTCGTTTGCGGAAGTTGTCAGGCGAGATTACCAGCAGGCCTTCGGCCGGCCCGCGGAAATTTACCTTTGCCGGGCCTCGAACGGCGCCTTCGCCGAATGACTAATGTAAGGGAAACGCAGCGGGCCCCTGCTTGGTCGCAATGAGAGCGGCCAGCAGGAATTGCAGCAATAAGACCGCGACGAGCAAAAGCGGCAGACGGCTCCTGTCGGCTTCGACAAAGGGGCAAGGCGCCTTGGGCGTCCTGCGGCGCGACGCGTACCACGGAAAAAAAACAATCCAAAGCAGCAAACTAGCGGCCCCCCAACGCCAGGGCTTGGGGATTCGTCGGGCCTGCGCGTCCCATATGACCCAAAGCGAGGACCCGACGAACAGTCCGAAAAGCAACAATTGCTCCGAGGCCAAGCCCCCAAAAACATAAGCAAGCAAGCCCGCAAGCCACGCGGCGCCGAGCGTCAGGAAAAAGATCGGCGCAGAGGCGGCTCAGGCGCGGGCAGGATGGCGGCGGGGGCGGCGATTTGCGAAAGGCGAATCGCCTCCGCATCAATCACCTGCTTGCACGACACACAGACGCGGCAGGCCTCTGCGAGCACTTGGCCGCAATGGGGACACGTGATCGTCCCTTCCATCTGAGGCCTATCGGTCCCGGCGGGATGGTTCATGGCGAGTCCCTGCCACCCTTCGACTTCGCTTCCTGCTTCAAGGCTCTTCGTTCCAGTGCGGATGCTCTTTCCAATCGAGAATCCGCCAGTGAACCTCCGAGCGGCGAAGCTGATCGTAATCCCTGCGATTTCCCTCCGCGCGGTTGCCGTCCTGCGATTGATAGAACCATCCGGCTTCTTGCGCGAGCGCCGCCGCTTCGCCCGGAATGTAAAACGTCTCCTTTTCGTAGTGATACGGAGCGTGCTTCTGCGGTCCGGGGCCGTAACTCTGGTCCACGAGCACGGTCGGTTCGGGAGAGAGCTCGCCATGTTCCGAGAGTTCTTCGAGCGCCCGCATAACGAACCAGTTGTTCGTGCGGTGGTCCACGTGCCGCTCGTCGGGGTGGCCGGTGAAGATGACTTCCGGACGAAAACGCTGGATGAATTCCTTTGCCGCCTCGACCACCGAGTCGCGGGCGAAGGGCAGATTGGGCCGCGCGGCCTCCGGGTAAGGCGCGTGGTCGGTCGAGAGCATGACGGAAAGATAAGGATGCGCCGGGTTTTTGTCGGACCATACCTCGCCGGAGCCGCCGTCCGGGAGTCCGAGGAAAAAAATATCCTCGGGGGGCACGCCCAAATGCGCGAGCGACGCCCGCGCTTCCTCCATCCGCAATTCACCGAAATTTAGACAGTCCGCCGGGCCGCACGAGTGTTGGTAGTAGCGGTCGCAGGAGCCCGCATCGCCGCCGGTGAAATAAATAAAATGCATGGGGATGTGGTTTTCCACCGCCGCGCGGATGATGCCGTGGTGCGCGCCTTCGTCATCCTGATGCGCGCAGAAAATCAGGATGGATTTCGGCAGCGGGTTGGCGCCGAGCTCCAAGGTGTGAGTGGCGAGCAGCTCGCCCGAGGAGTTCGCGATCTCAACACGGGCGCGGTAAATGCCGCTCTTCCCCGCCGGCAGAGCCAATTTCGCTGCCTCGCGGAGTGGCGCCCCGCCTGGCGCAAGGTCGGCGGAGGGGTTGAGCACTTCGCTTGATATCTCATGCTGGTCCGGGTCGAGCCAGCGCACTCGCACAGACACGTGGCGCCAATCCGAAGCGTCGGGATCGCGTACGGTAAAGTGAACTCCCGCCTCCGCCCCCGAAGGAAACAACGTGTGGGAAGTGTCAAACTCGATCGCGGCACGGTCGAAGTAAGACGGATAAAAATGGCGGTAGCGCGTGAAATCAATCGAACCGAGATTGGGATGGAGGTATTGAAGGGCTGAGCCGGCCACGCCCGCGTACGGTTCGGGCATGCGGACGCCGGGCGGATGGATAAAGGCAAGTGGGCTAAAAGCGATCGCGTAAATATTTTTGCGCTCCCGGTCCCAAACCACGACGGCGTATTGATAGGCCGTCGGCGCTTTGACTTTCGGGGCGAGAGCGGCATTCATTGATTGAAGGGTTTGCCGCCCGCGCGCCACGAGCGTCAATCCCTTAGCCAATGTGTTGACGTCCACGCCCGCGCGCGCGGAGGTTTGCGCGATCCACGGCCAGTAGCGTTCGGAGAATTCGACTCTTAGGCCGGCGACCGGCTTGCCCGAAATGTTTTCAAGAGTCACGCGGGCCCCCACGGGATCCCCCGAAGTGTAAAAGCTCCGGTCGAGCTCAAAGCTCCGGACGCGGACAAGCTTTCGATAGACCACGAACGAAAAGGCCGGGGAAAGATCGAAGACCGTCGCGCCAGTCTTCGAGTCGCGCGCCGCGAGGTCGGCTTCGTAGCAACCGGTGCGGGCGTCAGGCGGTACCGTCCAGAGAATCCGAAAATCGGTGGAGCTCGTCCCCGAAGCCGGTTGCAGTCCCCGGGCCACCACGCGGTCTGCGGTCGCCGGCCCGGTTTCGCCCAGATACCGGATCCGCCGAGAGATGGAAATGGGGCCGGCCGGCGGCTGCCCGGAAAAAATAATGCGGAACCGGACGCTCGTCCCGGCGTTGTACGCGATGGCGTCCGCCACGGCGCGCGCGGATATTTCTGCCGGCGCGCGACCAATTGCCAACGACGAAAAGAGGAGAACAATGGTCGAGACAAGGACGGAAACGCGCGGGCCGATTTTCATAAGAGGAAGATATTATGCCGTCGCTTGCGGGTATACCAGCGCCGAATTCCGAGAATCTTTCCCCCTGCATCCGGTTCAAGGGCGTAGAGGTCTGCGGCGAACCGTCGTATACTCCGACCGCGCTGGCAGTAATTGGAGGAACCCCATGGCTCGTAAACCCCGTTCGAATCCCCTCAGCCGAAGACGGTTTCTGGCGGCCACGGGCGGGATGCTCGCCCAGATTGCATCGGGGCCAGCCGCCGCTCCGACAGGTGCGCGCCGCGGGTTCGAAGCGATAAACGCCGAGGCCCCGACACTCGTCACACCGAGCGCACAGCGAAAAATCCCCATCGGCGTTTTCGATCCGGTGTTTGGACATTTGTCGCTCGACGCCTTACTCGACAAATTGCAGGAACTGGGCCTGGAAGCTGTAGAGATCGCTAGCGCCGGCCCCCACTGTCCGCTCCAGGATATTCTCGACGACTCGGCGAAGGCGCGCGCGTGGAAAAAGAAATTCGACGACAAGAACATTCGCATCGGCGCGCTGAGCTGCCACGGGAACCCCGTGCATCCGGACGCGAAAATCGCGGGGCGCGATCGCGAGGCATTTCGCCGTACTGTGACCGCAGCCGAGCGGGTTGAGGTGCCCGTCGTCGTCACCTTTTCGGGCTGCCCGGCCGGTTCTCAAACCGACCGCGTCCCCAACTGGGCGACCTACACCTGGCCACCGGACTTCGCTCAGGCGTTGCGATATCAATGGGACGAGGTGCTCATCCCATACTGGAAGGAGGCCGCCGCCTTGGCGCGCCAGCACGGAGGGCGAAAAGTCGAGCTCGAAATGCATCCGAACTTCTCCGTCTACAATCCCAAGACGCTCGTCCGGCTGCGCGAGGCGGCCGGGGAAGAGGTCGGCGCGAACTGCGACCTCAGCCACCTGTTCTGGCAAGGCTGTGACCCCGTCGAAGTCATCCGGTTCCTCGGCAATCAAGGCGCGCTTTATCACGCCCACATGAAAGACACCGTCCTGTTCAAGGACAACTTGGCGAAATACGGCGTCCTTAATTTCGTCTTCGAGGCGAAAGATCTCGCCGAGGGCTCCGCGACGTTTCGCGCCGTCGGTTACGGCCACAGCGCCGAAGTCTGGAAGGAAATCGTTCGCGCTTACATGGACGTGGGCTTCGAGGGCATCCTGAGCATCGAGAACGAAGACCCGATCCTCTCGGGCGAGGTCGGCGTCGAGCGCGCCGCTTACGTCCTGAAAAACGTGCGCGCGGAATTGCTGGCCCTGTAGCGGCGAGCTGTGTCTCGCCGTTTCGAAGCAAAGTGTGTCGAAGGATAGCTCGCTGATTTGAGAAATGCACGGCGAGACGCAGCTCGCCGCTACAGCGTGGAGATTCGATGAAGCGAAGGGAATTCATCCGAACGGCTGCGGGGGCGGCCGGAGCAGCCGCTTCCCCGGGAAACATCGGCGCCAAGCAAGCACAGGCGGAATCCCGCCGCCCGGCGCCGCTGCAATTCATCCCCTGCATCAACCAGGCCACCACCATGCGGGCCGAATTCCGCGCCTCGCTCGAAGCGTATCATCGCGCGGGCTTCCGGGCGGTCGAGCTGTGGCTGGACAGCGTCGAGCCTTTTCTCAAGAAGGAATCCGTGGCCGCGGCGCGGCGAGTGATGTCGGACTTGGGACTGGAGCCGGCGGGGGCCTGCTGTGAGGGCGACGTTTTCTTTCCCCGGCTCGAGGGCCGCGCGAAGAAGCTCGATTCGCTCAAGCGCAAACTCGATTTAAGCCGCGAGCTCGGCGCGCGCCGATTCGTGCTTTACTCCGCCATCTTCGAGGATGTCAGGCCTTCCGACTACGACGAAGCGTTGCCAACCCTCAACGCCGTCGGCGTGCTTGGCCGCGAGCGCGACATCGTCATCGGCATCGAATTCATCAAGGGAGCAAAGTTTCTCGGCAGCCTCCTGACCACCGTCGAGCTCGTCCGCCGGGCAGCGCATGCGCATCTCGGCGTGCAGTTCGACACTTTTCATTTCTATGCCGGGGTCAGCAAGCTCGAGGATTTTGAGAAGCTGCGGCCGGGCGAGATCAGCTTCGTCCACATCAACGACGTGCCGGCAAAGCCGCGCGAAATCCTCGAAGACACCGACCGGGTTTACGTCGGTGACGGCGTGATGCCGCTCGAGCGCATCCTGCGCGCGCTCACGCCGGTCTATCGCGGCTATCTCTCTTTTGAAGTTTTTCAGTACGCGGACCAGGAACCCACCGACGTTGCGCGCAAGAGTTACGACGGCCTTTCGGCGCTCCTCACGCGCATAGGGAATGCCACGTAGTAAAAACTGCCTTCTCGGGCCGCGCGTCCCATCATTTTTGCGCAGGGCTTTCGAGCGGGACGAGCGGAGGTTCGAGCCCCATTTTCGCCAGCGCGAAATAAACGACAAAGCCTGCGAAGAACGAGAAGAGCACTTCCGGCCGCAGCGCCGAGACCAAGCCCGCTGGCGCGCCGGGAATTTTATCGAGGATGCCGATGACGAACCCGACGGCCCAGGCGATGTAGCCCGCCCAGTTAATGCCCTGCCGCGGCCCGGGCCATTTCCCGTGGGAGAGAACGTAGTCGGCGGCCATCGCGCCGCAGATGGGCCCAAAGGAGGCGCCGACGATGGTGAAAAATCCGATCAAGTTTTGGGCGACGCCGGTCACGGCGAGCGCCGCACCGAGCGTCACGGCCGCCATCGTCGAAACGGTTTTGGGAATTTTCGGGAGCATGGTCGCAAAGCTCGTGGAGGCGATGAAGGTGCAAAAGCAGGTGGGCGCAAGCGAGGCGGCGGCAAACAAGAAGAACATCACGGGCGCCAGGCTGCCGGCCGATGCAATCGTTCTTGCGTAATCGTAAACCGCAGGATCGCGAGGCGCCGGAGTTCCGCCCAGATGTCCCGCAACCGAGAGCAGCGGCAGTCCGCCCGCAACCACAATTGCCAGCGCAATGCCGGTCAGTCCGCCCAGCGCGACGTCCCGGCGGTTGCGATTGTTCATTCCAAAGTCCGCGCCCGCGGCTCCGGCGGTGGCAAAAAATCCGATCACGATGCCGAGGATGGTAACGAACCCGCCCCAGGAGCTGGCCTTGTCCGGCTCCGGCGCGTACGACCCGATGCCGTCCTTGTTGGCCCACAGCACCACGAGAATCATGACGAGCGGCACCCAGTTCAGAAACTGCGCCACGCGAGCGACGTACTGAATTCCCTTGATGGCAATTCCCGCAAGCACGTAAGCCCACACGAGCGAGAGGGTGACCCGCAGCGCGCCCGATTGCGCATTCAGTCCGCGCATGATGTAGTCGGCGGCGAAGTATGTGGCCACGGAAAACCAGCCGATTTGGAGCAGCCCCATCAGCAGGCCGGGCATCGCTTAACCGCCCGTGGTCCCGAACGTGGACGTGCCCACGATATAGAGCGGCCGCCCCGTCTGCATCCCAAGCATCGCCGGGGCGTAGTAATAAAGGCCGAAGCAAAGCAACCCCGCCACAACCAGTCCCAAGATGCAAACACTGAGGCTTGCCTGGCTGATGGTGGGCCCGGCAAGCCCCAGGTAGAACGGCACCCAGAGAAAAATTCCGGCGTAGGACGGCGCGGTGTTCTTGTACCAGGGCGCGCGTTTTTCAGCGGGATTCGGAACTGAAGCAGCGACGTAGCCAGGCAGCTCGTTTGCCATGTTCACCTCGCAAGGTGGATGGTCATCCCTGTCCCTCGGTTGACGGACGGGGGCCGAAAGTCCGGCCAAGGATAGACGCAGCGGCCTCCCGGCGCAAGGGCCATTCGCTCGAGGGCTATTCGCTCGAGAGCAAGTCGGGCTGTCACCCCCGCGGAGGCGGGGGTCCACACTCGTCATGGTGCGCTGGGGATTCCCGCTTGCGCGGGAATGACGTCGAATGGTCCGTCGTGGCGGGGCTTCAGAATTCACGTTAGAATGGCGGAGACGAGCGAACGTGCATCTTTCGCGGCGCGGCAGGGAGCGCAAGGTTTGCCGGCGCTGCGCTGGCGCTTCTTATGGCTGAGTTGCGGTTGGATCCCGTGGGCCGCCGCTGGGTAGTGACGGGCCAGCGGACGCCGATGCCTGACTCGAAAGACGGGAGCGCGCCGTGCCATTTTTGTTCAGGAAATGAAGCGCTGACGCCCGAGCCCATCCGCGAGGTCCGGGGCCCGGACGGACGATGGTCGGTGCGGGTATTCCATGACCGCGCGCCGGTGTTTCGAATCGAGGGGAATATCGAGCGGCGCGGCGAGGGCCTCTACGACCGCATGAACACGGTGGGCGGGCACGAAATCGTGGTCGAGACGCCCGAGCACGGCGCCACGCTCGCGAGCCTTCCCGAAGCTCAAGTGGCTGGTGTGACCGAGGTCTGCCGCGACCGGATTCTCGATCTCAAGCAGGACCGCCGCTTCCGCTACGTCACGCTCTTCAAAGACCAGGGACTGCCCGACCCGACGCTCGAGGGGCACAGCCACTCGCAAATTCTCGCCACGCCCGTTCTCCCGCAGATCCTCGAAATCGAATTCCGCTGGAGCCAGTTCCATTTCCGGCAAAAGGACCGGTGCCTTTTTTGCGATATCCTCCGTCAGGAAATCCAGCAGGAAACGCGCGTGGTGGACCAGAACGCCGAATTCGTGGCGCTCTGCCCCTTCGCGTCGAGGTTTCCTTACGAGCTATGGATCCTGCCGGTGGGCCACGCGTCGTCCTTCGAGAAAGATCTGGCGGGCCCAGCGCGCGTCCGCGCGCTCGCCGGGTTCCTGAAATCCTGCTTGCTCCGCGTGGAGAAGATTTCCGGGGCCCTGCACATGATCGTCCACACGGAGCCCAATCTCGCGGCGCGCGGGTGGTTCCCGGAGTGGTGGAAGACCGTCGCCGAGGACTTCCACTGGCACATCGAAATCTATCCGGAAATTGCGGGCCTGCGAGATTATCTCGGCACCGAGGGCTTTCGCTACAACCCCATTCCGGCCGAAGATGCGGCGCTGGCTTTGCGGACGCTCGCTCCAGGAGCCGAGCCGCTGGGCCCCGCCTCCTGAGAACGGTGACGAGCTATGGGGATTCCCTCTGAGGTCCTCCGCCAAATCCGCCTGCTTATCTTTGACCTCGACGGGACGCTTGCCGATACCAAGCAGGACTTGGCTTTAAGCGTCAACGCGATGCGCGCGAGCCTCAGCCTCGCCCCCTTGGCCGAGGAAGTGATTTCATCTTACGTCGGGCGCGGCGTGACGGTTCTGGTTTCGAAAGCGCTCGGCGATTCTTTCATGCCCGCGGAAATGAGCCGCGCCCAGGAATTTTTTCTAGATTATTACCGCCAACACATGCTTGACCATACGGTGCTTTACCCCGCCGTTCGGCCGGTTCTCGAGCGGTTGCGCGACCGGCAGCTCAGCGTTCTCACCAACAAGCCCTCCGGATTCAGCCGCGCGATGCTCGCCGGCCTCGGCATCGCCACGTACTTCTCGTGGGTGTACGGCGGCGACAGCTTTGAGACAAAGAAGCCGGACCCCGTGGGCGTGTTTCGGTTGATGGAAGAGGCGGGCGTCCCGGCGCGCGAGACCTTGGTGGTTGGGGATTCGGACACGGACGTTTTGGCCGGGCGCAATGCAGGCGCTTGGACCTGCGGCGTTACGTATGGCTTCGGAGCGGCGTCGCTTGAGACTTCACCGCCGGACTTGCTCCTGTCCGACCTCGGCGAGTTGCCGCCGATTTTAGAAGGGTCCTAACAGAGTGCTTTGGTGCCTGTCATCCTGAGCGATGCGAAGGATCTCGGCATTTATTCTGAGAGAAAAACAGTGATGCTTCGCTCCGCTCAGCATGACAGTTCGGCGTTCGACCCGCCAGCCTGCCGAGAGTCGGGGCTGCCTGCACGGGCAGGACCCCAACTTCCGATTGCGGATCTGCATCCAAGTATCAATCCGACGGTGCGCATGACTGGAATGATTCCCGAATTCGCGAAGCGGGCGCTCTCCCTGTTGGCCGTGTGCGGAAACCTCGCCGTTGGCGCGCACGCGGCAGCGCCGCAGCAAGTGTCGCCGGGAAAATCCACGGGGTCGGCGGCCGAAGAAGCGGAGCCGCTGCCAACTGATTGGGCGCCGGAGCTTTTCTACTCCATCCTGACCTCCGCCAATCCGGATGCCGCCGAGGCGCTTTACCGCGCGGCATTCGCGGCGGGTCCGGCCATTGTCCCGCAGCTCGAAGCGGCGCTTAAAGACGATCGCACCGCCGAATTCGCGGCGCAGTCGCTGGCCTTCATCGGCGGCCCGCAGGCGATGGAGATTCTCGCGCGCTTGGTCAACGACTCGCGAGATCTCGACCTTCGGCGATTCTTTTACGGGGCGCTCGGCGAGTTCCAAACTCCCGCGGCAACAAAGGCCCTGATGAAAGCCGTGGCCGAGAGCGATTCCGAGCCCGATCGCACCGTTTCGGAAGCCGCGGTTCTGGCTCTGACGGTGCGCTCGGATCCCGCGCTCCTCCCCGAAATCAAAAAGGCGGAGACCCAAATTAAAGACGTCGTAATCCACGACGACCTTGACAACGCGGTCGCGGTCATGGAAATCCGGGCGAAGTACCTCGCGTCAGAGGAAGGCAGAAAAGCCGGAGGTTCGATTGACGCGGCCGTGCGGACCTACTTTATCCCGGCGCTCGAGCCGCCCCCCGAAGCGGCCTCGCAGACGCCGGGCCGCGCCGCCGGCCAGAGCGCCCAGGCGCGTGGGACCGCTGCCGCAAAGCCCTCTGCACGCGCAACTCCCCAGGTTTCGGTGGAAGTAAGCCACTTGACCCTTTCACCGGACCAGTCGCGCGCTCTGGCCCGTGTGGTTTTCGAAGACCCGGGCGAGCGTTTGGCTGGGTTCCGAATCGCCGAAGCCCGGCGCGGGGCCCGGGCAATGAGCTACGTTCCCCGGCGAGTGACATTCCGCCCGCCGAATGATTCTATCAAGTCCCCTCACCCCTGCCCCTCTCCCCCAGAGGGAGAGGGCATCCAAGAGTACGAGCACGCACTCTGAGGTCTCTGCCCCTCTTCCTCCAGGGAGAGAGGGTGTGCGTCAGCGGTTCCACTGCGCTCACCGCCCTGAGCCTGTCGAAGGGCCGACGGACGAGTGAGGGGGTCGCGCATTCCTACAATGTGCAGGCTTCGGTAATCCGAACCGCCACGACCTGGGAGGAATGGGCCACGGCCAGTTAACCATGAAATACATGATCGTAGGGACGGCGGGGCACATTGACCACGGGAAGTCGGCCTTGGTCGAGGCGCTGACGGGGACGAATCCCGACCGGCTGGAGGAGGAAAAACGGCGCGGCATCACGATTGACTTGGGCTTCGCGCACCTCGATCTCGGCGGCGGGTTGCACGTGGGCTTCATTGATGTGCCCGGCCACGAGCGGTTCGTCAAAAACATGCTGGCGGGCGTGGGCGGCATGGACCTGGTGATGCTGGTGATCGCCGCCGACGAGTCCATCAAGCCTCAGACGCGCGAACACTTCGAGATTGCGAGGCTCCTCGGCGTCGGCGCGGGCCTCATCGCCCTGACAAAATCGGACTTGGTGGACAGGGAAATCCTGGAGTTGGCGAAGCTCGAAATTCAGGAGTTCGTCGCCGGTTCGTTCCTCGATGGCGCCCCGCTTCTCCCCGTCAGCGCGAAGACCGGGGCCGGGCTCGACGAACTCCGGCGGGAGTTGGCGCGCCTCGCCGCAGCCGCCGCGCCGAGGCCCGTCCACTTGCCCTTTCGCCTGCCGATTGATCGCTCTTTCGTGATGAAGGGATTCGGCACGGTCATTACCGGGACGTTGATTTCGGGAAAAATCCTGAAAGAAGCCGACGTGGAGATTCTGCCGCTGGGCCGGCGCGTGCGGGTGCGCGGCCTTGAAGTTTACAACCAGCCCGCCGAAGAAGCCTTGGCGGGGCAGCGCACCGCGGTGAACCTTGGCGGCGTCGAAGCAAAGGAAGTCGCGCGCGGCATGACGCTTTGTCCGTCAGATGTCTTCAAGCCCTCCGAGCGGCTTGACGTGTCGCTGACGCTCCTTCCCAGCTCGCCGAAATTGAAGACGCGCGCGCTCGCGCATTTCCACTGTTGGTCGTCCGAGACGATCGCGGAAATTCTTCTCATCGGCGGAAAAGAACTCAGGCCCGGCGAAGCGGCCTACGCCCAGCTTCGACTGCGGGAGCCCGGGCTGTTCCTGCCGGGCGACCGATTCGTGATCCGGCAGTTCTCGCCGTTGATCACGTTGGGCGGCGGCGTCATCGTGGATAACCATCCTGCGAAACACAAAGCCGGCGAGATGGGGATTCTTCAGACCCTCGAAGTGCTGTCTCGAAACGATCCCGAGTCCCGGCTCGAGACACTCGTCGAGCTTGCCCGCGAGACATCGCTCGCCGAGCTTGTGGCGCGCACGGGCTGGCCCGCGGAAGAAGTCCTCCGTTTGGCGGGTGAGCTTCGATCGAACGGCGCGGTGAGAGTGCTGGGCCAGCCCGCGAATCTTCTGGTTCACAGAAGCCGCTTCCAGGCGCTCGCGGCGGCCGTGGTCGAACACTTGCGCGAGTTCCATGCCGCCGACCCGCTCGTCGAGGGCATGTCGAAGGAAGATTTGCGCGGCCGCATCGGCGGCAGGCAGGAGCCGCCGTCGCCGCTCCTGTTCAACGCCATCATCGAAGAGCTGGCTCGAGCGGGCAAGATCGAG
>QHZO01000056.1:38509-43402 GCA_003224695.1 Acidobacteriota bacterium
TTTGGCTGTGGACCGCGCGCGCGCCGAAAAAATACTCCACCTCCTGCTGCGCGAGAGGACCCTTGTCAAGGTCAGCGGGGACCTGGTATTTCATCGCCTGGCCATCTCCGACCTGCGCGCCAAAATCCTTGGCTACAAGACGAAGAGTCCGCGTCTTGACGTCAGCGCCTTCAAGGAGCTCACCGGGGTGAGCCGAAAGTACGCCATCCCGCTGCTCGAATACCTCGACCGGGAACACGTGACGAGACGTGAAGGCGAGGTACGAATTATTTTGTGAGCGGGGGATCGGGTGATTTGGCGAGGTCAACAGACTCACACTTGGATTCGTGTGGGGAGATTTCGCAATCGCTCAATCACCCGATCACCCGATCACCCGATCGCTCCATGACCTGATTCCTGGAAAGGCCTGAGCATTTCCACGACGCGCTCGACCGGCAACCCCACGACGTTCGAATAGCTCCCTTCCACGCGGCTCACGAAACTCGAAGCGAGGCCCTGAATGCCGTATCCGCCCGCCTTATCGAATGGCTCGTCGGAGGCGATATAGTTCTCGATGTCGTTATCGCTCAACTCCCGGAAGCCGACGGGAGTCATTTCGAGGGCCTCCGCCACCACACGGCCGGGAGCACGCGCCAAGCAAACGCCCGTAAAGACTTGATGCGTGCGGCCGGAAAGCCTTCGAAGCATCTGCCGCGCCTCCTGGGCGTCGGCGGGCTTGCCCAGGATTTCGCCCTCGACGGCGACAACGGTGTCCGCGCCGAGGACCAGCGTGCCCAGCCGCTCGAGCCCGGCAACCCGAAGCGCCTTTTCGCGTGCCAAGCGAGCCGCGAGCGCCTCCGCCGGTTCCCCGGGCCGCGCGGCTTCGTCCACACCACTCTCGATGACTTCGAATTCGTAGCCGGCCGCTTCGAGCAGCGCCCGGCGGCGCGGCGAGGCGGATGCCAGGATCAGGCGCATCACACAGGGAATTATAATTCGAGACCTCCCTCGTGCCTTACTATGGCTTTTGTTCTTTCGATCGAGATAGAATGTCGGTGGGAATAACTTATGCCCACCAAAACAATTACGATCCCGCTTGATCCCGACGCTGCAAAAGCTTTCAGAGCGGCCCCGCCCGCCGACCAAAAGAAAATCAAAGCCCTGCTGGGAATTTGGCTGCGAGACTTGACGAAAGCCGAGTCTGCGGATTTGAAGAAGTTGATGGACGATGTCAGCCGGCATGCGAGGGCGCAGGGTCTGACCCCCGAAATTCTAGAGTCGCTGCTGAAGGACGCGTGACTTGCGGCTCGTCCTCGACACGAACGTCATCGTTAGCGCCTTACTGCTTCACAATTCCCCATCGAGGAAGGTTTTTGACCTGGCTTTTGAAAAAGGGAAGGTCTTAGTTTCTCTGGCGGCCCTGGCTGAAGCTTATGAGGTGCTGAATCGGCCCAAGTTCCGCAAATACGTCTCCAAGGAAGCTACGCGACTATTCCTCGTCGGTTTCGTCCGCAAAGCTGAGTGGGTAGAGGTCACGGAAAACATTCAGGTTGGCCAAGACCCGAAGGACAATAAGATCTTGGAGCTTGCCGTGAACGGCCATGCCACACACATCGTAACCGGTGATCGCGACTTAATCTCGCTGAGTCCCTTTAGGGGCATACCCGTCGTTCCGCCGGCGGTTATCCTCAGAGAGCTCGAGTGAGCAAACGCTCAACCCGGGTTCTACACCTTCGAATGTTGGACGCGCACGGCGGGCATGCCGTCGGACTCGTCGTAGACTTCGACATCGCGGAAGATGTTGGGGCTTTCTTGCTTCAACAGGCGGGCGACTTCGACGGCGAGCAGGCGGATTTCCGTGTCAGCGTGAGGCGAGCCGCGCAATTCCAGGAAATGCCGCCAAGCGCGGGAATTCCCGGTGACGAAAATCTTGGTTTCGCAGGCGTTGGGCAGAATGGAGCGCGCCGCCTGCCGAGCCCACTTGCGCCGGTCGCGCGGCTGAAGCTCCGGATGTATCTGCTCGACGTAGGCTGAGGCGGCTTCCGCGAGTTCCACGTACTTCTGCCGGATCGTGTCAATGGTTTCCTGCCAGCGTGCTTTAAGCTCCGGGTTTTCCTGAAACAGCGGGGGAATGACGTATCGCGCTTCGGACTCGTCCACGTAACGTTGGGAAAGCTGCGAGTAGCCGAAGCCGGCGCGGTGCCGCACGAGCTCGTGCGTCAGGGCGCGGCTGACGCCCGTGATCAGCAGGTTCCAGACGGCGTGCTCGAGCACGCTGCCGTGCTTCGAGCTCAGGATGTTCTCGAGGTATTCCTGATTCGATTTCCGCCCTTTGCCGAACGACATGTAACAGGTGCGCCCGGCGATTTCGGCGAGGACTTCCGCCGCCTGTTCGGTGTCTGTCGTGAAGAGGGCCCCTTCGTCGTTCAGGAAGCGTTCGAGCTCCTGGCTGACGAGCGCCTGGCGGCCGAGGAGATAGACCTTGGCCTTGCTCACGTAGGTGGGTTTGGATTGGAGCGCGGCAGCGGTCGCCATGGAATTCAGGTGCTAGGCGTTAGGTGCTGGGTTCTAGGGACTAGGGGCTAGGGAAGGACAGATTCTAATATGTTTGCGGCCGAGCTCGCCCTAGTCCCTAGCCCCCAGCATCTAGTCCCTGCTTTTAAGTTTTTGCTTCCGCGGCCGGTGCCTCTCGATCCTTGCGGAAACTGGCGTACTTCTTTCGGAACCGCTCGACGCGTCCGGCGCTGTCCACGAATTTTTGCTTGCCCGTAAAGAACGGATGGCAGTTCGAACAAATCTCCAGGTGCAGGACGTCGCTCTTGTAGGTGGAGCGCGTCTTAAACGTGTTCCCGCACGCGCACACCACCGTCACGTCATGGTAGTTCGGGTGAATGCCTTCTTTCATGATGCTCCTTCCGAATGCGTCAACACTTTCTATCTTACCCGTGAGGCGGCGATTCTTGCAAATGGTTTCAGAACGCGCTGGCGGGTCAGTTTCCGGTTTGGCAGTTTACCAGGCATGTTGATTACTTCGAGTGGTTCGTCACTCGACCGCCGCATTTGACTGCTCCTTCCATCGTTGCTCGTTCACGCCGAACACGAGGAGCCACAGGATAAGCGCTGCTGCCCCGAGGAGGCCGAGGGCTGCAAGGTAGGGGAACAGACGATATCCGAGCGTCGGTGACAAGAAGGTCAGCCAACCCAAACCCGCAACTGCTGACCAAACGCCCAGGATCCGTGGCAGGAACGTGGACCTGAAGATGAGGTAACCTGTCAGGAGTGCGTAGAATCCAAAAAATGCCAAGGCGACCCCGGCGCCATGGTCATTCACCTTTAGAAAGAGGAGCGCCAGCGCCTTTAACTGTTCCAGGTTGAATACACTCAAGTAGTGCGCGCCTCCCAAGATGAACAAGGGGGCGATGTAAAAGAGGCGGCTAAAGGTCTTGATGGCGCAACCAACGAGGCTTAAGAACGCCGCAAGCAAAGACACGCTCCTGCTCACCGGCTTAAGCAGTTCATAAAAGAGAGCTGTGATAGCGACATTGCACACCATTTCGATTAGGTAGACTGTGAAACCCAGCTGAAATAAGCTCTTGTGCGTCAGGATGTTGGTCGCCGTAGCTGCGGCGTCGCCGGATACCACCAGCCTTTCGCTAACGAAGGCCTGGGCGAATATCCCCGTCAGCATGGTGAGGAGATAAAAGGCACCGGCAATCCTGGCCTTGAGATGCGGCGATGCTTCTGCCATCCGTTCCATCATTTCATAGCCTCCGGAAGGGATCACTTCAGGTTATGTTGTATCACCGATAGGTCGGAAACACCGCTTACGCCTGGTAAGTCGGTTTACTGGAACCTGAAGCTCAACCCAAAGTGGAGGCGTCCATACGGATGATACGGCCGGTATCTACCCTATTGGTGCCGTTATTGCCGAGAAAGGGGAAGGGGATTTCTCGCGAGAAATCCTCGCCAGTTCCCTTTTCACTTTTGGCGGGAGATAATGCCGGAACGGCCCGCAATTGCTGAATCCCGAGGGCCCAGAAGCCGAACGAAACGACGCGGAGGGAACCATGAAAACTTTTGGGAAGATTGTGTTGATTCTTGTCGCCTTTTTTCTGGTCATCCAGGTTGTGGTGATCTTGGCCATTGTCGCTTCGAAGTGGGTCCCTGCACAAACTGTGTTGACCCTGCGTCTCTCGGGTGACATTCCGGAGCAGCCGCCGCAGGACCCGTTCTCCACGCTTTACAGCGGACGCGCTTTGACGGTCGCCGAAATCGCCGAGGCTCTGGATCGCGCCCGCACCGACTCGCGGATTGCCGGGGTGGAGCTCCGCATCGCCGACACCTCGATGAACATGGGCAAAATCCAGGAAATCCGGGACAAATTGTGGCAATTCAACCGCTCGGGCAAGTTCAGCGTGGCGCATCTCGAGTACGCCACGAACGCCAGCTATTACCTCGCCTCCGCCTGCCAGACGGTCTTTCTTCTCCCCAATTCCGAAGTGGACGTGCACGGCTGGATGGCCTCCGCCACCTTCCTGCGCGGCACATTTGACAAGCTGGGGATTCATCCGGACTTTTACCACATCGGCGCCTATAAGAACGCCACGAACGCCTATACGGAAACGAAATACACGCCCGCGCATCGGGAAGCCACTGAGGAGCTCTTGCGAGACTGGTACGGCCAGTTTCTAGTCGGCGTCGCCGAGGCGCGGAGGATGAAACCGGAGGAAGTCAAGGCCGCGATCGAGAAGGGGCCGTTCTCTTCCGGGGAGGCGGTTTCCTGGAATCTGGTGGATCGCGTCGGCTATCTCGATGAATCGCGCGACTACGTCCGGCAGAAAGCCCGCGGCAGCAAGCACCGGTTGAGCGTGCGCGAGTATCTAAGGCGCTCCGAGAAGTCCGGCCGCTCGAAGC
>QHZO01000288.1 GCA_003224695.1 Acidobacteriota bacterium
ATTAGATTGACCTTCGGGGCAGGGTGAGGAGAGCCGTGCGCTTTCCAATTCCCGATCGGCGGTAAAGCCCGCGAGGAAGAAAGCAGCGGCCAGTGGCGAGTGATAAGGGACGGGCAAACCGAACCAGATGTCGTCTTCGTATATTGCTTGCCACTTGACACTTGTCACTCTCCGCTGCTCTTCCACGATCCGGTGAAATTCCGGGGCCGGCGGTAAAGTCCGAATGGGAGAAGGTCAGGGTTGCTGACCGCGCGGGCGCGGAGCAGGGCGAAGGTGTATGCGCCGCTTCTCAACGCCCGCCTGACGGCTAGCACGGTGCCCTTCTCCCTCAAATTTCCCCGAATAAATTGACTGCGCCATGACGAACGAATGGCCTTATTTCCTTCGCGACTTGCACCTGGCGCGACCATTGGCCGCAATCCAATTCCTCGGAGTGGCAAGTGGAAAGGGGCAAGTGGCAAGCAAGAAAAAACCTTGCGGGCCGAGAAGAAGTTCCGGGTTAGTAACACGGATGCCACCGAGCTTTGAAAGAGCCCTCTGTGGCCTCCGTGGGTTCTGCTCTGCGCGCTCCGTGTTGGATTTTTCCTTGCGCGCCGAGAAGAAGTTCGGGATTAGTAGCACAAGGCTCGTTGCAGCCCTTGGGCTTCTTGCGGTCACGATAGGCGTAAAACCTGCCCGACACTGGGCGCAGGGCACTGGCGGGAGGTT
Source organism: Acidobacteriota bacterium (assembly GCA_003224695.1). Classification (GTDB taxonomy): domain Bacteria; phylum Acidobacteriota; class Terriglobia; order UBA7540; family UBA7540; genus Gp13-AA74. The sequence goes on from QHZO01000288.1 coordinate 709, forward strand.
TGAAGGGAATGTCACCGGGGTTGCCGGTGAGCCCATCGCCCTAGCCACAGCCACCTTGCACAACCCCGCGACCGGGCAAGTGCGAGAAGTCCAGACCAACCGCGAGGGCTATTACGAGCTCGGTTTCCTCCTTGCCGGCCATTACGAATTGGAATTCGCCGCCCCTGGACTTGGCCGCGTAATCTTCCAAAACCTCGACCTGGCAGTCGGGCAAATTCGGCGCGTGGATGTGGTCCTCCATCCGCCCGCAGAGGTAACGGTTCACGCTCCGCCTCCGCTCGTCGAAGTCACCACGCCCGCTGTCGGCGACCTCATCGAAAACCGCCGCCTCAGCCAACTGCCGCTCAATGGGCGGCAATTTTCGCAGTTGGCTTTGATTGCTGCCGGGACAACTCCGCCCTACCCGAATGGTGCCAGCGAGCAATTCAACACCACGGCCATGGGATTGGGGTTCTCCGTCAACGGCCAGCGCTCCGAGCGCAACAACTTCACGCTCGACGGCGTCACCATCATGGAACCCTTCGCTTACAGCTTGACGGCCAATCCGTCCCTCGACGCCATCCAGGAGTTCCGCATTCTTGAAAACTCATACAGCAGCGAGCAAGGGCTGACCCCGGGCGCGCAAGTGAATATCGCGTCGCGGGCGGGCACGAACGCCTTTGCGGGAACCGCCTACGAATACCTTCGCAACGATGCGCTCGACGCAAAGAATTTTTTTGACGATCCCGCGCGCCCGATTCCCCCTTTCCGCCAAAACCAGTTTGGTGGAAGCCTCGGGGGACCACTCGAGAGAAATCAGACTTTCTTTTTCGCAAACTACGAAGGCCTTCGAATTCACCAGAGCGCTACGAATAGAACTCTGCTGCCTCCGGAATCCTTGCGCGAGGGCATCTTTTCCGGCGCCAATCCGCTAAGCCCAACCGGCCAGCCCTTTCCGACCATCGTCAACCCGCAGACTGGCCAGCCGTTCACCGGAAATGTCATCCCTGAAACGAGTATCAACCCTGTGTCGCGCGCGATTCTTAACTTGTTGTCCGAACCCAATCAACCCAATGCTCCGCCGGGCACTTTTAATAACATCAATGTCGGCCATCACCTGGTGACGACCGACCAGTTCCTCGTGCGCCTCGACCGCCGCTGGTCTCAGCGTACAGATATTTTCGTGCGGGCTCTGGCTTACAACAGCAGGCAGCTTTTCCCATTTGTCCCCAATTCCTTCGCCCAAAACCCCCCGGCGTCGCCCGGATTTGGGACTAACAAAAACGACAAGGGCCGCAACCTGGCGCTTGGTATGACCTCGGCGCTCAGTCCATCGGTCGTCAACGACTTCCGCTTCGGGAACGCCTACTTTCGAGGAACGAAGGAATCTCAAAACATCCACAGCGGTTTTTTGGGATCACTCGGCATCCCAAGGGCGCCTGGCGCGACGAACGACGGAATCCCCGCCATCAACGTCCCGGGCTACGCGGACATGGGCGATAGCGATATCTTTCAGCCTCAGATCCGCAAGAACCATACGTTTCAGTTCACAGACAATGTGGTGATGAGCCGCGGCCGGCACACCTTGTCGTTTGGGGAGGACTACCGCCGCCTGCGATTGTTCTATCTGGTCGAAGATTTCGGCCAGGGCGTTTTTTCGTTCACCGGCGATCCCGTCACCGGCACGGGGTCGGCATCCGGGAATACTTTCGCGGATTTCCTGCTTGGCCGGCCGTTTCTTTCTTTTGCACAAGCGGGAAACTCCGGCGGGAACGACCGGTTGAATTACGAGGGCCTTTATGTGAGCGATGAATTCCACGCTACGCGGCGGTTGACGTTTACCTACGGTTTACGCGAAGAGTTCTATTCCCCTCCCCTGAACGCCGACGGGCGCGCGTCCATCCTCGACCCAAGCAACGCCAAGCGGTTCATTGTCCGCAATGACGTGGGCCAGGGATCAAGTCTGATTTCAAATCCGCTCATCCGCCAATTGCAAAGTCTCTACAAGCTTGAATTCCTCACCTCGCAACAGGCCGGGTTGCCCGCGTCTCTGATCCTGCCTGACCGGGCGGGGTGGGCGCCGCGCGCCGGGTTTGCCTATGCTCTGACGAAAGATGGGAAGACGTCCTTGCGCGGCGGGTTCGGCGTTTTCAATTCGCTCGGGGAGCTTGATTACACGGCGGAAACGCGACTCAGTCCGCCGCTGACCGAATTCCTTTTCGGCCTCGACCTTTGCCGCTTCTTCGGCCCGGGCGCTTGTGGCCAGACCTTTGCGCCGCCAACTCTGACCTATCCGCTTGCCTACACTCTTGGCAACATGCCTCCCGACGCGATTTCTTCCCCCCCGAACATCCGCAACGGCTATGTGTACGAGTGGAGTCTTTCCCTTGAGCGCGAGCTCAATCCCTCCACACTTTTTTCAGCGAGCTACACAGGCTCTGAGGGGCACAAGCTCCCTCGCCGCGCTCTGCAAAATCAGGGAATCCCGAATCTGCCAAACCTCCGACGCGGCAACCACCCGCAACCCGGCAGCAATCAATTCACGCGGGCGACGGATGTCAACACCAATTACAGCGCCGTGATACTCCGCCTCGAACGGCGCCTTTCCCGCGGCCTTTCCTTTGTCGCCGGCTACACGTACGGGAAATCCCTTGACGACGCTTCCGGCCTGCAAGGAACTAACCAGCCTCAGGACAATTACAATATGAAAGCGGAGCGTGGGCTCTCGGATTTCGACGTTCGTCATCGCTTTGTCTTTTCCAATGTTTGGAAACCGCCGCTCGGTTCCGGCCAGCGTTGGCTCGCGAGTGGTATTCCCGCTGCGGTTTTTGGAAATTGGCAGCTTTCCGACATCTGGACTGCTCAAAGCGGCCAGCCGCTGACCGCACTGCTCGGCACGGCGATGAGTGGGACGGATTCGAACGGCACGGATCGTCCGAATCTAATAGGAAATCCCAACCTGCCGCGGGGAAAGCGCGGCCCCGACCTCTGGTTTAATACCTCCGTCCTTGTGCCTCCCCCTGTTTACACCGACCAGCAAGGCCCGTTCAGCCCGTTCAGCGTGCCCGGAAACGAAGGACGAAACGTCATCGCGGGCCCGAGCTTGCTCGACTGGGACTTGAGTGTCGAGCGCCCGTTCCGTATAACCGAGAAGGCAAACCTGATGTTTCACTCGGACTTTTTCAACTTGACCAATCATCCGAACTTCGGTCGGCCCGGCCTGATCGTGGGCACGTCAAGCTTTGGCCAGATCAGCTCCGCCGGAAATTCCCGCCAAATCCAGTTTGCGCTGCGCCTTTCCTGGTGAGCGCGACCTTAGGCCCGCAGGCAACGCACACCTCCCGCTAAGCCGTCAAAATACGTGAATCAAATTTTTAGGAGGTTGAAGAGACGATGAAGCAAAGAATCCTTTCTTTCATTGCGAGCCTCGGTTTGGCATTATTATTTGTTCCTTGTCCGAGTTCCGCAATGTCCTTGTGGTCGCACAAATCCAACACCAAAACCGTTGGCATTGACATTGCCTCTCCAATGGAGCTTCCCAACGGCAAGTTCCTCCAGCCTGGTTCCTATAAACTGGAGGTTCCTGTGAATGACTCCTCGCCGGAAGTGATCTTTTATCGAAACGGCAAGGAGGTGGCGCGCGATGCCGCCAAAGTGGTGAGTCAGCCGAGAAAGAACCCAGACACCGAGCTCTC
>QHZO01000054.1 GCA_003224695.1 Acidobacteriota bacterium
CCCGCCGGGGTTTCGTCGCTCGAGGTCGGCCAAAATTTCGCTCGAGAAGTGGCGGAAGCTCCCAGCGCGGATCCGCCATTGCCATTCATTGCCGCCCGTTGTGTCTTTGAAGGGCAAGGCGAGGTAATAGTGCCCGCTAGCCGACCCGCGCCCTTCGCGTTGGCGGATGGTCTGGTAGTCGCCGATAAAACGCCCAAACTTGGCTTCGCTCTCTGGCGGCAAGAACTTCCAGATACCTTCGCGCTTGGTCACGGCGAATCCGCAGCCGGAGCACCCCAACAGCGAATCGTCCTCACGCCCAAGCGCCTGCTCCAACTCCTTGCGGCACACCGGGCACTGCAAGCGCAGGCAGCGGCCTACGGACTCTGGAGGTTTGTGGCGGCTTGCCGATATTCCGGATTGGAGCAAGGTGGCCATGACGCTTATCCGGTTCGCTCAAAAGTCAGGAGGACGTGATCGGCAAGAGCCTTTACGAGGGGAAGGTGGCTGAACCGGCTGTCGAACCTAGCGGCCGCACGGAACGCTCGAGGGTGCCGAGCCGCCCAAGGTTCGAGATACGAGGGCGGAACGGCAATCCCCACGCCCTGCCATTCTTCGAGCAGGAAATGTGGCGCGAAGGCGCGCTTCAGATCCCGGATGGACGGATACCGTACCTCGACGGCCGCGCCACTCGACAAGCAGGCGCGACGCGTTTTTCCGCGAACACGCCGGAGGGCCTTGTGCCAATTTCCTCGACGGAGGTACCAAAGAATTTCCCCAAGACACCACCGACCGAAAACACAGACCACAAGCTTCGCGCCGGGTTTCAGCAGCCGGGAAAGATCCGAAGCGACGGCAGAGACGTCTGCGGCGCAATTCAGGCCGGCAAAGTTCGAAAGCGCGCCGTCGAACGGTCGCTCCTCATTGAGAACGCATATGCTCTCCGTAGGCAGGACACGAAACTCAACAGATGATGCGAGACCCTCGCCGGCAAGGCGGTGCCGCGCCGCTCGGATCATCTTTGCGGAGATGTCACAGGCAACCACTCGCGCTCCCCGCTGCGCGAGGTGCAAGGCGTCCGCGCCGGTCCCGCAATTGATCTCCAAAATGCGCTGTCCCGGCCGGAAGTGCCGGGCCATTTCCCGCAAGTTTCCGCCAGCGCGTCAAAGGCGGCGGGGTCCGGGGCGTGAATAGTGGTGGCAAGCGACATGGGACTTCAAGCCTCAATCTCGGCGAACGCTTCGTGCAAGCCGGCTCGAGCCTGGTCGGCTTTCACTCGGAGTTCGCAGACTGTTTGGGGTGTGCGCGACTGAGGGTCCGGCCGCGGAGCCCTCGCCAATTCCACCTCGGCGCGGAGAAGCTGGTCGGCGAACTGGTAAAAACGGCGGGAATGCCGGCCTCGAATTTGGAAGTCCCGGTCCGAACCCGTCCGCCAATTCTTGGTCGTCACGGCGCGCGGCGCCACCTCGTCAAAGTAAGGGGTGCCCTTAATGGGATAAGCGACGGTCGTCAGGAATACGTCCGGGTCGCAACGCCGCACGTGGTCGACTGTCGCCTCGATGTCAGCGAGTTCCTCGCCTTCGTAGCCCCACATCAGGAACAATCCGGTCTGTATGCCACGCGCTTTTGACAGGCTCACGGCCGCCCTGACTTGCTCCACCGTGACCCCACGTTGCATGGCGTCGAGCACCTTTTGCGATCCGCTTTCCGAGCCGATCCAAATGCGGAAGCAGCCCAGTTCGGCAAGCGCGTCCACCACTGGAGGGCTCATCCGGTCGGCGCGGGAGATGCATTCGAACGGGATCTTGATGCCCCGTCGTCTCATCTCCGCCGCATAGTGGAACAGCCAGCCGGCATGGATGGTGAAGACATCGTCTGCGATCCATAGCATATCGGGCTCGTAGCGGGTCAAGAGCCATTCCACTTCGTCGACGACGGCCAGCGGCGATCGGCGCCGGTGCGTCTTCCCGTACACGGCGTGGCTGCACCATTTGCAGTGGTAAGGACAGCCGCGCGCCGTGAGCAACGAAATCGATCCGGCTCCATGATGTTTGCGCCATGTCTCGAGATACCGTTCCATCTCGACCGACTCGCGGCTGGGCCACGGTTGGGCGTCAAGGTCGGGAATCTGGAACCGGGGAGGGGTTTGGCAAATCGTGCCGTCTTCTCGCCGGAAGGCGATTCCCTGAACGTTCTCAAGCACGCGAGGAAAGCCGTCTCGCAAGGCCGGAATTAGTTCCTCGAGAGTGATCTCGCCTTCGCCGATGACTACGACATCGGCGCCCGCGGCCAAGTACTCCGCGATATAAGCCGCCGGCTCCGGCCCGCCCACTACGGTTTTCCACCCCGCTTGTTTGGCCACACGGAGAATCTCAAGGACGTTGGCCCGGGTCATCAAATTGGCGTAGACGCCCAGCACGGAGGGCGGCTCGGAAGCGAGGAGCTTGAACAGATCATCACGTGAGGCAAACGTTGTGTCGAACACTTCCACGGCGAAGCCCTTGGAACGCAAATGGGAAACGAGGTGGAGAATCCCCAGAGGGACATAGGGCTTCATGATTTCAAGCTCTTTGGGGTCCTCATAGAGGAAATAACCGTGTGTCAGCAGAAGGTCCATGGAGATATTCCCAGGCCCGGCTTGTCTTCGAGTTGAGGCCGAGCCGTGCTGTCGAGCCACGCATAGCCTCGGCGCGGCTCAGCACGAGGGCGCCAGCGAGCAGGCCACGACGGGCAACAGCGTGGGTTCGGAGTTTCGGCAACTTTTTTCGAGTTGCTCCACCCGCGCCCACATCCTGCGGAGCTCGTCTGCTCCGGAATTCCTTTTCGGCGCTTTTCGCGCTTGCATGGAATAGGGCCAAGCCTTGCCGGCAGTCCATACGTCCACCTCCGCATGCAGGACGTCGTGCAAGGCACGATAAAATTCGCTGGTGTAACCGCCTTTGAACATCATGGCCAAGTCGCCGCTGTCATCCCAATTTGTCTTGGCGCCCAATTGCGCCCGGACACGTTCGTAGAATCGCGTCCCCGGAAGCGGATAGGACACCGACACACCGATGTCGTCCGGCTGGGTCTCGCGCAACAGCTGAATGGTTTTCTGAATGTCCGCCCAGGTTTCGCCGGGATAGCCGAACTGGAGGAAGTAGCAGGCTCGGATGTCCGAGCGCCGCAAGTTGTCGCGGGCCCGAGCAACCTGCCCGAGACGCGTTCCTTTCTCCATCGCGTCCAGAATCTCTTGTGAACCCGACTCCACGCCCATCCACACTTCCGCGCAGCCCGAGCGTCGAAGGGCGCGCACGGTTTCCTGTTTCATCAGGTCAACGCGCGATTGCATCTTGAATGGCACGGCAGCCTGGCGCTGCTCGACCCATTCGGCGAGCTCTTGAACCCAGCGGGCTTTCAATCCGAAGATGTCGTCGGCAAACCACAGGTGCTCGGCGTCCCATTTCTCTTTCAGCACGCGCATTTCCTCCGCGACGCGTTCCGCCGAGCGCAAATGAAACGAATCTCCGTAAATCGGTTTCGCACACCAATTGCACCGGTAGGGGCAACCGCGGCTCGCCACCGCATTGAGCGAAAAGAAACCGTGGGCCGTTTTCCAGGCCTCGCGGTATCGCTCCATTTGGACCAGGTCGCGCGCGGGAAAAGGGAGCACGTCAAGATCGGTCATCAAAGGGCGCCGCGCGGTTCGATGAACGCGGTCCGATCGCCGGTCGGCAAAGGCCAAACCCAGAATTTCGCGGGGCTCTCGGCCGGAATCATGGAGCAAAGATTCAGCGAACTCGAGCAAAGTCCATTCGGCCTCGCCCAGAAGCACCACGTCGGCGCCTTGACGAAGGTATTCTTCCACATGGTCGGAGGAGTCGGACCCGTGCACCAATACCGTCGCGCCCGAAGACTTTGCGGCTTCAATCATTCCGTAGGCCACCTGCCGCATGCGGGTCAAGCACATCTTGGAAAGGAAATTAAAACTGTCTTCGTAGATTGCCACCACGCGCGGATGGTGCTGCTTCACGGCCTCGGGGAAGCCCCGCTCCGGGTCCTCCAGCATGCTGTCAAATAGGGCGACGGAAAACCCCCGCTCCCGCAACAGCGCGGCGGCGTAAAGCGTCCCGAGAGGGGGATAAGGCTGCATTTTGCGGACTTGTTTGGGGTCGTAGTAGAGGTGATAAGAATGCGTCAGCAAAACGTCCGTCACGCCGCTTCTCCCTCAGCCGTCCACTGCGGAAAGTGAAACCCGACAACGGTTATGAGCAACTCGCCCCGGCCGCGGCCTCCAGGAGTTTCGCGTCCACTTTCGGCTTGGTCACCTTCACGTAACGCTTCAGCTTGCGGTTCAACCACAACTCGGCGGGGAACCCGTAGAAATCGTGCTCGAGCCGCCATTGGGCCGGATAGCTCAGCGCGCGCTGGATGGTTCTCGCGACCGGGCTGACTTCGACCTTGGAGATGGGCTGCCGGTCAAAGGCAATCCGCAAGTAATCACGCATGGTCTGGACGCGCCCGTGTTCTCTCCCCATGAGCCACGGCAAAACGGTGTAGCGCGGGAAGAACTCCGTCCAGCCTTCGAGCGAGGGCGGCACTTCAATCCCGAGCTCCCGCGCATGCTCCATGATGGGCGAGCCGGGATAGGGTGTGAAAATATTCGTCCAGAATTCCGCCCCGGGAAAGCGCCGACAGACATCCATAATGAAGCGAATGGTTTGGCGGCGGTCTTCCACGCCTTCACCTGGAAAACCGAAAATGATATTGAAGGAGGGCCGAATCCCGGCCTTCAAGCAGCGCTCGGCGGACTGGTAGATCGAATCGAAGTCCTGAAACGTTTTGTTCATCCGTTTCAGGATCTTGGGCGAAGCGGAATCCACGCCTTGGCAAACCTGGTGAAGGCCGGCGCGATTGAGGAGCCGCAGGTTTTCTTCCGTCAGCCGCGCGGTCAGGTTGGTCGTGGCCTGAATGCTCCAGCGGAAGCGCGCGCCGACGCGGACCAAGCCCTCCGCAATCCTCAACGCGCGATCGAGATCCACCAGGAAATTGTCGTCAACGATCCAAAGCATCTCGAGGCGATAACGCGTGCTGAGGTCGAAGGTCTCATCCACGACCTGTTCCGGAGGGAGCGCATTCCACTGGCGGCCGTAAACTCCGGCGTTTGTGCAATAGGAACAATTGAAGGGGCAAGCGAGGCTGGAGGTGTACATCGCCCAGCGCCGCCCGCAAAGTTTTTCGTAGGCGTCGAAATCCGCAAGATGGTAAGCCTTGGGCGGCATGTCCGCGAGAGGCTTCAGCCGCCGCTCGGGACTGAAAATCAGTTGGCCATGGCGCTTGAATCCCACGCCCGGCAGGCCATCGAGCGGCTCACCGTTCCTGAGGCGCTCGACAACTTCCAGCATGGCATCTTCACCCTGCCCGCGGACCACGATGTCAACGCATTCGGCTTGCAACGTCTGATCGGGCAAAAGGGATGGGTGCCATCCGCCCAGGATGACCGGGAAACCAGGGTTCCAAGCTTTGATGGCCCGGGCGATGTCCACCGTTTCCGAAATCATCGGTCCCGTGACCAGCGAGACGCCTAGACAGATGGCATCTCGGACTTCCTCGAGGACGCGCTGTTTGAAATTGGGGACGATGGTCGAATCAATGAGTGAAACTTCATAGCCCGCGCGAAGCAGCGGCGTGGCGACCGCCAGAATGCCCAGCGGCGCCGTCGCCTCCGTGCTCGCGAAGGCGGGAAAGAAGAAAACGACTTTCTTCCGATCCTTCACGCGGCTCCCTCAAAAACGCACACGTCAACCGTCCAAACCCGAACAGACTAGCGGCGAGCGGTTTAGCATGTGTCACAGGCCAATCCCACCCATGCAAAAAAATTGTCAAGGATACAAGACCCAGAGAACCTGCGTGGGCGCGAGTTGAGGGCTTGCGGAGAGGCTGGTTGGCAACTTAAGGTTTGAGTGGTTAAGTTGCGGCGTGCTATTTCCCGCCTAATCGAAAGACGAGGCCCGTTGAGAATCGCACGTCGTTTTGTCTCTCGCGCGACAGGTTGGCGTGTAAGAACTCCACCTGACCAACGCCATGGCGAATGCGGTTTCGGGCAAATAGCATACTATTGCTGTGCATCCAGGGGCCGTGCCAATGCCTATACCCGGTCCGCCAGTAGAAGAAGCAAAGACAGTTTTGCTGCCTTCGATGCCCCCGAACATCGCATGCGCAAAGGGAGTGAAATGGTTGAATCTTCGATAAGAGTACTGCGGGCCGAAGAGATATGTGAACCCTTTGCCGCCGCTGCCGATGGGGGAAACCACACGAGGAACGGTCCCATAATGGTTGCTGTAATCGGCGACCAAACCAATTGATCGCTTGAAATTAGTTGTCACAGAAAAATCCCAACCGTTCTGGTTGAGCGGGTTGGAAAGTGAATCGCGGGCTCGCAACTACGAATAACCCGTGAAGATCTCCACCCTGACCTTTCGTCTGTTGTCCCGACCCTAGGGCTCAATCTGGCCGCCCATGTTTAGCACCTGGGCAGACAAAGAGCCAACCACACACAGAATCGAGATAGGCCCAAGCAAGGCGATTCGAATGGCGCGCATTGTTTAACCTCCAGGAAGCTCGTCAGGCGGGGCCCGATCCTGGCTTTTCGAAGTTGCCCGCGGGATCGAAGCAGACCGCCCGCCTAAAAGACGATTTCTAGCAGCCTTTCGCTCAACTTTTTTCCTGCGTCCAGTCGGAGACACACATGCCCCCACTCCAATGGAAAACGGAATATAAAGTCGGAAGAATCACCGGACTATCCCGCTTCTGCAAAGAAAGCGTCAAAGCGTCTTGAGAAACGCAATGAGGTCATCGCGTTCCTGAGGCGTTAAATCAAGTCCAAATGGATGCCCGCGAACTGCCTGCGGCTTCACTCTTTGGGCGCGGAATCCCGTCGGCACGTAATCATCGCGCATGCGCCGGGGATCCAGCCAGTCTTCGAGTGTCGCGACAGAGCCATCGTGCCCAAACGGCCCTCGATACCAGGCCCCTTTCAGCGAGGGCACCTTGTAATAGCCCGTCCCTTCCCGCGTGCGAAGCGCCAAACCAGGGTCCGTGCCGACTGAGACGGGAAGGACGTCATACCGCTTCAGATCGCGCGCCGGCGGGTGAAACCCCTCCGCGAGCGTGAGCTTGTTGTTTGTGTAGAGAGGCGGGGTATGGCAGTTTGCGCAGCCCTCTTTCCGAAATACCCGCTCGCCGCGCGCGGCTTGCGAATCGAAATGGTTGGGATTGGGCGGGGGCTCGAGCGATTCGAGGAAGAGTGCCAACGCGTACAGTTGCGCGTCACTATAACGCCACTGGGTGGAAGGATCGGGCAATTCGGGGAGAACGGCGAAATCGAGAAAACGCTCGAAGCGCACGCCGCCTTGCACGAGCGCCGCATAGCGCATCAGATCGCCTATGGAACGCTGGCGGATCAGGCCTGTGTGGTCCAGGTATCGCCGCTCGCGGACACCAATCAGGTCGGGGATCTGAGGAGGGAAATCGAGACTCGTATTGACGCGAACCGCCACTCCCGGCGGGATGGCTTCGTGCAGGGATGCCAACTGGTCCAGCGGCATCTGTTCCAGGCCCGCGAGCGGGTCCGGGCTGAGCCATGGAACGCCCAGGGCGAGCCGGCGTTCATGCTCTGCCTCCTGGAGAAAGGCTTGCGGCTCGGCCGCCTCCGCGTAGCGCGTGCGCAAAGCATGTGCGGCCACGCGATCATAGGGCATGTTTCCCTGCGCGCCCTCAATCACGCTTCCATCCGGCATCACTCGCAGATGGCAAGTCGCACAAGACCCAACTCCCAGCTCGACTTTCCCTTTCTGCCGAATCACGTAGCGAGCGAAAGGCATTACGCCTTCTTTTGTCACTGGCACTTGAAGTTTCCTGTACCAGTTCATGTCCCGCACGTCGGCAAGAGTCATGAACATTTTGGGATCATAATCAATCGCAGCCTCAAATACGGTTTTCCCCGCCCGAATCCAATTCTCTCGTGAATGAAGCCTGGAAACCGCAAAGACCAAACCGGGCTCTCGCTGCTTCAGCGTCTCGAGATAGCCCGGCGGCTCTTTGTCAGGCCGATACACGGGATAGCTCTTGTAAATCGTCCGAACAGGAATGCTGTAGTAATAGCTTGCAGGGGCAAATTGCGGGGACGCTTTGTGATCTGCTAACGGCACCTCCAGGGAGCGCAGAGCCGCATCCTCCCAAGTCACCGGGACTTCGTTCGGAGTCGCTCTTGGCGCCGGGCCGGTTTTGCGAAACGGATGCAGGACTAGGTGAGCAGCGAGCGCGGTGGCGCAAACGCACAAGATGAAGGTCGCTCGAAGGACAGACGAGGCAACCCATGAAGTATTTCGGCAACAGCCGCACATCGAGATCCCCTCTCACCCTGCCGGACTCTCACCCCTGCCCAGCGCGATTCCGCTCACCGAAACCGACCGCGACCTCAGGAAGAGGGGTAAAAGTACGGCGTACGCTAGTAATACGAGGGCCAAGGAATGTCCGTAGGTATAGTCAAAGCAGCCCGCCACGAGGAAACCAATCAGGGAAAGAAATGCTGCCTGACAAAGAAATTGTTCCTCTCTGCTTTTCGCTTCCTTGGAAGCCTTTCTCAATTCGCAAAAAAGAATCATTGCGAAGAGAACTGAGGCCAAAGCTACAGGAATTCCGAACTGGGCCGCCATTTGAATCAAGTTATTGTGAAGATGACCGTGGTAAGCGGGCACAGGGTCTGAAGGGGAAAGGTAGCCGCGATAGAGCCTTTCGATGCGGCCCGGACCCACTCCCGCCCAAGGGTGCTCGCGGATCATGCGCCAGCCCACACGCATCATCTGAATCCGCTCCGCATTCGAGTAGTAATCCAGGTGCGACGCTACATTAATCCGGGAACGCACGGCGCTCGGTGACAGGAAGTAAACCGCGAGCGGCAGAAAGGGAAGAGCCCACATCCAGCGCGAGCGATTCTTCCAAAGCAGGATGGCGAGCAGCAGGAAGCAGGAAACCCACACCGTGCGGGTAGGGCTTAAGATGATGGCGAGCCCGTTCAGAGCCATCACGGGCCAAAAGCGCCGGCGTTCGTCCGGATAAGCAAACCAGAAGCTCAGGAGTCCTGCAACAACCAGAATCTCCACCGTCCCGTAAACCATCCAGTTGCTCAGCAGTCCGCCGGTTCGCAAGTAAAGGCTAATGTCGTAGCTCGACCCTATTTCTCTCCGGTAGTAGACCAACCGGGAGATGAAGTCGCCAATCAAAAACAGGGAGCCCAAGGCGGAACTGAGGAACACGGCCTGCCACGCGGCCAGGCATGCGGCAGCCCCGTCCAGAGCCGTTAAAACAAAGAAGAGCGAACCGACCAGCAGCAAGTGTCGGATTTCACTCCAGCCATCTCGTAGCGACGGTGAAGCTACCCAAGCCAAGTATTCGGCCACAGCCAGGGCCAACCACGCCCAAAACACACGAGGCATGGCGACGCGGGCCTCTCCGCGCCAGCAGCGAATCAGCCGGGCCACAACCGCAATCGCGAGGAACGATTCGGTGGCGGCGATGGAGATAGGAACCATCGCCACGCCCAATATCAGTGCGGCCCGCTCGATGGTTCCTTCGCGCAACACGCTCAGCCAGGGCGTGCCGAGCGCCAGGGACGACCTGGCCGAGAATTCGACCGGAGCTTGGACCGTTGAGGCGTCCACGAATTCACTCAGAACATCTGACGTGTTAAATCGAAGCCTATGAACAAGCCGCTGGGAGTGTCCGCCGAGGGATCGCCTAACATTGTGGCGCGGGTTCCCGCCCGCTGAGACACAGTTGTTCCCGGGCTGTTCGAGAAGCCGAAGGTGAAGGCGTGCCGCCAGATTTTCTTCTGAATCCCAAACGAGTAGGCGGGCCGATGAATCCCCAAGGACTGCCCGTTCGTCAGAGTTGGGATGATTTCTCCGACCAAAGCGACGCTGGGACGGATGTCGAGCGCACCGCCCACGCCGAGTGAAAAGGTGTTGGCGCAGGGCCGAATGTCGGTCCTGCCCGCGACGTCGGCCGCCACCAGGCTCGAGCAAGGCTGATAGGGAAAGGGATCGGCAATGTTTCTTTGTGGGACAGCCAGCGGCCGGTCGTGCAAGGAGAGCGTCGGGACAAAATAGATTTGTGCCCTGCCCATGAGGCTGCGCGAGAAGATCCCCTCGAAGTCGGTCGTATAATTTCTTTGGAAATCGTTTTGGCCTTCGATCGAAACGCGGACGGAGGCGTTGAAGGGCTTGCCATCGTGCTCATCGAGAAGGTTGTAGCCTCCCGAAAACTGGATGGGCCGGCCTATGACGCTGGGCGAGCGGTAAATCTCCACGAAGGCATTTCTCGTCAGGCCATAGCGAAAGCCAAAAGACGAAAGTGAAAAATCATCCAATCCCAGCAGCAGATGCCCGCGCGCGGGGCCGGTGAAGGCGGTGTTGAAGGCGAAGCGATGGTTGAAGTTGACATAGAAACCGTGCCGTTCCAGACGCCGCCCGGTGGGCAGGCTGAAGATGAAGTCGTCTCCCGCCTCGTACACCCCATTTGATGGACTAGGGGCATTGAGCTTCGGGGCCTTTTCCTGCTCTTTGGACTGCGCCAGCGCTTGGGGTTTGGGTGTCGCAGCGGGAGCCGCCGCTTCCTCCATTTCTTTGATTTGGTGTGAGGTCAGGTCCACGAGATATTTCTTCCCAGCTCGTTCGACGATCACGGTGGAGGTTGATCCCTCCACGAAGCTGACGCCGAGCGCCTCGGGACCCGGTGTGGGAGTCGCCGCAGCCGCCTTTTCGGGAGGGGGCCCACTGGCTGCGTCTTTTACGGCCGCTGCCTGGGGGCCGATCAGCCAGATGATCCCTGCCAGCACAGAGAGAGCCCGTACGCCCGTTATGCCTTTCACGGACGCCCACGTGAATTCCCGTGCCTCCAGCTCGATTTGGCCGTATGGTTTCATTTCCGCTGCCTTCAACCGCATCTTCATGAGAGTCCTCCTGGCTAGACCTTACTGGAACGGCAACCGCAACTCGTCAGAAAGGTGTAGTGTGTTTGTAATAGTTTTGTTTCCCTCTTAACGCATGGGAGGAGATGGTATAGGCTGGTAAAATTGAAGGTGAGTTTTCCGGAGCCGTGGAGCATTTGGTCTGGAGGCGCTCGAGGTAAGCAATCTGGAGAAATTCAGGTGGTCGGATGGAGAGAGTTTTAATCGTAGAGGAGAGCTTCCGCGCATCGCTTCCCGGCCTTGTGATCCTGGACTTGAGGCTGCCGAAGATGCCGGGGCGGGAGGTTTGCCTTGAAATGAAGAAGGCAGCTCCCATGCTCCCCATCATCATCCTCACTGCGAACGCCGACGAAACGGACAAGGTTCTTCTTCTCGAGCTGGGCGCGGACGATTATGTGACGAAGCCCTTTAGTCCAAAAGACCTGCTGGCGCGGGCTCATGTCGTTCAACGTCGCGCCAAGCGGGGAACCACGGTGGCCGATCAATACTCATTCGGCGATATCCGCATCGACTTCGCCAAGATGGAGTTGAAGCGTGGAGGAAATCTGGTCGAGATGACGCCGCGGGAATTCAAAATGCTGAAATATTTCGCCGAGAACCCGGAGCGCGTCATATCCCGCGACGAATTGCTCACGGAGGTCTGGGGCTACAACTGTTACCCCTCGACGCGCACAGTTGACAACCACATCTTGAAACTCCGTCAAAAGCTCGAAAGAGAACCTATGGAGCCAGCGCACTTTCGAACGGTCCACGGCGCCGGGTACAAGTTCGTACCGTCCATTGAGAAATGACGGAGGAGGATCCGCCAGGCGATTTCGCGCCGGCTCCCTTGGGAGTGTTCTTCCGCGGGTGAATCGAGGCCTATGATTAAGCTTCGGCTTCGAACGAAGCTGCTCCTCTCCTTGATGCTATGCGTGACGGGACTCACGGGCGCCACGCTGCTCATCGTGCGGAGCCGTCTCAGTGGACGGGCCCGGCAAGACCTTGGCGAAGGGCTGATGGATTCCGTGGCGACGTTCCAGACCTTTGAACGCCAGCGGGAACAGACGCTCGCGCAATCCGCCGGATTGCTGGCCAACCTGCCGAGCTTAAAAGCGCTGATGACAACTGAACACCCCGCCACCATTCAGGATGCCTCAGAAGAATTTTGGAAACTGTCCGGAAGCGATTTGTTTGTGATGGCGGACCGTTCGGGGAAAATCATGGCGCTCCACACTTCCACCCCGGGTTTCGACCGAGACGCGGCCGCCGCGGCGCTCCTCACGACGCTCAACCGTGACGAGAACCGCGACTGGTGGTACGGCGGGAACCACCTCTATGAGGTTTTCTTTCAGCCTTTGTATTTCGGTTCTGCGCGGGACGGCTCTCCGCTCGGAGTTCTTGCCGTCGGGTATGAAATCAACGGCCGGCTGGCAGCAGACGTCAGCCGGATCGCCTCATGTCAAGTGGCCTTCCGCTATGGAAACTCGGTCGTCGTCAGCACCTTGCCGCCCGACAAAAAAGCTCAACTGGCGGAACTGAAGAAGCGGTTGGAGTCGGATAGCCCTTTGGTCCCCCAGGACGTGCAACTCGGCAACGAACGCTTTTTGGGAACGACGGTTTCTCTTGCTCCCGGCAGCGGCGTACAAGTCAGTTTGAGCGTGCTGAAATCCTACGACCAGGCAACCCTGTTCCTGGACGGCCTGAACCGGCTTCTTCTGGGCGTAGGCTTGGCGGCGGTGCTCGCCGGCGCCGGACTCGTCTTCCTGATCTCTCACAATTTCACGAAGCCGTTGGCTGGCCTGCTAAAAGGGGTCCACGCGCTCGAGAAAGGCGACTTCGGATTTCCCCTCCGGCCTCACGGCCCCGATGAACTCGCCGAACTGACGACTTCTTTCGACCGCATGCGCGAAGGCTTTCTGAAGAGCCAGCAGGAGTTGCTCCACGCCGAGCGCCTGGCCACGATCGGCCGGATGGCCAGTTCGATCTCGCACGACCTGCGGCATCCCTTGACTGCCATCCTGGCCTATGCGGAATTTCTTGCCGAACGGAGCCTGGGTGAAGCACAGCGATCCGACCTCTACCGGGAGATCCGCGATGCGGTCGGCCGGATGACAGAATTGATTTCATCCCTTTTGGAATTCTCGAGATCACAACCCGTGCTGCAGCCCATCCAAGGCGACGTGGCGGAAGTCGTCGAACGCGTGGTTCGGGCGATGCGTTTCCGGGCGGAATTTGGCCAGATTCGTTTCACCCATGTGCGCGAAGGACCCACGGAAGCCCGATTCGATCCGAAGAAGCTCGAAAGGGCCCTATACAATCTCGTCCTGAATGCCTGCGAGGCCGTTCCCCTCGATTCAGGGAAGATAGACATCTGCACGATCCGAGCCGGAGACGAAATTGAAATCATCATCGCCGACAACGGTCCTGGGATTCCTGAGGGTATCCGAGATTCGGTTTTCCAGCCATTCGTGAGTCACGGAAAGGAAAACGGCACTGGGCTCGGCCTGGCGGTCGCACAGAAGGTTGTCCGAGATCATGGTGGAGACATCAGCATTGATTCGGTCAGTGAATCCGGGACAGTTTTTAAGGTCAGGATCCCAATGCTCCTTTCGGCGCGCGAAGACGGTCCTGTCGCCCCGCACCAAGTCAAACACGCTCCCAAGTCCTAACCCCTTTGGGCGTTCAAATCTTTACAATTTCCCTACAACCGTCTGACATTCTTGGCCCGCGAGGATGTTAGCGTTTTGCCCGATCAGGCGTGGTACCGGGAATCTCGATCGGACAAAACCGATGCCTAGCGACTGCCGCCTCCGAGAAAACTCCTCGCCGACCCGATCCGACGAGCGCGATTTTCTCCGCAGTGGCGCCCAAACGCCTCTTCGCGGGACTTACCAAGCTGCAGGGATACTGTTCACGATAGCGACAAACTTCGAACCCTTATTGAAAATCGCCGAGGATTACATGGAACCGCACCCATTAGGCGCCGATGGGTTAGCTCAGGTCCATTTGCGGCTTTGGGTCGATCCTCGCGGCCATTCGCGTCCTGCCTGGCCGAAGCCCTACTTTCGCGGCCATGGTCATCTCATCTTCGCCGGATTTGATACTCAGAACTCCCTTCTGTTCGATCTGCGCAAGGCTCGTGTGCTGGGCCGGCTGACTGCGGAATTCGCGGCCGACGCGACATTTTGGAAAATCGTCGTCTTTCCGGTGCTCGTGGCCATGATGGGTTCGGCGATGGGGCGAGCCGTGCTGCACTGCGCCTGCGTAGCCTGGAAAGGAGCGGGAATTCTACTGGCCGGTGACTCGGGGTCAGGGAAATCAACGCTGAGTCTCGCGCTGGCCGAGATCGGATTCGGCTTCGCTTCCGACGACCGCACTCTCTTCTCGCTCGAGGAAGGCCGTCTGTTGGCCCACGGTCTGGGACCTTGCGTGAAGCTTCGCCCGGAAGCGGCTGCGCACTTCGGCGGCTTGGAGAACGGCCTCCCGCTAAACTGGCAGAACGCAGAGGGCGCGATTTATCTGGACCCGACCACGGCGGAGGGCGTGAAGCGCGTTCATTCCTGCGAGCCGCGCTACCTGTTCTTCCTGGAGCGGGGAAGCGAATCCGCATTTTCCGTGGAAACAATTCCTTCTCAGGAAGCGGCTCTGCGGTTGCACGAGGGACTGCCTCGGGAAACAGTCGGAAACTCACAATTCCGCAAATCGGTGATTGATTCCATCGTGGGACGCGAATGTTTCCTGCTGGGCTACGCGGGTAATCCTCATGGCATCGCCTGGGCGCTGCGAGGCTTTCTGGCAGACCGCCTCGAGAATGCGCCGGGGTTCCCCGGACCCCCTCGCATAACATCGGCCCGTCCAGTTAGAAAATCCGTGCCGCGGCAAGACCCTTTGCGCCGGTTTACGCCGGTGCCGTACAGCGCCGATTTCCATTCCATGCGTCGGAATATCCGCATCGAGAGCAACAGCGCTTTGATCATGGAACACGCGCGCCGAGCGCTCAGCCGATGCGGCCCGGCCACCGGGCCCCTTCCGGATTTCTGCTGGAAGGTGATCAGCGATCCCGACATCCGGCTGGAGCCGCCGTGGCCCGAGATGACAGCCTTTTCGGATGGTCACCTCAGGTTTGTGAATCTAGGCCAGCTCAGCTTTATCGCGGTGGATACAGAATGTCGGCAAGCCATTGCTTTCGTCTCGGATCATCTCGCCAGGGACGAGGCCGGCTTCGCCAGTATCGTCCTTGCTTCGTTGTTTTATTTTTCCGCGGGTACACTCGGCCTGACGGCCCTCTCCGCCTCCTGCGTTGCCAGAGCGGGCAAAGGCCTCCTGCTTTTTGGCGTACCCCGAAGCGGCAAGACAACGTCCTGCTTCTTGGCGAGAGGCGACGGGTACCATTTCCACGCCGACCAGGCCTGTTTCTTTGAAATTGAAAACGGGACTTTGCAGGCATGGGGTGAATTCTGGCCTGCGGCCTTTCATTCGGAAGCGACGGAATTCCTTCCCGAGATTGCCGGGGTCGGCCGGCCCTTCGAGCATCGGGAAGCCAAATATTTGTGCGTTGACAAGAACCCTTCGCTGCAGGACGAAACCTCCAGCGTCGTGCCGGTAGGGTGCGTTCTGCTCGAACGTAAGACCTCTTGCCCGGCCAAGCTGATTCCGTTGCCGGTTTCGGACTTCCATAAAATGCTCGAACAAGGAATTCCTTTCAAGGACAACTCCGTTCCCTCCGAAGCTCGCCGCGCCGTGTGCGACGCTCTGCTGAAACTGCCCGCTTACCGGCTTCTCTACGGAGACGCGCCATCGGCCCCGTCGCAATTCCTGCGCAGCCTGCTCAATTCCCACGAATTAGTGGAGTGCCTGCGATGAGGCAGAGACTCGCCCAGTCTGTCTTAGACGTCTTGAGTTTCAGCCGCCCAGGCCGCGGGGTGGAGCAGCCGATCGGCGGGGTTGACGAAAAATTCTGGGAGCACGGTTTGCGCTGGCTCGATGAAGGCGGCCTGGCGCTCTATTTTTGGCGGCGGGTCCAAGCGGCCGGGATTCAAGACGCTTTGCCTGCGAGCATTCGCTCGGCCTTGGAGCGGAGGCACAAAGAGAATAAGGCTCGAACCTGCGCGATTGTCGAGGAGTGGAAGCAAATCCAAAACTTTTTGGATTCCGGCGGGGTCCGCGCCGTCATGCTCAAGGGATTCTCGTTGGCGCCCGATTACTGTCCGGATCCTTCTTGGCGCGTGCAGTTTGACCATGATTGTCTTGTCACACGGGAATCCGTGCCCCTCGTCGAGGAGCTCTTCGAGCGTGCCGGCTACTGTCGAAGAGGCGCGGATGGGGCTGGCCAAATCGTTTTCTTGGCTCAGCCCGTACGCCCCGGGTCTCGCGAGCCCCGGGATTTCTACCGCGCGACGCTTCCTCGCCCCGTGGAATTGCACTTGGACCTCTGGGACTCTGACCGGGAAGGGGCGCCGCTCAAATTGCCTGGAGATTTACTGGCCCGGAGCACGACGCGCGCATGGGGCGCCGCATCATTCAACGCCCTTGGCGACGAAGACGCGTTTCTCTTCGAGGCAGTTCACGCCTTTCGCCACGTGGTCCACAATTGGTGCCGCCTCTCAACCCTGTATGAGATTTCTTATTTTCTGAATGGGCGCCGCTCCGATCGGGATTTTTGGCATCGATTCTGTGCCCGCATTGAAAACAATCTCCCCTTGCGACACGTTGCAGGGGTGGTGTTCAACCTGGCGTCTTCTCTATTCAAGGTTCCGGATCCTTTGACCAACGTCCCTTCAAGGTTGTTCGATCTGACGCCGCAACTGCAGCTTTGGATCGATCACCATGGAATGGGATCGGCGATCGATAACTTTTCCGGTAATAAACTCAGCCTGCTTTTGCTTCGGGAATTTGTGGCGGACCCTGCGAGGTGGAGCGAAATCCGCGGGCGGCGTTTGTTTCCTCTCCAAATGCCGCACCGATTACAAATTCCGGCCCCCAAGCGGGGTCACCCGTTCTTACGCGAGGTTTGCCTTTATGGAAGCGGCGTCGCGCGCCGATTCTGGTTTCACGCGAGAGCGGCAGCGCAATATGCCTTGGAGAGTGTCCGTTGGCATGTATCGCTGCGGCGCGGTTTCGGCCATACGCCGCCAAGGGAACCGAAGGCGCCATCAGGTGAAAGCGAAAGGCCCCAGGCGCGCCGGCACGCTCTAAGGCTAAGCTCGAGGAAACATTTCTACCCGACACGGGACCCCGGAGCGAACTGATCCATGTTTCCCGCGCGAGCGTTATTCATCAATGCGTATCTGGCCTGTTTTGACCTCCTCCTCACAGCGGCTTGCTATTTGGGGCTCCTGTCAGCGGAGGCTCACGGATGGCGATGGCCTGTCGATTGGGGCCGCATCGCGGCGCCAGAACGCATTTTGGCCTTGGGCTGGATCCTTTCGTTGTGGCTGGTGCTGCTGGCGTCGTTCGGTATGTACCGGTCCCGCCGGACTGCCTCAGCTCTTTCCGACTTGCGCATCCTGATTCGAGTGGCGCCCGCGGGCCTCGCGGCGCTGGAAGGTTTAGCGTACGGCCTTCCTGCTTTCGAGCCATCGCCGCATTTTTTCTTTGGTTTCGTGGCGGCGGATTTTCTCTGCTTGAGCCTGGCGCGAACCGGGATTCGTCTGCTGCTTCACGAGTTGCGATGCCGGGGCTATAACCTGAAAACCCTGCTCCTGGTCACTTCCTCTGCGCTCGGTGATCGGCTGGAAGCCGTCATCAAGGATCAAGCCCATTATGGCTACCGCCTCCTCCCGTCTGTCCTGTACGTGCCTCGTGGGGCGGACGAAGCCGAGCGCCCTTGGCTGGAATTCAAAACCCACTTGAACACAACACGGATCGACGATGTCATTCTGGCTTTGCCCGCAGAGGCGAATAGCCTCACCGCGCGGATGGTGAACGAGTGCGAAAATCATGGCATCAACGTGCGATTGGTCCCCGACCTTCTTCCCCTGATCCCCTACGGAACCCAGACTTACGACTTGGGCGGAATTCCGCTGATCAACGTTCGGCTCTATCCCGCCGAGTTTTTCGGATATGTGGTTCTGAAGAGGGTCTTCGACGTCGTGGCTTCGAGCCTCATCCTGGTGGCGCTTTCCCCGTTTTTTCTTCTCATCGCCCTCTTGATCAAGATCACCTCTCCCGGGCCGGTTTTCTTCGCGCAGGAACGAATGGGACTGAATGGCCGGAGATTTCGAATGCTGAAGTTCCGCACCATGAGGTTCAGTGCGGCGCTCGACTCCAATACCCATTGGACGAGCCCGAATGACCCGCACGTGACGCCGCTCGGACGCTGGCTGCGGCGCAGCAATTTGGACGAACTTCCGCAATTTCTCAATGTGTTGAAAGGCGACATGAGCGTCGTGGGCCCACGCCCGGAGCGGCCATTCTTTATTGACCGTTTTCGGGTCGAATTCCCCGATTACATGTTGCGTCACTACGTGAAAAGCGGTCTTACCGGGTGGGCGCAAGTCAACGGGTGGCGAGGCGACACCTCCATCAAAGATCGCCTGGCTCATGATCTCTATTACATCAGGAACTGGGCGCTGGCTTTTGATTTCAAGATTTTATTCCTGACCCTGGCTCGAACATTCTTTCATCGGAACGCCTACTGAGCCCTTTCATCGGGATCAAGGAGGTTGAAGATCGCCGTGATGGACCATGATGCAGATCAACGCCTGGGACGACGAATCGCCAGACTCAAACGACATGGGCATTGGATTCTGGCCGCAGGTGGTCTGTGCGGCTTGGCGTCGCTCGTCGTCAGCCTGTTTCTCCCCAAGATCTATAAGGCCACGACGAATCTCCTGGTCTCGGAGTCCAAGATTGGTCCCGGCGTGGAGCTCCCGGCCTGGCAGTATGCGACGCTCGCCACCTACGAGCCTTTCGTGGACAACGACGCGATGGTTCGCAAAGCCATCGAACGCTTTCATCTCGACCAGCCTCCTTACAGCCTGACCGTGGACACCTTTCGCCGCAAAGACATCCTGGATGTCCGGGCTCTCAAGTCGACCCGGCTGGTCGAGATCGACGTGGAATTTCCGGATGCGCACGTGGCGGCTGATTTGGCGAATTTTGTCGCCCAAAGCGCGGTGAAATTCAATGCCCAGCTCGGTGTCACGGACACGACGGCGAGCCGCACTTTTCTTGCCCAACAATTGGATGAGGCCGAGGAGAAACTCGCCGAAGCCGACCGTCATCGAACCAAGACTCGGGAGCGCGCCCACATCGAAAACCTCGACAAGGAACTGAATATTCTCCTGGCGGAGAAGGAACAGCTCGCGACGCAGTCCGAAACGCTCCAGCTCGCTCTCGTTCAGGACGAAGGCAAGGCCAAGGTTCTCCAGGAGGCCCTGGCCCAGGAGCCCGGCACGTATCGCCTGATCAAGAGCCTGCTCTCCGACCGTTTTGCGGAGAAAGCGCTCGACAAGAAGGAAAGTGGCGGTGATCCACCAGCTTCCATCTCCGAAGAAACCCTGAACACGACCAAAGAAGAATTCCGCCATGACTTTGTCGAGACCATGGCAAGCGTCCAGGCTGAAAAGGCAGGAGCCGGCGCGGCTTCGGAACGCCTCAAAGAAGTCAACGCAAACATCGGCGCGCTCCTGAGTAAGTTGGCGGGAATAAGGGGCGAGCTGGATAAGGCCGATTACGACTACAAGTTGGCTCGCGATGCCGTCGAAATTGCGAATCATAACTACCAAAACGCCGCGGTCAACGCGAGCTCAAAGGCCCAGGACATCGAGCAACTGGCTCCGGCGGTTGTACCGGAAAAGCCCGTCAGGCCGCGTCTGATTTTGAACCTGCTCTTGGGGGCGCTGGCGGGCCTGATTTTCTTCGCTGTGATTGCGGCCGTTCGCGAAAGCCTCCGCGAATTGCAAGCGGCGGACTGGGACGCGGTGGATGAAGACCATCCCGTACAGGTTTCTTCTTGAGGTGGGAACGGTTGACCCTACTCGCTCGACCATGGCCACGCCGGCTCATGATCAACAGCACGGCGATTTTTGCCGGCGAAGCTTCGACACGCCTGGCGACTCTCTTCGTTGCCATTGCGGTCGCGCGAAGTCACGGCCCCATGGCACTCGGGCAATACGGTTACGCGGTGGCCGTCGCCAGCGTCCTTCTGCTCATTCCCGATGCGGGCCTCCATTTGTGCTTGGTTCGAGAACTGGCGGCCGACCCGGGGCGGCTGGGACCCCTCTTCTGGGGAGTCAACTGGCTGAAACTCCCGCTGGTCGTGGCTGTCCTTACATTCTCGATCCTGTGGGGAGAATTCGTGATCCATGACGCCGGGCGCCGCGTGCTGCTCTATTTGCTGACCGCCAGGGTGGTGCTTCAGACGTTTTCGCAGGCTTATATGGCTGTTTTCAAGGCGTTCGAGCGCATGCATTTTGTGGCGGCGCAGCAATTTGCCAACACGCTTCTGGTCGCCGTGTGGGTGGGCGCGGCCTGGTGGGCCAACGCCTCGGTGACGTTGGTTGTTCTCGCGCTGGTCGCGGGCCAGGCGCTCGAGATGTGGATTGGCTGGCGGATCGTCAGAAGGGACTTCGTGCCAGGCCGTCCGAATTGGGAGGGCGTCGCGGACCTCGGGTCGATGCTCATGGCCAGTCTGCCCGTGGGCGCCGCGGCCATCCTGCTCGCTCTCGATCTCCGTCTGGATATCCTCACCCTCAGCCCCTTTGCCTCCGACCGGGCGTTAGGGACATTCCAGGCGGCAGCCTGGTTTCCAGTGGGAGCGTTTCTTTCTGTTTCGCTGTTGATGACGGCACTGTTCCCAAAACTCGCCAGGCATCTGCGCAGCCCCGGCGCCGTCGGAAACAGGTATGTCGAAAGCCTTCTAAAGAATGGTGTTCTGCTCATGGCAGCGGCGTCGGTGCTGGTCTGGCTTTTTGCCCCGCACTTGTTGCGCCTCCTATTCGGGGAAGGAGTTGTTCCTGCCGTTGCGGCACTCCGCGTCCTGGTCGTGGCTCTTCCATGCGTCTTTATTAATACGGTGATGTTTCATGTATTCGTCGCGGCTCGCCGCCACGGCGCATACTTGACGGCTCTCGTTCTGGGTATCTTGTTGGGCGCTCCCCTCAGCCTTCTTCTCTCCGCCCGCCTGGGAGCCAACGGAACCGCTCTCGCGGATGTCCTACGAGAGGTCTTCGTCAGCTTTGTTTATCTTTGCTTCCTGAAGGCGGGAAATTTCGGGCAGTCGGCCGCGCGCTCGCTCCTAAAAGTCCTGGCCTGTGCCACGGCGCTCATCGTGCCGACAGGACTTCTCCCCGGCTTCGCGATTTTGGGCAGGGGCGACGTTCCGGCCTGGGTTGTGTGATGGCTTGCGGGGACTGTGGCTTTTATGGGTTGGCCTCGGCTCCGAGAAATGCTTTTGCTCGCGGACGACGATTTATGAAAAGCCGGCTCATCGTGGCTCTAAGCCAGCCCTGGAGTGGGCCAGGGGGATTCCTGTGGGCGTCCGCCTTGACGCTGGGCGCTCTCATGGTATGGCTCGCGGTCCATCCGGTCGTCCTTCTAGGCCTCATCGCGTGCATAGTCCTGGGCCTTTTCGCGATGAAGTCGCTTCGACAGCCGCTGCTTTTCGTCACGGTATTCCTTACCGCGCTCATCCTCCTGCCGCCGATCTACTGGAAACCGATTGGGGAGACGCCTATCTATGTGTCGACACTTCTGCTTCCCGTTGGACTGGCAGTTCTCCTGTTGCGGCTCCCGGATTTCCATTCTCGCTTCGACCCCATCGCCCGGGGGCTCATCGTATTCTTGTTGGGAACCGCGGCGTCGTTGCCGTGCGGCTGGTGGCTGTCCGGTGCTCAGATCGGGAATCAGACTTTCCTGCGCTGGCTCATGCTGGCGCAATCGGCCTTGATTTATTTCCTGGTCCGCGGCGGAGCGCGGCGGCAAGAGACTCGCCTCGAGCAAGCGCTGATTCCGGTTCTCGTGGTCGCGGCGGCCCTATCGGCGGCTTACGGCATTATCGATTTTATCTGGCCGGTCCCCTATCCTCACCCGGCGGCGGACGAATACATTTGGCTGCGGACGTCCATCGTGCGGCGCGCCCAGGGCGTTTTTTACGAAGCGGGCAATTTTTCCAACTTGTGCGCGCTCTTTCTGGTGGTGGCGGTCTCGGCGATCCTGTCCAGGCGCGAGCGCCTTCTGCGGATGGCTTTGCCCTGGCTGGCAGCTTTTGCCGCCACGCTGAGTGTGGCGGTTTGCCGCGTTCGCGGTTGTCTCAAGACATATCGGCAGACGCCGGGCAATCCTCTCAGCGGCTCTGCTCGCGGTCCCGGTCGTATTCCTTCGCCTTTATTCGCTCGGACTTTGGGACTACCTGGTGAGTTCGCGTCTCGGCAATTTGGCCCAGCTCCTTGTCGATCCGAATCTGGCGTCGAGCGGGCGCTGGGAAAACTGGACCACGGTTCTCGCCCTCCTTGCCGACCATCCGCAGTTCTGGCTCCTGGGAATCGGATTCAAAACCCTTCCGTATACCTGGCTCTTTCACCGGCCCCTCATCACCGATAACGGGTTTTTGAATCTCATCTTGGAGTGCGGAATCATCGGCCTGGCCGGATTTTGCTTTTTCAGTGCCGCAATTTTCAGGACATTTTATCGCATGGCGGCAATGAGGCGGGGAGGTTCTCGCATCTGGGGCGCGTTGCTGTTTTCATTCTGGTGCGGTGAATGCGTCCAGATGATGGCTCTGGATGCCTATAACTACTGGCGGACCATCACGGTCTT
>QHZO01000289.1:0-1488 GCA_003224695.1 Acidobacteriota bacterium
GCATCCAGTCCGGCGCCGTGCCGCTCAGCGTTAGGAACGGGCGGATGCCGCGCGAGTTCAGGTAGCGCGCCGCCGCCCAGGAAGCCTCGAAATTCGGAATCGAATAGCGGTCGTTGTAATACTCCCAATTCATGACGTTGGGATCGTTGTTGTCGTTCGCGGCCTCCCAGTTCAGCAGGCCGTAGGGGTCCAGGCGGAAAATCGTGGCGCCCAGATCCTCGATGAGCATGTCGATCATCGGTTTCTGTGCCTCACGAAAGTAGGTCCCGTTGAAGTTCACGCCGAATCCGTCAATGATCTGGAAACGTTCCTGAGGATTAATCGAGACTTGAATCTTGGCTGATTCGCCCTGGGCGAGCGCCCGTTGCGGTCCGATGCACAGAAAGCCTGCCAGGTAGGCGCCAAGAAGCTTTGGAATTCGGTGCGAGCGGCCTGAGCTCATGGGGCACCTCGAAAGATTCGGGAAGGCGGTTCATTCACTGCCGCACTTCCTGCCAAAAGTTTCAGTGGCGGAACAGCGGCGAAGCTTTTTCAAGCGCGGCTGACTATACCACACGAATACTTGAAAGGGGTTTCAATTTGTGGGAGCATCCGTGCCTTGCCTCTCGCCAATGTTCTGGTCGCGGCCGTTCCGGGATCGAATTCCGGACGCCGGACTCAAGGAGGTGACATGCCGCTTCGTCGCGTGGCACGCACTCTATCGCTGCTTTTGCTCCTTGCCGTCCCCGCACCCCTCCTCGGACAGCAAAAGAGACGATTGAACGGCCACCCGGTGGTCTTGGATTGCGACCAAAAACTGCTTTCTTGGGCGACGCCGCAAGAGCGGGCTTACGACCACGTGGTCAAACTCGCTTGGGACTTTATTGAGAACAAAGTTCCCAGCGAACCCAACGGACTGAAGGTATATTTGGTCCACTCGACTTTCGATCCCTCCACCCTGCGCGGGACCGACTGGCCGCACAATTCGGCGGGCCTCTACGCCATGTTTGTAGACTCGGCCCTGGCGTACTACGCCTATTCGGGGGATACGGCGGCGCTCGATCGCCTTCGCGAAATGCTGGATTATCAGTTGGCGCACGGCACGACTCCGGCGGGCTGGGAATGGGGAGGCGTCCCGTACGCGAGCTCAGATGCCGGCTCAACGGAATACTTCGGGGCGGACGACGTGAAATATTGCGACAAAGAACGGCCCGGGAGGGGCGCTTGCGGTGTCGGGGATGGGCACTTCGCGACCCAACCGGATAAGGTCGGCGAACTCGGGGAGGGCTACCTGAAGTTTTATGAGCTGACCGGTGAAGCAAAATATCGGGATGCCGCCCTCGCATGTGCAAACGCTCTGGCCGCCCACGTCCGCACCGGCGACGTGTCGCATTCGCCCTGGCCCTTTCGGGTGTTTGCGCACACCAATCAAGTGCGCGAGGAATATAGCGCTCACGTGATAGCCAATATCCGGCTATTGGATGAGCTCATCCGCCTGAATTTAGGCGA
>QHZO01000289.1:1539-20245 GCA_003224695.1 Acidobacteriota bacterium
GGGAGCCTACTTCGAGGACATCGCAATTGACACAAAGCTCCGGAACTGGAACCAATACAGCGCCGGCGAGACGGGCCGCTATCTGATGCAGCACCCCGAGGCTGACCCGAATTGGAAAGCGCACGCGGAAGGCTTGCTGGATTGGATTGAAAAGACTTTTGCGGTTGATGTTCCTGCAACCCCGCAATACCGTCTGGTGCAAGAAGAGCCTGTTCAGTACGGGAAGCAGTGGGGGGCCAACGTCATCTCCGAGCAGACCGTCGAAGACATGGACAAGATGGGTAGCCACACATCCCGGTACGCCTCATTGTGCGCGTTGTATTATGAAAAGACCGGCGACGCGAGCTTCAGGGAGCAGGCTTTCCGATCATTCAATTGGGCAACCTATATGGCGCAAGAAGACGGCTTGATTACCGAGGCCATGGCGGAAGATGAATTCTGGTTTTCGGACGGCTACGCCGATTATATCCGGCATTTCCTGGCAGGAATGGGATCCGTCCCGGAATGGTCGCCGCCGGGGGAAAACCACCTCTTGCGATCCAGCTCTGTCGTCCGAAAAGTAAGCTATCGTGCCCGAGAGTTGAGCTACAGCACCTTTGATGAAAACGCGACGGAAGTCCTGCGGCTTGGGTTCCACCCCACGCGAATAACGGCGAACGGGACACCGCTGCGCCAGCGGCCTGACCTGATCGAGGCGGGTTGGACCTTCGACGCGAAAACAGGCGTGCTCCGAGTAAGGCATGAGAAATCTCAAAATGTCGTCGTCAGTGGATCGTAGGTTCTCCAGTGCTTTACAGAAGGCGTTTCTGCTGGCGAGGCCGCGCGACTCGGTCTAGCTGAAGGATACAATACACACTTGGTTTCGCCGGGCCGTTTTCGCCCCACGGTGGCTGCCTGCGGTCCAGCCACACTCCAAGCTTTTGATCGACTCAAGGTTCTTGCTTGGGAGAGCTCTCGCCGCCCAGAGCCTTCAAGAATTCGTTGCGAAGTATTTCTGTTTCACGATTGGCCTTGTTTTCCTTAAGTTCTTCAAACCTCTTCCGTGCGATTTGGGTTTCGTCATTTCGCCCGGCCTTTTCGTAAACCTTAGCCAGGTTATACCAGGCTTCGGAGAGGGCTGGATCTTGGGCCACGGCTTTTTCAAGATCCACGGTCGCCGTCGCCATGTCACCCTTTCGCTGATGTACTTTGCTCAGGCTTAAATAACAGAGACCGCAGCGGGGAATCTCGCGGATCGCCTGCGCGAGGTCGTTCTCCATGGTGTCATAGTCATCCGACTGGAGTTTCAGAAGGGAAACGGCGTGGATGTAATAAAGATACGGAAATGGACGAGGATCGCTGAGCCCCTGGGCCGAGACTTTCGCCGCCTCGACAATCCTTCCTCGTATGTAGAGGGCGAAGGCCATCATCACCCGCGCCGGCGAGAAATCGGGGTGCGCCGAGAGAAGGCCACCGCAGGTTTCGATGGACTCATCCACCAGCCCCCCTAAATACTGGGCCAACGCAAGTCCCAATCCGAGAAAGGGGGAGTTCTTATGGAAGCCAAGGGCCCTCTGGAAAACCTCAACTGCGGGCTGATACTTTTGCTCGCGGATATAGCACGTGCCCAAGTCCAGGCCGAAATTTTCTTCCTGGGGCGCGCCTTTGAAGGCCATGGAAAGATCGCGTTCGGCTTCCGCGTCCCGCTGGAGCGCCAACTCGATTTTCCCTCGCAAATAAGTACGTGCCACTTCTTCAGGGGGTGAGGTGTGAGGAATTCTTGCCAGGCTGGCCAGCGCGTCCTGGGGCCGCTGGAGGGCAAGTTGCGCAAGCGAAAGGTTGTAATAGCCTTCAAAAACCTCCGGGTGATCCTTAATACATCGCTCGAAGACCGCTGAGGCTTCCGAATATAAATCGTGCTGGGTGAGACTTATGCCGATTCGCAAGAGTGTGTCGGCGGCAAGCCCGGGCTCTTCGAGGAAACTCGAAACGAATCGGCGCGTCGCGGCCAGATCCCCTTTGGCCAGAGCGCTCTCGATCTGGTTGGCCCAGTGGGTCCCCGGCGCCTGACCCGACTCCGCTTTACCTCCAAACTCGATTGCGGCGTTTTGTCTTGTTGGCGCGCCCTGCGGCTTTCGTCCAATCCTCGCTTCCATTACGGTCGGAAGCATAAGAAGAATGAGAAGCCAGTGGGACAATACAGCGAGGAACCGTGTTCGCGGCGATCGTGTCGGGGGGCCAAGTTTCACGACGGAAGGATTTTACCCCGCACCGCGTAGCTTCGCGCTAACAGGTTGTCCGGGGCCTGCGATCCTTTGCCCGTTCATTGAGAATCTATGCCGTCTGCCGCACGCCGCTGGCAGCTTGACAGACTTCGTAGGCGAGCAGAACTTCTTTCGCACGTTCAGGCGTACTGGGCAGGAGGGGAGGCCGGACCTCGTCGGAGCGGAAGATGCCAAGCTGCTTGAACAGGGCTTTGGTCGTGGAAACTTCATCTCCGATTCCAAAAAGGTGGATGAAGGGCAAAATCTGGTCGGAGAAGAGGCGTAGCGCTGTCCGCGCATCACCCTGCCGAAGGGTCCGCACCACATTCTGGAAGGCGGCCGGGAAAACCCCGGGCGCAATAATCATGCTGCCATCCACGCCTAGCAGCAAGCTGCGAAAGGCCACGACGTCGTCGCCGGAGAAAACCGTAACGCCGCATTCTTTCAGGATTGAGATCTTCTCCAGGTCATGGTCCGTCACCTTGACAGCCGTCAGATGCTCGCAGGTATCAACCAAAGTCAAGATTTCCGCGGCGCGCAGCCAAGTCTTCGTATAAAGCGGATTATCGTAAAGCACAAGACTTAGGTTCGTGGATCGATCGAGCACCCGGAAGAACTCCAAAACCATCGGAATCGAGTTCGGAAAATAGTAAGGACAAGGAACCAACCCCGCCACTATGCCGAGCTCTTCGGCGTGGCGAGCCAGCCGGCTCATGGCGTTCAAATCCGTGTGCGTCAGTCCTGCGACCATGAGCTTGCCGGAAGGAGTATTTTTGGCCGCGAAATTCATCAATTCGAGACGTTCTTCAAGTGAAAGCGAGACCGACTCGCCTGTGCTCCCACAAAGGGTATAACCCTCCAGTTCAGGAAAGAGATGGTCGAAAAGTCTTAGTAGACTGTCAAAGTCCACCTTGCCGCGATAAAAGGGGGTAGGTATGACAGGCAAAGACCCCGCAAGCTTCACTGGTTATCGTCTCCTCTGGCCTTCGTGGTAATTCAACGCCTCGCCTGGCTGACTGCGTTGCGCCGCGCGGTGCTCTAATAGGCTGAAGACCCTTTCAATGCTATGATAGGGCATTGCCTGGGAAGTGTCAAACCTAGCTGCTGCGGAGGGAGGCAGATTGATACGGGGCTTCGCAGATCTGTATCTTCAGAACCAGGTTTACCGGAGAAATTTCCGCTTATGGCGCAACGATATCAGGTTCCAGCCGTCAAACGGGCCTTTGAGATCATCGAGTTGCTGGCGACGCGAGACGCCGGCGCCGGCATTTCAGAAATCCGGCGGGCCCTCCAACTCCCTCTGAGCTCGGTGGCGGCGATTGTTTACACGCTGACCGACTTGGGCTTCTTCGAACGCGACGAGCGGACCTCGCGGTACCGCCTGAGCGTCAAACTGTTCGGCATCGCCCGTCGGGCACTCGATCGCATGGACCTCGTCGGGCGGTGCCGCGACCTTCTTCAGGAAATGGTCCGGGTGACGAAATTAACCGGCCACTTGGCCGTACTGCGGGGCATGGAATCCATGTATCTCGATCGTGTCCAAAGTGACGGGCTTGTGCAATTCCAGTCGTTCGTCGGAATGCGATGGCCGCTCTATATCTCCGCTGTCGGCAAGGCGTTGCTTGCATTTCAACCCAAGCCCGAACAGAAGCGGATTTTGCGTGGATTGACTCTGACGAGAGTCACGCCTTATACGATTACCTCCAAGCGGCAATTCCAAAGGCAACTGGATGAGATCCGGCGCAAAGGCTTTTCGTGGGAGGTCAATGAAGGCGAAGTCGGCGTTGGTTGTGTGGCGGCGCCGGTGTTCGATCATCGCCGCCAAGCCGTGGCCGCGGTCAGCTTGACGGGGACTTCACACCAAATCAAGCGAGCCAAGATTCCCCAGCTCGGCTTATTAGTTCAGCGCTTTGCCCGGCTTATGTCGGCGCGTTTCGGTCACACAGCTTAGTTATATTCTCCCGCTTTTCCTCGAACTAGCGTTTGTGGGCGAGAAGGCGATCTCGTAGTGGAATTTAATGGAAGGTTGACGGAGTCCTGATGCGGCACCGAGGCAGGCGATGGAGGGTCTCGACGTTTGCACCGTTCCTGATCGCTGCGGGGCCGTGGGTTGGAACGTACCCCGGGGTGCGCAAGTCAAACGCGGCAGAAGTTCAGCAAGCCGTCATCGAAATTGATACCCGGCAAATTGCAGGGAAAGTCTCCCCTCTTTTGTTTGGACACTTCATCGAGGAAGAGCACAATACCATTCAGGACGGCCTCTGGGCGGAACTGCTCCACGATCGAAAGTTTGAGCAGGGCGATCGAAACCGCGACGGCGTATCTGATGGATGGGAGCCCGAAGAGCGCATCGTGGACCATTATTGGCAGCTCATGGAGGGGCGTGGGCCAAGTGTCCGCTACAGGGTCGACCATCAGGAATATTACGGTGGCAGCGCCAGCCAAGCGATCGAACTTCCGGGCTCAGCCACGAATCACGCCAGCGTTTATCAGATCGGACTCCAACTGGCGCGCGGACGTCAGTACGACTTTTACGTTTATCTGAAGCGCCGCGGCCAAGGAAAAGCCTTCGTCGAACTCGAAAAGCTCGGCGGCCCTCTGTATGGACGGAAAGAGTTCGCGACTCTCGCTCCACAATGGCAAAAGTACTCGGCGGAATTTACGGCCCCTGAGGATGTCTCCACCGCGCGCATTCGGATCGGGTTTGAAGGTGTGGGCACGGTTTGGATAGATTCGGCTTCCTTGATGCCTGCGGATAACCTGCGCGGGATGCGCCGAGACGTCGTCGACGCACTTCGTCCCCTCCACATACCGATCATGCGTTTTCCCGGCGGCTGCTTCGCCGACTACTACCATTGGAAATTGGGAATCGGCCCCCGTGATCAACCTCCTGTTCCTCGAATACGAGACCGCCATGCATCGCGTGGATCCGTCCATCCACATCATGGCTTCCTCAGTGGGTCAGCCGACGTGGGTCCACAGCCTCCTCAAAGCCCTTCCGGTTCCATTGCTCGCTACCTCAATCTATACCGGGGCCTACGAGAATGGGACCGACACAAAGATCCGGAATTACGAAGAGTTCTACCGAAAAGTCGTGGCTGAACCATTGGAATTTGACCGCAAGCTGGAAGAGAACATCCGCGCGGCCGGCAACTTGCTGCCCCGGGAACGTCCCTTTTTTGCCATCACGGAATTCGACTCGTGGTGGCTCTCCGAGACCGTAGATCCGGACTACCGCCTGCCCAATGCTCTCTATTTTGCGGGTGTTTTCCACTCACTTCTGCGGCATACCCAGGAAGTGCTGAAGGCGGAGGTCTCGACCACTCTCAACGTGCAGGGAATTGTCGAGATTAATCCCGTAGCCATCAAGTTGACGCCGCCCTATTTTGCCTATCTCCTTTACAGCAACCACCTTGGGAACTCCGTGCTCGCCACCAGGACCGAGGGGCCGATGACTTCGTTCAACGATCAACTGCCCGCACTCGATGCAATGGCAACCATGAAGCAGGATCGTGGCAAGTTGTATCTGACCGTTATCAATCGCAACGAGAAACGGGATATCTCCGCGACAATTCGTATCAGAGGGTGGACGCCCACCCCAGGGTCACCGGCGCAAGTATTCCTCCTGAACGGCAAAGACAAGGTCGCCGCCAACTCCTACGGTAGCCCGACCGAGGTCAACATCCAGGAAACGACGGCTCACGTTGAGGAATCCACCTTCTCGTACCAATATCCGGCCCATTCCATAACCGTATTGGAGATTGCCGGGCGTTGCAGAATTAAGAAGTCTTTTGTGCTCGTGCAACGGGGAGGCCAGGGCAGGCGCCTTGCGGAAACTTTCGGAATTTTCTCCCCGCGCGAGCGAGTGTGATTTTCGCTCGATCGCGAGCATACTAAACGTACCTTTGGCGCTCTCCACATAAAGTTCAAACTTACCTCTTGACAACCCAATCCAGTCGCTGCAACCTAGCTGCCGAAGACAGCTTCAGCTTATTGAAAGCTTGCTTCTTGTCGGGTTTCGGGCCAGGGGCGGTTAAATTCTCAAACCGGTAGTCAGGTCACCTCGCCTCGGCCGAGGGTCAACGCTTACTTAACGGAGATGGAGGAGGCTATGAGTCTTCTGCGGAGATTCTATCCCTTCGTTCTCGGTTTTGTCTTCCTCTGGGCCGCTCCCTCAGGCTTGCATGCACAGCTTAACCGTGGATCTCTGGAAGGGGTCGTGACGGACCCTCAAGGTGCGGTGGTTCCCGGGGTCCAGGTCGTCGTGACCTCGAAAGATACGAATGTGTCGGTAACTACCACCACGAACAGTTCCGGGTATTACCTTGTGGCAGGTTTGGTGCCGGGCCAGTACCAGGCGACCTTTACGGCCCAGGGATTTTCTCCCCTCGATGTGAGAGATTTGGTCGTCAATGCTGGAGAGGTGATCCGGCGCGACGTCTCCTTAAAAATTGGAGGATCGCTCCAACAGGTCACGGTGAAGGCGGAAATCCCGCTTCTGGAGACTGGCGCCTCGAATTTCTCGACCAGTCTTGGCAATCGCACCGTGCAAGACCTTCCCTTACAGGGCCGGGACCTCCAACAGTTGGTTTATCTCATGCCCGGCGTCAATCCCGTCGGAGGACCTCCGGGAAGCAACTTCGGCTTCAATAGTGAATTTGGAACCTTCCCGGATCCCACCCACGTTTTGGGATCGGACATCTCGGTCAACGGCGGGCAGGGTGGCGCGAATGCCTGGTATCTGGACGGCAACCTCAACCTGACGTCACTGGCAGAAAACATCGCCGTCAATCCTTCTCCCGACGCGGTCGAGGAATTTCAAACCATTACGAACGCTTTCTCGGCCGAGTATAGCCGCACAGGGGGAGCGGTCTTCAACGTCGTGTTGAAGTCAGGAGGCAATAATGTGCATGGCAACATATACGAAGTCCTCCGCAACGACGCCACCAACGCCAGGAACCCATTTACATCGCTGGATGCCAACGGCAACTTCATCAAGGACCGTCAACTCCGTTTCAACAATTTCGGCGGGACGCTGGGCGGCCCGGTTGAGCTGCCCCACCTATACAACGGCAGGAACCGGACCTTCTTTTTCTTTTCCTGGGACGTTCAGAGACTCCACCTCCTGACGAACCGCGCGGTCTTTACAGTCCCAACCGCAAAAATGCGGGCGGGAGACTTCAGCGAAGACCCAAACGTCGTCGCGAACGGACTTTGGAATCCTTACAGCACGGCCGGCCCTGACGCGAGCGGCTTTATCGAGCGAACAGCTTTTGGAACGCCGGCCGCGGGAGACCCGAATGGCTGCCTGGCTTCCCACGCGGAAGCCTCAGGCAGCACCAGTTGCGCTTTCTCGTCCCAGATCCCGGCAACAATCCCAACCCCGAACGGTCCCCTGCCAGGCTTGGACCCGACCGCCATGTTCTTCATCAATTCGTTTCCCGCGCCAAATTACAATGACCCCTTAAGCGGCTGCCCCCTGGACGC
The DNA here is from genome assembly GCA_003224695.1 of Acidobacteriota bacterium. GTDB lineage: Bacteria > Acidobacteriota > Terriglobia > UBA7540 > UBA7540 > Gp13-AA74. Next base: position 9,270 of record QHZO01000289.1, read on the forward strand.
CACGGGTCTCTTTACGATCTGCAACAATTTTCGGGGTTCGTTCGGAGCTTCCCAGAACCACCACAACATTTCCGTCAAGATTGACCATGAGTGGAGCGATAAGAGCAAGTACTTCGTGGAGTGGCTCTATAACCCCGTGCAATTTCGCGACTATCGCGTGCCCTGGACCGGGCCGACTTTCCCCCAGGACGGCGTACCCTTCGGATCGAGCTATCCCTTCGATTTGCGCAACCAGATCATCGCGATTGGGAATACTTACACGTTCAATCCCGGCCTATTCAATGAATTCCGGGGAAGCTTCAGCCGCCAATTTCTTACTACCCACCCGAGCCACCCTTTCCCCGACAGCATCACCGCACAGTCGCAAGTCCAGCAGGTGCTGGCGCCGCTGAATATCCCCGAGGATCCGTACTTCCCCGTGCCGAATTGGGGAATCACCGGTCCCGGGGGAGCGAACATGCCCTTTGGTCCCTCCACCTGGGTCAACATGAACACCGGCGCGGAGGCTTACACCATTCTTGATAACCTGATCAAGGTCATGGGAAAGCACACGTTGAAGACGGGGTTCGTGTATCGCCTGGAGCACACGATCTATGAAAGCGGGTTTCCGACCGGTTTCGGATTTGGCGGGGAGTTGACACAGGACCCACAAACCAGTCTCGGAGGCGACGGGCTGGCTCAGTTCATGATGGGGGCGACGGCCACCGGAGGACGGGGTTCCTTCACGGGCTTGATGTGGAAACCCTACGAGCGCTTTCGCTACTGGGGTTTGTTCGTGCAGGATGATTTCCGGCTCAGGCCAAACTTTACGCTGAATCTTGGACTCCGTTATGACATTTACGGTCTTTACAAGACTCGAGGCACACCGGAGTCTAACTTTTGTTTGGGGTGTCCGAATTCAGTCACGGGACTCCCCGGCAAGGTCATTTATGAAGGCGATCCCGAGTGGCCCGGGCATGGGCGTGACATCGCGCCACCTCAGTGGAACAGCCTGGCGCCTCGCGTCAACTTCGCCTGGACTCCTTTCGGCGGCAACAAAACCGTCATTCGGGGGGGCTTCGACATCTTCTACAGCAACGCCTTCGCGGGCATCAACTCGCCTGGGCAATCGGCGGCGAACGCCCCGGGATGGAACCAGGAATACGATTGGAACGGGAGCTTCTACTCTCAGTGCGTGGCGGGTTCCGGCCAGTGCGTCGCTTTCCCGCTGAGCAATACTTCCACGGCCAAGGGGAATCTCACCACTCCGCCGCTACCTAGCACTTTTCCTGCCCAAAGTCGCGAACCCCTGATCGGTATCGGGTTGCTCCAATTCTTTACTCCTCCTTCTCACGACCCGATCGTCCAAATGTGGGGATTGGAGGTCCAGCGCGAGCTGCCGGGCGACATGATGATCAGCGTGGGCTATGTCGGCAGCCATGGCACGCACCTGGTTGGGGAACCCTTCCGCCAGTTTAACTATATCCACACAAAAGACCTCCAGACGCTGCAGCAAGCTGTTTTCTCGAGCGCTGACATTTCGCAGTACTATTCGGGATCGACTGCGGCTCTGCTCCAGTCCGTCTATCCTGGTTTCGTGACGACGGACCCAGTCAATGGCCAGCCGCAACTCCCTTACAGCATCCTGCTGAAGCAGTATCCCTTTTATGGCGCGCTCTCAACTCTTCAGAACAACACATCCTTTGACGGGACCTCAATCTATCACGGGCTGAATTTAAGGTTTCAGAAGCGCTACTCGCATGGATTCGACTTCATCGTGGCCTACACGGTTTCGAAGAAGATCGACAACGCCCTGACCGGCCAGACGGGAACCATGCTCGTGGATCCGGTTCACTGGTCGACGCGCAGCGGAAATGTCGGTGGGCGGGCTGGAGAATTGGGTTGGCAGGGAGGCTTCGGCGGCGCGTTCCGTGACCCGGACAACAGGAAGGCTGATCGTGCGATTGCAGCTGATGATATCCCTCAAATCTTGAATATCGCCGTGACCTACGAGTTGCCTTTTGGAGCCGGCAATCCTCTGCTGAACAGGAGGGGCATTTTGAATCAAGTTGTTGGCGGTTGGCAACTCACCACAAATTTCAATGCCGAGGCCGGTCTCCCTCAGCCTGTCTTCTGCCCCGGTGACGAGCTCACGAATGGAGACTTCGGCGGCGCCTTTGGGTCGGGCCGGTGCAATTTGATTGGCAATCCTCACTTCAAAGGGAAACGCAACCGAGCAGATAAAATCAGTCAGTGGATCAATCCTGCGGCCTTCGAACCACCCTTCGGGCCGGACCCGGCCGCTGCGGATTCCTCGGACCCGCGAGACTGGCTATTTCCGACCATGGGGCCGCGACTGGCAAATTTCCGCACCCCGGGCTTTTGGGATGCGGATACCGCCTTGGCGAAGGAGTTCCACATCGGCGAAAACCGGTACTTCCAGTTCCGTTGGGAGACATTCAATGCTTTGAACCATCAGAACCCGGGCCTTCCGGACTCCAACTGGTGTCTGCCCGCGATTATAGACCCCGTCACTGGTAACGAGACGACAGACGCCATCCACCAGGATCCGTGTAATTTCGGGCGCATTACGAATATTCAAACCGATCCGCGCTCGATGGAGTTCGCTTTGAAGTTCTACTGGTAGTCGGCATGGACGGCAAGTCTGTGGTTTCCAAGGCGGGAGAAAGTTTCTCCCGCCTTTCTGTTTTTGCCCCCGCGCACCTTCCCATTTGGGGATGCCTTATAATACTGACCTTGCGTCGCAAATCGTAAGGATTGGCAGTTGGCGCAGGACGGTCAGTGCAAGAGGCAAACAGTGCGGTCAAATTGGATCCTGGCATTGATCTTGCCCGCGATTTTGCCCGGGGCGTCCTTCTCGTCACAACAATCCGGGGTCCAGCAGCTCTATGAGGAGGCCCAGGCTGCTCGAGCGGGGGGCAATCTCGAAACCGCGGAGCGAAATTATTTGGAGGTCATACGGCGCGCGCCAAACATGGCGAACGCCTACCATAACCTGGGTATAGTTTACTTTCTGGAGCGCAAGTACGGGGACGCGGCCAACGCGCTCGAGAAGGCAACCAAGCTGAAGCCCGGACTGGCGGAGGCGTATGCCATGCTGGGGCTCAGCTACTACGAGCTCTCCGAGCCACGAAGGGCTGAGGCAGCCCTTCGCTCGGCGCTGCGGCTGAATCCTGGCGACACGAACGCCCTGCTTTACCTGGGCAAATCGCAGCTTCAAGGACGCGACTACCAGGACGCGGCAAAAACGTTCGAAATTCTCGCTCGCTCGAAGCCGGACGATCCCGACGTCCTCTACGGGCTGGGTCTGGCGCACATGAAGCTCATGCTCGAAGGCGTCGACCGGTTGGGTGAAGTCGCCCCGCAATCTTTCCAATTCTTCCTATTGCTCGCCCAGGATGCTGAAGCCCGCGGGGATGACGCAGTAGCCCTCAACAATCTCAGGCAAGCAGCCCGGATCAAGCCTGACGCCGTCGGACTCCACTACTCTCTAGGAAGCGCGCTGGCTCGCCTCGGCAAATACGACGAGGCGGAAAAGGAATTTCGGCGCGAACTCGAAATTAACGTCAATGATTCGCTGGCCCTTTGGAAGCTTGGGGAACTCCTTCTGCGCTCCAACGTGCAGGCGGCTCTGGAGGTGCTGGAGCGCGGCGTGCGCCTCAATCCCGACCTTCCACAGTTGGTCTTGGCATACGGACGGGCCTTAGCTCGAACGGGCGATACGAAAAAGGCGATAACCCAGTTTCGCCGCGTAGTCGAATTGGCTCCGGAGGAGGATACGGTCCACTATCTCTTGGCCGCTGCCTATCGGCGCCTCGGACAGATGGACAAGTCAAAGGAAGAAATGGAACGGTTCCAAGAGCTGGCGGCGAAAAAGTCTGAGCGGAGGATGGAGTCAGCTCGCCAGCTGATCGAATTGGGCCGCGAAGAGCAGGACGCCGAGGGTCAACTCGAGCCCGGATTTTCCCCCGCTCGCGAACCGGTTCATCCATAGCGTGTCGACTACATGGCAACACGTGTCTTTAAATCGGCGCCTGCAACGTACCTCGTCATGGTCTTTTTTGTGGCATATGCCCCTGCGGCTTTCCCTCGCGCAAAGCCGCCGCAACGACGAATGACCGCGCCGCAACCCGATACGGCGGAAGCTCATGTGGGTCGGGGCTACGAGGCTGAGAAAGACGACAAATATCAGGAAGCGGCAAAAGAATTTCAAGCGGCGTTGGCCCTCAATCCCGGGCTCATCCGGGCGCGATACCAGCTCGCCGTTTGCTTGCTTGCGATTGGATCCGTCGCGGAGTCGCGAAAAGAATTCGAACGCCTGGAGAAAGAGACCGGCCACGACCCGAGCGTCGAGTACTATCTGGCAAGGCTGGATTTGCTCTCGGGAAACACCGAAGCGGCTATCCAGAAGCTCGCCCGCCTCGCGAACCGTCCTCCGTTTCCCGACACAGAGTATTATCTCGGCAAGGCGTATCTCGAAAAGGGGCAGTTGGGACAGGCCGAGAAGTGGCTGCGAGCCGCCGCGCGGGCCGGTCCCCGCGATTACCGTGTCCCTGATCACCTGGCGCGAGTCTACCAGCGGGAGGGGCGACCGGCAGATGCCGAGAAGCAATTCGAAATCTCCTCCCGGCTCCGCCAGAGCTACGACGAGAGTGCAAAGCAAGCCGTGGCTTGCGGTCAGTTGCTTGAGACGAAATCTCTCGACCAGGCCCGCCCGGCCTGCCAGGCGCTCTTCGACCCGTACGATCCGGACAAATTGACCACACTCGGTTTGATCTATGGCCAGCATGGGAATTACACAGAAGCTCTGCATCCTCTCGAAGAGGCCAGTCGCCTCGATCCGGACTCTGCGGAGATCCAGCATGACCTCGGACTGACCTATTTTCGCCTGCGGCAATACCCTCAGGCCCGCGCGGCCCTGACGAGGGCGGTCGAACTGCGGCCGGATTTCTTCGGGTCCAATGCTCTGTTGGGAGCCACTCTCTACGCCTTGGGGCAACACGAGCAGGCATATAAAGTTCTCAGCCACTCTCACGCGCTGAATCCTGAGGACCGGGATACCGCCGGCTTGCTGTTCCAAGACGCCTTGATCCTGGCAAAAAGAGAAGAAGATCAAAAGAAATTCGAGACGGCTCTGGTTTATCTACACAAGGCGGCGGAGTTACAGCCGGAGAACAAGGAAGTCGGGGACTGGCTCGCTGAGCTGTCCAGGCGCCTCGACCGAACTCCATGACTTCATCCCGCAGCAAAGGGACTGCCGCCGCCAGTGTGCGCGAAGTTCTATACTTGGCAGTGGCAGTAATCTGCCCGAGCTCGCGTTCGATATGGCTATCGGAAGATCCGGGTGCTGCTGAACCGCGAGGGCTGGGCCGTAGGCAAGAAGCGGGTCTATCGGCTGTATCGGGAAGAAGGTTTGACGCTGCGCCAGAGGCCGCGGCACCGGCGTCAGGTGGCCGCGCACCGGCGCGAGCGCAGGAAGCCGGGCGCGCCCAATGAGGTCTGGAGCCTGGACTTCGTGGCCGATCCGTTAGTTGAGAGGCGCCGCTTCCGTGCTTTGACCTTTGTGGACGTGTTCACACGAGAAGGCTTGGCCATCGAGGGCGGACAGAGCTTGAAAGGCGAAGATGGGGTAGGTGTATGGAATCGGATTCGCCAAGATCGGGGGGTGCCAAAGATGCTGTACTGCGATGATAGGGCTGAGTTCACAAGCCAGATCATGGACCTGTGGGCGTATCAGAACGGCGTGCAGATTGACTTTTCGCGGCCCGGGAAACCGACCGACAACGCCCACGTCGAATCATTCAACGGCACCTTCCGGGCGGAGTGCCTGGACGCGCATTGGTTTACCAGCCTGCAAGCAGCCGAGAACTCACCTTGAGGCTGGTACAGAAAAAGGGGACCGCTCAACCCTGGGAGAACTCTCATTCACACTGGTACAGTTTTCGGGGGGCAGGTCACCGCGAACCGGACGGCATCCTGCCTCTCACGCTCCCCAAACCTACCCTAAAAACCTTAATCTGTGTAAACAGGATAATCACTGAATTATTGGCTGTCTTCTGGATTTAGGCTTGCCTTTCTATTTCCACTTGGTAACTATACCCAAAGTTTAGGGAGCGTCCACGCACAAACCGAAGGCGGGGCCTATCCTTCAGGAGAGCAAGAGGAATGGCGCGAAAGAAAGCGTTGGGCGGGAAGAGACAGGCGGAGAACTACCGTCACCCCGAGTCCGGAAGCCTTACGCGGCCGGAAGTCGGCACGCAGGCGCAGTGCAAGAAGAAAAAGCCACCTGAGGCATACCGCTATGATTCTTCCCTCTCGCCCGCGCTCGATTGGGACGGGCAGAACGGCACGCGAGAGCTTGCCGAATGGCTGCTTTTGATAATCGAGAGGGCTGCGGCTCTGCCCGCGCCGGAGAGGAGAGGTTGATTTTTCACCGATTGCCGTGTTTCTGAAACGCCTACTTCGGGAAGTCCGAGAGATGACCCCCTCCGTTATCGACAGTGCGAAGGTTTCAAAAGGTGACAAGACGGCAGCCGACGCCGCAAGGCTATTCAAGATTCACCCCGCCACGGTCTCGCGCTTGTTGGCGCGGTCGTCAACCGCCAAGACCGCCTATGCCAAATAACGCAGAAACATCTATGCCAAATAATTCAGAAAGTGACAGGCGAAGGCTTCTCCGAAGGCGCCAGCAAGCGCCGCCTCGAACTACAATTCCGCTTCGTGTGCTGACGCTTTGGATTCCGCTACTTCTTCTTTGGAGTCAGCGGCTGCCACAATTCGATCTTGTTACCGTCGGGATCGTAGATCCACGCGAACCGGCCATAGTCTTCGTTCTGGCGCTTGGGATCGATCTTGACGCCTTCTTTCTGCAACCGTTCAAGCAGCGCATCCAGGTCGTCCACGATGTAGTTCACCATGAACGCGGCTTGGCTGGGCTCGAAGTACTTGGTGTTTCCAGGGAACACGGTCCAGACGGTCACATGCTCCTTCTCGGGGTTGTCTTTCTCCCGCCACGGCATCATGACGCCCCCGCCTTTATCCGCGAGTCCAAGATGCTTGCCGTACCACTCACGCATCTGTTGTTGATTCGCGGACTTGAAAAATATTCCACCGATCCCCAGGATTCGCCCTCGCTCGCACGGCATTACCGCTCCTTCCTTCGCGCTTGCCGCATTTGCCGCGGTGCCCGCCGGTTGCCGCGCTGGGCAAACCGGCAGCAGCAATACAGCCAGAGCGGACAGAACGTGCATTGGCTTGCGCAACATGCGTAGATTGTACCAACAGTTCTTGTGTCCGTGCCAGAAGCAACCATTCACGAAAATCGCCCAGTTCGACGGAGCTTCCGCAGCTTCCAAGGATCCGCTCTCTCACCTGCTTCATGCCAGTAGTCGAAGAACTCCAAATCCAGCCGCTGCCCGATGGCGACGTCGATTATCAGCGTCTCAAGCTCCAGCGCTTGGCTCGGAATCCGGCGTGATGCTCAAAAAACTACGTTTTTGAATGATCGCCAACAGGGCGACCTACACCGAGAGCCCCGGCTCTGCCGGGGGATACTTACTGATTGAGAGGATTGGTACGCCTGGCAGGATTCGAACCTGCGACCTGTTGCTCCGGAGGCAACCGCTCTATCCATCTGAGCTACAGGCGCACTGTGATAAAGTTTACTGGCGCGGCGTTCGCGGGTCAAGAGCGCGCCTGTACCGGACGGTACAGGGCGCAGGGGGCTGACAGCGCCCGCCGGACGTCTGGCCGCCAAGGATGCCAGAATGGACCGCCAAGAATTCTTCGCCTTGATGATGAGCTCTGCCACTCCATCGTTCGCCAAATTCCCTCAAGCTCCCGAAGGCGTCAACCCGCCGGTGGCAGAGAAAATCCCGCACGTCACGGTTCTCGGCGGGGAGCGGCGCGTGGACAACTACTTCTGGCTGCGCGATAAGTCGAAACCCAAGGTTAAGGCTTATCTCGACGCCGAAAACGCTTACACCGATGCCGTGATGAAGCCAACCGCGGAGCTTCAAAAGAAAATTTATAAGGAGCTTCTGAGCCACATCAAGCAGACCGACCTCTCCGTGCCTTATCGCGACGGCGAATATTTTTATTACTCGCGGACTGAAGAAGGAAAGCAGTACCCGATTCTTTGCCGCAGGAAGGGAAGTGTCGAAGCGCCCGAGGAGGTTTTCCTGAACTTGAACGAGCTTGCGGAAGGGCACCCGTTTCTCGGGCTTGGAAGCGCGGTGGTAAGCGATGACGGGAATCTGCTGGCCTATTCGACGGACACGACCGGGTTTCGCCAATACACGCTCCGCATCAAGGACCTGGGGAGCGGCCAAACGCATCCCGAAGAGATGGAAAAGACCGGCTCCGTCGCCTGGGCTGCCGACAACCGAACGCTCTTTTACACCGTCGAGGACTCCGCGAAGCGACAGTACCGGCTATACCGCCACCGCCTGGGGACACCGGCGACGAGCGACCTGCTGATTTACGAAGAAGCGGACGAACACTTCAACCTTGGCGTGGGGCGCTCGCGCAGCCGGGCGTTTCTGTTGCAGAGCGCGCACAGCCACACCACCTCCGAGTGGCGATACCTCAGCGCTCGCGAGCCGGAAGGCGAGTGGCGAACTATCGCGCCGCGCGAACACGACCACGAATATGACCTGGACCACCACGGCGAGGATTTTTACATCCGCACCAACGACCGCGGGCGGAACTTCCGTCTGGTGCGCGCGCCGACGGCAAGCCCCGGCCGCGAAAACTGGCAGGAGATTATTCCGCACCGGCCCGAGGTGATGCTCTCGGGGTTGGATATGTTCCGGGATTTCTACGTGCTCTTCGAGCGCGAGCGCGGCCTTCAGGAAATTCGCATCACGGAATTTCGCGCCCCCGGTCGGGACGGAGACGCCTCCGGCCGCACGCGGCGCATTGAGTTTCCCGAACCCGCCTACGCCCTCTCGCCCGGAGAGAATCACGACTACCAGGCGACGGCCTATCGCTACAATTATCAGTCGCTCGTCACTCCACGCTCAGTTTTCGATTACAACGTCACCGCTGACAAACCCACGCTCTTGAAACAGCTCGAGGTGCCGGGGTACGACGCGAAGGGCTATGCCTCCGAACGCCTTTGGGCAACCGCGCCGGACGGCGTGCCGGTGCCAATCTCGCTGGTCTATCGCCAAGACCGCTTCTCGACAGATGGCACGCATCCGATGCTCCTCACCGGTTATGGTGCTTACGGCTTTCCGCTTTCGGCGACGTTCAATTCGAACCTGCTGAGTCTCCTCGATCGCGGATGTGTCTTCGCCATCGCGCACGTCCGCGGCGGCGGCGAGATGGGAAAAGTCTGGCACGACGACGGCCGAATGATGCACAAACGCAATACCTTCGCGGACTTCATTGCCTGTGCGGAATTCCTCGTCGCGAAGAAATACGCCGCGCGCGACCGCGTGGTGATCTCCGGCACCAGCGCCGGCGGCCTGCTCATTGGGGCGGCCGTCAACATGCGCCCGGACCTCTTCCGCGCCGCCATCCTGCGTGTTCCTTTCGTGGATGTCATCAACACCATGTCTGACCCCTCGCTTCCGCTCACCGTCCCCGAATACGAAGAATGGGGAAATCCCGCGAACCAAGAGGAATACGAGTACATGAAGTCCTACAGCCCTTACGACAATCTGGCGGCCAAGGACTATCCGACGATCCTCGTGAAAACCTCTTTCAACGACAGTCAGGTGATGTATTGGGAGCCGGCAAAATACGTCGCAAAGCTCCGGACGTTAAAAACTGACAAAAATCCCTTGTTGCTCAAAGTCAATATGAACGCCGGCCATGGCGGCTCCTCCGGACGCTACGATGCCCTGCACGAAACCGCGTTCGAATACGCGTTCATTGGACGCACCGTGGGCTTCATTGCCGACTAGATGAATCGCCACGACAAGTCTGGGCTGCGGCGAGAGTGCCCCACTTTTGTGTTCGCCACTCGTAGGGGCAACTCATCCTTCGACTTCGCTCACGCTTCGACTTCGCTCAGCGTCCCTGAGCAAGGCCGAAGGGAGGACGGTGAGCCTGTCGAACCGTGAATCGCCCCTAAAACTGCGCCAGAATCCATTTGCGTGGGAAGCGGTGGGTGGATTTGTAGAATCGGAAGTCGAGCGAGGCCGCGTGCACTTCGAGCTGCCTGCGCATGGCGAGATTCTTCTCTTTCGTGAACCAGACGTCCCGTGTGGCGGCGATATGCAGAAAGGCGGTCATGGCACGGCGGTAACGGGGATTCGTCTCGAGGGCCCCCGGCACGCCGCCGCAAACCGCGATGACGCCGCGCACGCGCCTCGGGAAGGTGAAAACGAAGCGGTAGTTGTAAGAGCAGGCCTGCGAAAACCCCAGCAGAAACACCTTCGATGCCGAAGCTTGGTATTTTCGGACGGCGACGTCGAGCAGCCTGTGAATGTCCGCGTGGTGCCGTTCGACCGACTCCTCCATTTTCCATGTCGTTCCCCAGCCGTAGCCGACGCGATAGTTTTTCGGGTCGTCTTCGTAATTGATGAAGAACTGATTCGGCCCTTGGAGCGACATTACCACCATGCGCCCGGCGGCGATGCGGCTGGCCATGCGCAGCATCGAGGCCATGTCGCCCTGGTATCCGTGCAGGGCGATCAAAACCGGCCACCCATCTTCCGGGGCGCGGCCGCGGGGGAGTTCCAGCTCGTAATAGCGTTTGATTGGACTGCGAAAGAATTGCTCCATGCGTTCGGTTTCTGCCGGACGCGGATATTAGCCTAAGATAGGGACCAGGGGCTAGTGGTCAGGGGCTAGTCCCCAGCGCCGAGTCCCTGCTTGCCAATGAGGAGATCCAGACTGAAAGCGATAGACACTCTGCCGGAAAGGACGCTCCGAGAGCTCCTTCGGTATTGCCTGGCCGAGCTGCCGGCGCTTCTCGGAGTGCTCGAACAATCGGTCAAGAAAGAATCGCCGACAAACTCGAAATC
>QHZO01000290.1 GCA_003224695.1 Acidobacteriota bacterium
GTTCCGTCAACCCGAGTCCGGGTAAGGCACCGCGCCCTATTGATATTCTCGCGAGGGAATTGTACCCCAAGGCCAGTGGGTGCCGCGCGCGGGGCACGACATGGGTGCGATGCTTGTCGGGGCAGGGCCGAGCCACGGTTCGAATTTCGCTCAACGTCGCGAGCGGCGGTCGAGGGATAGCGTGCCCCTCGGTCGCACGATGTGGCACAATTGGCCAGACGGAGGTCAGCGATGAAATGGGTGCTCTGGTTTGACCTGCCGGTTCTCGTGGGATTTGCGGCCGCCATCGTGCGGTACGCCTGGGCATGGGATGCGCGGCACGTGATCGGAATGGCCATTGCCGCTGTCGGGTTCGCGCTATGGTTTACGGCGCGTCTCCAGCTTGGCAAGTCGTTTGCGGTTCTTCCCAAAGCCCGGGCACTGGTGACCAGCGGCCTCTATTCGAAATTTCGCAACCCCATCTATCTCTTCGGCGGCATGGCCTATGCGGGCCTGATAATCGCCTGGGGCAAGGCCCTTCCCATAATCGTCTTTTTTCTGCTCTATCCCTTTTACCAATTCCAGCGAGCCCGAAAAGAGGCGGAGGTCCTCGAAAAGACCTTTGGGGATGAGTACCGCAGATATCGGGCCGGCACGTGGCTGTGACCGCGCGCGTCAGGGCTGGCTCGTGGACTGCCCCGGCGTGTCTCTAAGGAATTGGGTAGCGGGGGTGGGAATCGAACCCACGGCCTAGGGATTATGAGACCCTCGCTCTACCACTGAGCCACCCCGCCATTGCTCGCCATGAAGCGCCGTACCGGGCCGCGAAAGCCCGCTCCAACCATCATAGGTTCCCCATCCCGCGAACGTCAAGAAGACCAATTCGTGCTAACGCAGGAGTGTGAGCAAGGGGGGCTGGGCGCTGGCCCGTGCTCTCAGGAGAGAGATGGTCTCGCTGTTGAACGCGTCCGGCAAGCCAGAGAGGAACTTGAAGTCCTCTTCTTGTCGTCGCAATTCACCTTGGACAAGGGGATGCTTTTCAATCTCAACTGCCCTGCCCGGGGGCAGGCTGGAGGAGGAGCCGGGACCGGACACGAAGAGGTAGACTGAGTCCGTCGCGTGTGTCGAAACAGACAGGGTGTGGTCGAGCCGACCGTCAGCGATGAACTCGAGTATGTCGCTAACCGCCAGAGCGGCATCCAGGGCAAACGAGGTCAAATCGTGTGAGAACTTCTCCGTGTCGGGCGCGTCCCGGAGACAGGCGTCATTCAATGAGCGGCCCCGGCTCAAGTCTGGAATTCCCCCAAGAGCGGTCCAAACGTAATCCCTTGCGGCGAGATAGCTCGACACGTCAAGATGCGTATCCTTAGAGAAGGCGATCGGGCTTGGCAGAAGGCGCTCAAGGACAAGCAGGCTAAAAGCGAGCTGCCTCTTCCAAGGAAGAGAGGAAAGAGCCATCGGCAATTTTTGCTCGAGTGTCAACGCATTTATCCGCGTCACCCGCTAATTGGCCCGTTGCCCGCCTTTGCCCGGCCCGCCCGCAAGCGAGTCGAGCGGCGCTTCCCAACCGTCATATTCACCGCCAAACTGGGCCGCTAAACTTTCCAGTTCGTCGCGGAGTTCGCCCATTTGTTCCCCACTCTTCGGAGGAGCATTCGTCGCGAGGATAAGCCAATTTTCATCGGCCCGAGACTCACGAACTTCGACAGAAAACCCCCGGCGGCGGAGCAGTTCGCCTGCCTCCTCGGCGTCCGCCTTCCTGGGGATGTAGAGATAGTGCTGCATCCCCTTCTCTGAGGCCGCGCCGCTTGCAGCTTTCTCCTTTTCCCGCACTGCCGCTTCGGCCTGATCCTTCAGCCAAAACTCCTCTGCGCGTTCGGGAGTCCAACCGCGCGCGAGTTCTTTCAGCATCGCGGCGGCTGGCCGGATCTGATGGATGGACAATTTTTTCTGCTCGGGCGTCAGCTCGAACGTCAGGGGAGCGCGCTGCAGCTCCGGTAACGTAAGGCCGCATCCCGCACTAATGAATCTCCAGCGCGTCGTCCTTCCAAATTGGTCAAAGGACGCTGTGTGCCGCATCAATGGCGGAGCCGTCGCGCATTCAGGGACCGCCTGGTTAGACACGATTTCCATTTGACCTGCGCCGGTTCGAAGGCCTCGGTTGAGGATGAGAAACACGAAATAGAGTTCCTTCGGTCGTGCGAGTTTAGCGAAATCCAGGGGACGGCTCGCGTACAAGCCGGGAAGCACCCTTGCCAGCTCCCCTTGTTTTGGACTGAATTGGTGGGTGTACTGGACATAGGCGAGGCCGACGGGCGTTTTGAACTCGATGATATCGCCGATGTTTGCGGCCCGAGCGCCACTCTTCCTCGGTTTCATCACCATGTAAATCCTATCGCTTGAAGCACCTGTCTTCCATATTCCACCGCTTCTTTATAGATGGAATTACAAGGCGCAATGCTATTAATCTTGTTAGTAAGCTTTCCGCCATTCTTGGCCAAGCCCTGCTGTTCAATAATAGCCTGCTCCACTCCCTTGGCCTCGGCGATTTATCTTCCAGCGGCTCGGAGCCTTCTGGCCTGTTCGGCCTTCAGGGCTTCGATTGCCGATACGACACGCGCGGAATACAGGCCTTTCACAAAAAGCGGGTTCAACCACGCGGGCTGAATCTTGCTCGCGGGGCGAAAGGCTTCGAGCGCTTTATCGTCCTCCCCATTGAGCCACAGGGCCACGGCCTGGCCCATCGGCTCGTGGAAGCGCGTGAGAGCGTCTCGGTGCTCTCCTCTTTCAAGAAGAACCCACCCCATCGGATCGTTCAGGCCCAATCCCCCCGGCCGCGACTCGAGAGCGTTGTGAAGGACGTCGTAGGCGGCGGGGTATTTTCCTGCGCGGTAGTACCACCACCCGAGCCGGCCCAGCGACTCGTAGGTGATAACGCTTTCCGGCCTTCCTGCCTCGAAGACGGCCGCGTGCGCCGGGCGTTCGTCGCCCGCCATCAGTTTCAACCCCGCGACATCCACTCGCGACTCAGCGAGCAGAGCCGCAGCAGGCTGCTCCACCTTTTGAAACCACTCCTGAAATTCCGCCGCTCCCGCGCCCGGGTTTCCGGCGGCGCCCAAAGCGTCGGCATAACTTCTCATTTGATCCGCGGAGGGCTTGTCCTTCTCCCAAACCAAAAGCAAACGGAATGCCTGGGCTGCGTCTCGAAAGTTCGCGAGCGTTAGCTCAAGTGCCGCCAACGTCTCGACGAGGCTCGGCTGGTACGGCTCGAGCTCAAGCGAACGCGAAGCGAATTCCGCGGCCTGCTCGTAGCGGCCCTCGTCGCGTTCTCGAGCCGCCAACGCGCTCGCAAACTCGATTACTTCGCCCGTATCGTTCGGCGACTTGTTCTTAAGCGCCTGGTACGCCTCCGCCGCATGCACAAAATCACGCCCGGCGAAGTGCGCCTCGGCCTCAAGCACCAACGCACCTGGCAGGAGCGGCTGCAAATCGAGGACATGCGCGGCGAACTCCGCTGCGTCTGTGTATTGGTTTTTTTCGACCGCATGGGCGGCGAGATTCAGCGCAAAGTCCACGATGCGCTGGGCCTCCCCGGGGTAAGCCTTCAGCAAACTTTGATAGAGAGTGCGCGTCCGGTCATATTGCTTCAGGGCAAATGCCGCTGCGGCGAGCGTGGCCATCGCATCCGGCTGATCCGGCTTTTCTTCGAGTGAAGTCTCGGCCAGCTTGGCGGCTTCGTCGAATTTCCCTGCTTCCAGCCGCCGCCTGGCGCGAGCCGACTTGAAGTAATAAGCGACTTCGAGCGGATGCTCGCTCGTCCGATCCTGCCAACCCTCACTTTGAATCAGTTTCTCGATTTCCGCGATGCGCTCCGACGTCAACGGGTGAGTGCGAAAATATCCTTCGAGCGTTGCTTCGGCGGTTCGGGAAAGCTCTTCCTGGGGCGTGCGCGCCCGCGCCACGTGCTCCTGGAAAAGCATGTCGAGGGTTTTGAACATGTCCACGGCGCCGCGCGGCGAATAGTTCGCCTCCACCGCCAACCGCGCTCCCTCGCGGTCGGCTTCGAGTTCCTGATCTTTGCTGTAGCCCGCTTCGAAAATTTCGACGGGCAGCGCTATCAGCGAGCCGAGCGGTATCCGCTCGAGAGCTTCCTCCGTCTGTACTCGCTCGGCGCAATGGAAATGATCAATGTGTTCGATCTCGTGGCCCAGGACCCCGGCGAGCTCATCTTCGTTGTCCATGAGGTCCATCAAGCCGGCGCCGATGAACACGTGTCCGCCCGGCAAGGAGAATGCGTCTATGAAGTAGGGGCTTGAAACGTAGTGAAACTTGTAAGGCAACTTTCGAGTCGCATGCGCGGCCAGATGTCCGCCCACTTTCTGAACATACTTTTCGATAATCTTGTCATCCTCACTGCGGGATCCTTCGAGTCCGCCGTATCGAGCCGCCAGCGCATCGCCGATTTGGATTTCCTTTTCATCTGAAAGCCGCGTATATCGAACGGGCAATTGCTTCAACTCGCTTTCCGAGTCGGCGACCATGAAAAGAAGGGCGTCCGGGTTCACCGGCGCCAGCGGCCGGTTTCTTTGGCACCACACCAAAGCCGCGGTGAGCGAGGCCAACACTGCACCGAATGCGGCCCAGGGCTTCATAGGTATCTCCTCAACAGGGCGCGATGATGCTTGTAAAGGATCGACACGCCTAGCATCGCCGCGCCCAGGATGATGAACGTCATGTATCGGCGGGGGCCTTCCAGGAGGAACGCGTCGTGGACAGCGATCTTCGCCGCGCAGGTGAGAAGCAATCCCAGTCCCGCCAGGCGGAAGCTGCGCTCTTCCACCCACAGCGCAAAAAGAAAAACCGCCACAGCCTCAATTCCCCACCCGACCGTCATCCAGCCCTTTTTCATTTCAAATGCCACCAGCAGTGTGGTGGCCGCAAAGGCGAGAAACGCCCCTTCCGGCTCGGCCTTTGCTGCGGATCGGATCCGAAACGCGAAAGGCAAAGCCATGAAGAGCAACGCGACGGTCGTCCCCACCGTGAACCAACGGCCCAGCCATAAAGTCGGGGAGGGGAAATAACTGCGCTGATAGAGGTTGTGAAGCACTGCCCGGAAGAATGACGCGAAAGCCACGAACAAACCTTGATGGAGGAAGAGCGGGCGGGCCGTTCGCCACGCCAGCGCCGTCAAACCGAGCGCCAGGCAAGCCCACAACGGCGCCACGAAGTCCGGCGCGAACTCGAAGCGCGCGAGACCGAGCAACGTCACGGTCCCGAGCCACGCCGCCAGTTCCGGCGCTTTCAGCCGGCGCTCCCCGTCGAGCCATTCTTCCCGTGCTTCTGCCAGGCGCACGTAAACGTAGAAGCAGAGCAGCACGAGCGGCGCGACCGTCACCAGGCGCGGCGAGAGCTCGCCCGGGTATCCTTCGGCGTTCAGGTTCGCGAAAAAGACTCTGAAGAATGCGGCAGAAAGGGCGATGTATGATTGCAACCGCAAAGGACCGGATGGAATTCGCATACCCGCCTCGAATAGGACAAGTCCGAGCAAGCCCCAGGCCAGCGCGACCGCCGCCGCGTCAAGCTCGTACCACGCGAGCAGCGCCACGAGAAATGACGCAGCCCACGTGTAGCTTTCCCCCACGCGCTTCCCTTTCGTCAGGTCACTCACCGCCGCCCAGGGCGAGGCGAGATAAAGCAATGCGGCCACAACCGCGCCGGTCATCAACCGCAAACTGGCGTGGTGAAGTGTGGTTTCGAGTCCCAGGTTAACCGCGAGATATCTCGCCATGCCGATTGCGGCAAACCCCGCTGCTTGAATCGAGAGGTGAAGAATCTTGAACCGGCAGCCTGCTACGGCAAGTGCCAACGCCATGAGGACCGCGGCCACGGCCATCCACGGTTCGTTTGAAGCGGCCCAGAGGCCGACTAACGCCATCAGGCCGGCCAAATACGAAAGACCCTGAAATGACCAGCGTTCCAATCTCGTGTCAATTAACCGACTCCACCGCTTCGCCACCCAGTGGGCATCGAAGTATAAGATCAGCGCCGCGACGCCCATGAGCGCCGCGAGCGGCAGGTCGCTGAATTCAATCGCCGCGAGGTCTCGAAGCCGGACGAGCCTACGAGCATCCTGAAAGACCATCTGCACGGCCAAGACTAGCGAAGCAATCATCCCGAGGCGGCGGAACAGAATCTCCTTCATAAAGACGCCGATTAGAATCAACGCTTCGGCCTCGAGCAGCCAAACGATGGAGAGAGCGGCGCCGCTAAGGCGCGAACGCTCGGAAACGTAAAGATAGGGGAACGCGGCAACGAGCAGCGTGGCGCCGATCGTCGTGAGAACGACGAAGGCGGTGCGGCGACGGCGCGCGAGAGGCAGTTGGCCCAGCACCGTTTCGGTTACCCCGACCGAAAAGAGAAACCGGAACGCGAGCCTGGGCTGCGCGGCCTGATAAGCCATGATTCCGTGAAACAGGAAGGTGCTCAATAGCGCCGCCACAGTCGAAACTTTCTCCTCGGCCTCTTTCTTGATTTTCCGCACGAGG
>QHZO01000055.1:0-4512 GCA_003224695.1 Acidobacteriota bacterium
CTGGCGGAGGTGGGAGCCCAGATGCAGCCGTTTCCCAGCCCTCAGCACTTGGCCTCGTGGGCAGGCATGTGTCCGGGCAACGAGGAGGGCGCGGGGAAACGCCGCCGGCGGCTTATCACGCCGGGCAATCGCTGGCTGAAACGCACCCTGGTGCAGGCGGCCTGGGTGGCCAGCCACACCAAGCATACTTACTTGGCCTCCCAGTACCGCCGGTTGGCGGGACGACGCGGCAGGAAGCGCGAGCTGATTGCAATATGGGTCACTCGATGCTGATGATTTTCTACAATATGCTGAAAGCCGGAACCAGCTACGCCGACTTGGGCGGCGACTTCTTCGACCGCCTCGAACCGCAGCGCCTGACCCGCTACTACGTGAAACGATTGGAAGGCCTCGGTCAAAAGGTTACGCTCGAACCTTGCGTGACTGCCTGAACGAGATTTACAGGGCAGGAGACCAAAATGCCCGAAAAATATTCCGCGCTCAAAACTGAGTTCATCGCCCAGGCCTGTCATTCCCTTCTCCATTATCACCTGCCCCGGATCGAGCGCTCGGTCGGTAGGCTGTCCAAGGCAGAGGTCTGGCGGCGGCCCAATCCCGCGTCCAACAGTATCGGGAACCTGCTGCTGCACATGGAAGGAAACGTTCGCCAGTGGATTATATCTGGCCTGGGAGGCGCTCCCGACCGCAGGCGGCGCGACTTGGAGTTTCGAGAGCTGGGCCCTTTGCCGCCGCGCGAGACCTTGGCCCGTCTCGCGCAAACCGTTCGGGAGGCTGCTGGCGTGTTGGCGCGGCTTTCGGCCGCCGACTTGCTGCGGAGATACGAAATCCAGGGATTCCGGGTCACCGGCCTCGAAGCTGCATTCCATGTTGCGGAACATTTCGCTTTCCACACCGGCCAGATCATTTACGCCACCAAATCTTTGCGCGGCGAGGACTTGGGGTTCACGCGCTTGCCGGGCGAGAAGCGGACGCGCAAAAACCGGCTGCCCCCGTTTTGAATCTCGGGGCGGGAGCCTGCTTGTGGTCAACTGAGCTGGTGAACTTGCTTCGCGAGCAAGACGAGCGTGCCGGCGCGGACTGCGACTCCGTTAATAGTTGTGGCGGCAGGCTCAAAGAAGAGCAGGCCTTTGACCAAGATTGACGGGAGCGGTGTGAGACCATTCAGTCCGAGGACATTCAAGTAGTTTGTCTCGGAATTGGTGATCACCAAAATGGGCGAATTCTGAAAGATTGAACCGCAAGGCTGGAGCCAAAACGCCCCGGTCTTGTCATCCGACGCGACGGCCACCAGAGAGCTGAAATTGCCTTCGTGCGTCTGCAATTTCAGATAAATCTTGTCCGCCTGGACTGTCGTCGGCGTGGTTCCAGACCCCGACTTGAAAGCCCCGTGGACCACTACTTCCTGGCCTGCATTGAACGAGGTGGGACCGAACGGCAAGCTGGCGAAGTTCGCCGCGCGAGAAGAATATTGGTACACCGTCGTCGGGCTCACCATGACCTGCAAATTCTGGTCAAGGGGCAGAGACAGGGAAGTATCCGGTTCTTCTTCTCGATTGAGCAATGTAAATTGCACGACGTTCCCGCTCGAATCTTTGGTGAGAGAGGTCACGATGCCGAGGAACGCCACCTTGTTCTTCGACAGGTCTTCCCGATCTTCAACCTCAACGCTCGTGGCGATGAGGTTTCCTCGGGTGTCCATGTAGCCGTCCATTTCCACAAAGCTGTCCGTGCCCATTTGATTGAGCGCCGTCACGCCGTAAAGGAGCGTGGACTGGGTGAAGTTGGCCGAAATCAGCGGGCCGGTTCCCGCAAGAAGCTGTAACGAGATGCCGCCGTCAAAAGGCGAGCCGGGCGAACTGTTGGGATTGATGGAGCGCGCGAACCCCACGATATCATCCATGCCCCCAAAACCCTGCGCGGATGTGGCAGCAAGCGGCACGAGCGAAACCTTCGGAATAATCGTTCCCGTCAACTGGCCTTGCGCGTTCACCTGAAATGAGCGGCGCATGTCGAAGTCCATCAGCAACGCGCTGATCTGATTTTTGGTGATGGTGAGCGGCGGATTAAAAGTGATCGGGACGGAGCCGCTCGTTAGGCTTGCGACTAGGGTCGAGGTGGGCGGCGACTTGGTGGGGTCGTAAATGTCCACTTGAGGAAGCAAGAGTGCGATCCTCGCGCGGTCGTATTCACCGGCCGGGACCGAACTCACGTTCATAACTGTCGGCGTGTCCCGGGCGCTGTCCAGATTCACCTTAATGTCTGCAGCCGAGCTTAAGGCTCCCGGAAAAACCGTCACCGGGAACGATTGGTTGGGATGAAAGAGGGACATGGAGGAAACGAGAATACGGAAGGAAAGTATGTCGCAGACCGGGGCATCCTCGATCTCCGTCAGCAAGACACCGCTTCCCGGCGGCGTGCGAATGGGTGCGGAATAGCCGCCGCATCGGGTCAAACCGACCACGAGTGCCGCAAGTACGGCCATACCCAGCAAACCCTTTAGTTTTGGCAACCCTGTCCCTCGCTTATTCCGTGTCTCGCCGGGAATCGGGCTGCATTCGCCGCCGACAAATCGCTTCCGCGGACACGCGCAACCGTTCCGTCTTCCAAACCATTTCCTTCAGATGATAATAACGTGGTCTGGGGTTTTCCGGCAGGCTGAGTTTTTGGCGAGGGCAAAAGGAGCCAATGCGCAAACCATGAGTCAGGAATTCTGAGGCTCGGCATTGAGCGATTGAATGATTGAGTGATTGGGAGATGGGGTGATTGTGCGAACAGGAGATCGTGCCAATTGAGCACGTGATTCCTGCCGGTCCTTACATCTTCTCTCAATCCGTCAATCGCTGAATCCCGCAATCACTCAATCCTACAATCGCTCAATCACCCGATGGTTCAATTCTCTTTGGCGGAGGGAGAGGGATTCGAACCCCCGTCCCACTTTCGCGGGAAGCGGTTTTCAAGACCGCCGGTTTCAACCACTCACCCATCCCTCCAAGGCGATCTTAACACGAGGTGCCGCCCTCCGCAGACAGGTTGGCGACCGGACTCCCACCGGCCATACCAAGCCAGTCGGACTGCAGGCAATTGCGGAACGCAGTGTTTTCACGGCGCCACAAGGTCCTCGCGGGGGCTCCTTCCCCGCGAGGTTCGAGAGGGATGAGCCTACCGAAACCGGCGGAATCAAAACACTCGGACCTTCGAGACCTTGCCGTCGCTGAAATCCACGACCCAGCGGTGGCCTTCCTTGAGGTAATACCAGGTCTCGCTGAGGCCAGTTGTACTGTCGTTGATCTTCTTCTGGTCGGGATTGCCCATCGAGAGCAGCACCATTTCGTAGGTCATGCCTTCTATCACGGTGTTGGACCGAATGGCGGCTTTGAATTCCGCGGGCATTTGCGTTTCAGCCTCTGACTCCTGGATCGCGCTAACATCGAGCACACGCGCCATCAAGCCAACGAACTTTTTGGGCTCGATATCGCCGTCGGTAAGGTTTCGCCCGTAAAGGAAGTTGACGCGGGAGCCGCCGGCCCGCAGGTAGGCCGCGCCGACTTTGTTAGCGTGGGAACTGCCCCGCCGGCCCTCGCCACCGCCTCCGATGTGAATTTCGACGCGGTTGCTGTCAACCTTCACTTCCGTAACGATGTCCGACTCGCCGGCCTGAACTCCCACCCCCTTGGACTTGAGATACTTGGTCAGTTCCTTCATGTCGATGCCGCGCTCGTCGAGGTGCTCCCGGCGCTCCTTTCCGACGTAAACATCAATCCCCTCCTTGGTGGCGGGAAGGTTCAGAAGCGGCTTGATACCTTTGCCGAGCAGGACCTTTGATAAGTTTTCCTGCGCGACCTTGGATACACCCGCCCGGCATTTTGCACCTACAGATAGGATGGCAAGGCCGGCTAAGAATATCGGCACAGATTTGATCCTCATGACTCGATCCCCCTTTGAAAAAGATTGTGCTCTCTCGGGCCACCACCCGGCCGATGCAGTGGACGAAGCCCACGTAGCCAGGGTTCTTCCCTGTGAATGACTATGCTAGAGATTCTTCACATCTTGGCTCTAGATCGGGCACACAGATGATGGCTGACAGTATGATGCTGTCAGACCGCATCTGTCAAGTATCTTGAAGTTATTATGGAGTCTATGACGCTCGAAAGTTCGAGTTGGTCCCGTCAGGCTCCCACCGCGCACTTATCTTTCGAATGGGGTCGCAGCCATGGCAGGAGTACAAGTCCGTTCCCTATTCCGTTGGGGACCGAGTCAGAGTAAGGTCGAGCGTTCGGAGCGTGCGCTCTTCGGGCGACTCGACGTTTGGCCGCGCCGCTCTCTCCGGTCCTTGGCCCCGTGAGGGCGGACTAACAGCCGAAGTCTGTCAGGCATTGGGCCGCGCTACCGAATCTTCCCGCGCGCGGCGACGCGCCAGCAGCCCACCACTTCCCCGCCTCGCACGAGAAACGCTTCGTCGTGCATATTGACGCAGGTGCAGACGTGGTTGGGGATGATTGTCAGGACCTCGCC
>QHZO01000055.1:4587-8296 GCA_003224695.1 Acidobacteriota bacterium
GGCCCGGCTCGCAACTGGTCCGAGGAGAGCGTCTTCGAGCCGGCATCAATGATGGCGCGGCCGGGAACCGCGGTTGAGACCACCGTGGTCACCACGCGCGCGGCGCAGTCTTCCAGGCGGCAGGCCTCCTGGTAATGGGTATTCAGGTCGTTATAGACGTAGGTGCCCGGGCGAATTTCCGTCAGGCCCTTCACCCGACCGGCGAATTCCGCCGAAGGAGTCGAGCCTCCGGAAACAATCTCAACGGGCAGCCGCGCTTCTTCGAACGCGCCAAGCGCTTTCGCAACTTCCTCCGCGGCTTGGTCGGCTTCGCGGCGGCGTTCGTCTCTTGTCCCCCAGACTTGGCCGAAGTACGTCATCAGGCCGCGGAACTTTAAACCGGGAAGCTGTCCGATTTTCTTCGCGAGCGCCACCACTTCGGCTCCGGGAGGAATCCCGCAGCGTTGGAATCCCGAGTCGAACTCGACCAGAACGCCAATCGTCGCCCCCTGAGCCGCCGCGGCGCGGGAGAGTTCGGCCGCCGTCGCCTCGGCGTCGAGTGAAACCAGGATTTCGCGCGTGCGGGCGAGCGCCGCCAGCCTCTTGAGTTTTTCCGCGCCGAAGATCGGATACGCGACCAGGATTTTATCGAGTCCTGCGAGGGCCATCACTTCCGCTTCCCCCACTTTGGCCACCGTGAGTCCGACGGCGCCACGCTCAAGCTGCAGGCGAGCCACCTCGGGAGTCTTATGGGTCTTGGTGTGGGGCCGCAAGCCCACGCCCTGCTTCTGGCACACTCGCGCCATGACCTCCAGGTTTCGTTCGACCGTTTCGAGGTCAATGGCAAGCGCCGGTGTCGAAAGTTCTTGTGGTCTCATGTCTCCCTCTTGCCGTCATCCTGAGCCCTTGGCTCGTCGTCCTGAGCCCTTGGCTCATCATCCTGAGTCCTTCGCTCGTCATCCTGAGCGAAGACTTCATGGTCCTTCGGCCCGCCACTTTGCATGAAAATAGCTGGATTGGAGTAACCCCTTTGTTTTCAACACAGTCAGCTGCTATTTTCATGGCAGCGAAGGATCTCACTCTGCGCCCGCTCAGGGTAAACTCCGCGAAGGATCTCCGTATTTCGCTTGTCCCAGAAATGATGGGATTCTTCACTTCGCCCAGAATGACACCGTTGAAACGCCATTCGCCACTTTAACGATTCATCCCTCGACCCACGCGCGCGATGCAATCAATCTCGATTTTGATCTTCGGCAGGTTGGCGCCAATGGTGGTGCGAGCCGGCGGATCTTCCGGGAAATATTTCCGGAAGACCTCATTCATCGCGTCGAAATCCGCAAGGTCCGCCAGGTACACACCGATGCGCACAACCTCGCGGAGCGAGCTTCCCGCGGCGAGCAAAATAGTTTGCAGGTTGTCGAGCGTGCGCCGTGTTTCCGCCTTGATGTCGCCGAGCTCGAGCTCGTTCGTCTGGGGATTCACGGCAACTTGGCCGGCAACAAAGACCAAACCGTCGCTTAAATCACTTTGCGCATGTCCACTCCTGCATTTTTGCTTTTTGCCTCCGAATCCTGAATCCTAATTCCTGAATCCTTCCTTCACGCCAACTGGCCGCCGTCCACAAAGAGCAAGACGCCATTCACATAATCGGCGTCACTCGAGGCCAGAAACGCCGCTGGGCCGGCGATATCTTCCGGCTCGCCGATGCGGCCGGCGGGTATCAAGTGCTGGTACTTGCGCATGAATTTCGGGTCGTTGAGCATGGGCCGCGTCAGCCGAGTCCGAATCAGCCCCGGGCCGATGGCGTTCGAGCGGATTCCATAAGGCCCGAGTTCACGCGCCAAAGTTTTTGCGAGCAGAAACACCCCGGCTTTCGAGACATTGTAAGGCGCGAGCTCCGCCTCCGCGTCCCAACTGTTGGTGGAGGCCATAAAGATCAGCTTGCCGCGGCGCCGCTTGATCATGTGGGGGACGACGGCGCGCGCCACACGATAAGCGCCTGTAACGTTGATGTCCAGCGTCCATGCCCACAAACGCTCGTCCGTCTCGGTGAACGCCGCCGACCGTCCCACTCCCGCCATCCGGCCGACGTCGCGGAGCTTGCGAACGTCGGAAGGAACGGCGCGAACGCTCAAACCTTGCGCCGTCATCTCCCGCGTGGTTCGCGCGAGCATCCGGCGATCCACGTCGCCGATGACAACGTTCGCTCCTTCGTCGGCCAACCGAAGTGCAATGGCCCTGCCAATTCCTTGCGCGCCGCCCACCACCAGAGCCACCTGGCCCTGAAATCGCCGCCTGATCCCCGGTTGGTCACCCATGGGCGTGGCCGCATCGAAGGGCGAAAAATTGCCTCTTCTCAAAGGCGCTCCAGTATAATGACCCGCCCAGTTCCAGTAAAGTATTTCCAGCGATGCGAAAAGAATCAAGAGGCCGCGGTGAACAAAAGTGGATGGACCATCTCGCGATCGTGCGCCACGGCGAGTCCCAGCGGAACGTGGGCAAGGATGAGGCGGTGAAAGCCGGGCAGATGGACTACGGAGGGGGCCTGCGCGACATGGACGTGGCGCTCACCCGGCGAGGCGAGCAACAGGCCGAGGCCACAGGAGCTTTCCTCTCACGGCGTTTCCAGTTTGACCGGCTCTTCGTCTCGCCGTATCTCCGCACCATCCAGACGGCCGAGCTGCTCGCAAAGCTTTTGGCACATCCCCCGCGCATCACCGTTGAAGAACGGATCCGCGAGAAGGAATTCGGTATCCTCGATGGGCTGACTAAAGTGGGCATTCAGAAGAAATATCCGGAGGAATGGAACCGCCGGGCCCGGGACGGGAAATATTATTATCGTCCGCCCGGAGGAGAAAGTTATCCGGACGTCGCCTTGCGGGTGCACAGCTTTCTCGGGACGCTGCTGCGCGATTGTCGAAGGCAATCGGTGCTGGTCGTATGTCACTCGGTCGTGGTGCTGACCTTTCGCCGGCTGATGGAGCGCCTCACAGAAAAAGAATTGCTTGAAATTGACCGCGACCCGGAACATGACGTCTGCAATTGCTCCCTGACCCGATACTGTTATCATGCTCGAGCCGGCGAACGCGGCCGGATGGTGCTCGAGGAATTCAACGGCGTTCACTACGCGGCGGAGTTCGCTTCGACCAAAGAATGTGCGAAAAAAGCGCGAGTTGGTCATTAGCCCGAATTATTCACGAACGCTCCACGAGGGGACAGAAGGGCAGCCGACGGCAGCGCCGCCGTCCCGACGCTTAAGGACATAGAGATGGGCACTCAAGCCACGGCAACTCCGGCATCCCTTCCTCGCGCCGTCGGCCGTCTGGGCTCGACGGCCATCGTGATCGGGACGATTATCGGTTCGGGAATATTCCTGGTGCCGCACGACGTGGCCGAGCGCGTGGGGAGCGTCGGGGCGCTTCTTGCCATCTGGGTAGTCGGCGGAGCGCTTTCGCTGGCGGGCGCGCTCTCCATCGCGGAGCTTGGCGCTGCCACGCCTGAAGCCGGCGGCGTGTACGTTTACTTGCGACAGGCCTACGGCAAACTCTTCGCGTTTCTTTACGGCTGGGCGGCGCTCACAGTAATCGAATCGGGCGCCATCGCCACGCTCGCCGTCGCGTTCGGAATTTACAGTGGCGCGTTTTATCCCCTGACGACACTCGAACGGCACTTGATTTCCTCGCTCGTCATCGCGCTGCTGACCGCCGTGAACATCGCCGGAGTCAAAAAG
>QHZO01000055.1:8331-8949 GCA_003224695.1 Acidobacteriota bacterium
CTCGGGTTCGCTTTTTTCTCGACGGCAATCGCCCGGCCGACCGCCACCCTTGCTCTGCCCACTCCGCAAACCACCTTCGCCTCGTTCGGTGTGGGCCTGATTGGAGCGCTGTGGGCCTACCAGGGCTGGCACATCCTTTCCTACGCATCCGGAGAAGTGAAAGACCCGGGACGGACGCTGCCCTGGAGCTACTTGCTCGGGACGTCGGCTGTCGTGGCGGTGTATCTTTCGGCCAATCTCGCCTACTTGCGAGTGCTCCCCCTCGCCGTGCTCGCCGACAATCGCTACCAAAGCGTGGCGGCCAGGACCATGGAGATTTTGGCCGGGCCGAAAGGGGCGGCGTTCGTCTCGGTGCTGATTCTGTGCTCGATTTTTGGCGCGCTCAACGGCAACATTCTGGGCGGAGGGCGCGTCTGTTTTGCTATGGCCCGCGACGAGGTTTTTTTCGCCTCCGTGGGAAGAATCCATTCTCGCTACAAAACTCCCGCTGCGGCACTCGTTATCCAAGGCTGTTGGTCCATCGCCCTCGCCAATA
This sequence comes from Acidobacteriota bacterium, assembly GCA_003224695.1. GTDB lineage: Bacteria > Acidobacteriota > Terriglobia > UBA7540 > UBA7540 > Gp13-AA74. Next base: position 8,867 of record QHZO01000055.1, read on the forward strand.
TCGGCTCGTTTCAACAGCTTTACACGTACGTCATTACTAGCGGATGGTTTTTCTACGGCATGGCGGCGCTGGCAGTCCTGATC
>QHZO01000055.1:8979-13811 GCA_003224695.1 Acidobacteriota bacterium
CGTTCGCGCTGGTCTGCTTCGTGGTCATCGGCAACTCGCTTATCCAAACGCCATGGGCGTCCCTGGCGGGCCTTGGATTCATCCTGGCCGGAATTCCCCTTTACTACGGCTGGATGGCTTGGAGCCGAACCAAAGCCTCGACCTAACGCTGCCTGGAGTCACACTTTCAACCTCCAAGAAGATTCCGACGAAGAAACATGGAGGCTGGCTGAGCGTTGCGCGGGCGCACTTCTTGTGTAAGCGAAATCACAGCTAGCCAACATCATTTCCATATGCTAGTTTGTCCGAAGTCCGGGGGCGGCACTTCCGGCAGACGATGAGCCGGGGGGGAGGGCTTACATGGATGAGGCCTTGAGGAGTCCAATGAGCAGGCGCACTTTTAGGCGTTTGGAACCCGCGGGAAAGTTAATCGCAAAGTGGCTCGCCTTGGGGATATTGGCGGGCGTCATAGTGCTATCGAGCTCACCCGAAGCGCGCGGCGTGGCGAGCTTCGCGCGGCAAACCGGGTTGCCTTGCAGCTCCTGCCACACGACGATCCCGGAGCTGACACCGCTCGGCCGGCTCTTCAAGCTCAACGGATATACGGCCACCGGCATCACGCAAATTACTTCCCAAGGCGGGCCGCAGATATCCGGGCTCAACATCAACACCTGGCTGCCGCTGTCGGCCTTTATCCAGCTCTCGAACACCGTCACCAACAAACGGCAGCCCGGCTCGCAAAATGGGAATTACGAGTTTCCTCAAGCGGCCAGCATCTTCCTCGCGGGAGCATACGCGACTCACTTCGGCAGCTTTGTTCAGGTGACTTATGAAGCTCAGGGTGACCACTTCAGTTGGGACAACACCGACATCCGCTATGCCAATCGGACGAAGTTCGCCGGCAAAGAGCTGATCTACGGCGTCACCTTCAATAACAATCCAACCGTCGAAGACCTTTGGAGCAGCACTCCGGCCTGGGGATTTCCGTGGGTATCCACGGACGTTGCGCCCTCGCCGGCGGCGGCAACTCTCGTGGACGGCACACTCGGTGAGGATGTGGCGGGGCTCGGCGGCTACGCCATGTGGAACAACCACCTCTACGGCGCGGTCACGGGTTACCGTTCGGAGCACATTGGCGGCTCTCAGCCCAACAGCGGCCTGGCAAGCGACGGCTCGGCTTTTGGCTTTAACATCCGTGGCGTCGCGCCTTACTGGCGCTTGGCCTGGCAGCAGACGCGTGGAAATAACTACCTGATGGTTGGCACGTACGGAATGCACGTGGCGACAACGCCCGGCGCCATCACTGGCCCCCAGGACTTCTACACAGATGTTGCCGCAGACTTCCAATACGAGCGAATCTTTCCCAACCTCCATAACGACCTGCTGACCGTACACGGCACTTACATCCATGAAAGTTCGGACCTCATTGCCACATTTGGGGCGAGCGGCTCGACCTTGGCCAACCACACTCTCAACACGTTGCGCGCCGACGCGGTCTATCATTTCGGGAACAAGTACGCTTTAACGTTCGGGGGCTTTGGGACCACCGGCACCACCGATCCGCTGCTTTTCCCGCAGGCCGACGTCAGCGGGAGCGCGACTGGCAACCCGAAGTTCCGCGGCTTCATCGCCAACGCGTCCTACTGGCCCGTCCAAAACATCCAGTTGGGGTTGCAATATACGGGATACACGACATTCAATGGCGGCGGGACGAATTACGACGGCGCAGGGCGAAAGGCCAGCGACAATAATTCGCTCTATATGGTTCTCTGGTTCGTCTTTTAACGGGAAGTTAAGCTGAAGCATGCACGCCGAACGGACCTGAGAGGGGGCAGGTAAGGCCCGAGAATGGCTTCTGCAAGAATCGTGGTTGAAGCCGATCAGATGGGAGGCTGAATTTCGTATTTCATGCCCCTTGATTCCCGTTCGGAAATGCAGTTGACTGTTTCCGTTCCGCCCTCTTGGGACGTCGATTCTTCGCGCGGCGATGATGCGACGCCTTCGAGGACACGGCTGGAATTCTTGGCCCAACAGGCTGGAAGGTCACTGAACGACGGGGCGGGTTTTCTTCTGTAACGCCTTTCGAGAAACTCCTGGAACCCGTCTGGAGCTCCCGGGCGCGCTGAGTCGCAAGCTTTACGCAATTCTAAACGGTTGGTTTCGAGGACCCGGAGTAGAGCCACTTTGCAAACCAAGCGCATTTTGGGGTATGGAGTGGCCGTCATTGCAGCGAGCGTCCTCGTTTGGGGAAGATTCAAGGCCGCTTCCCCCAGCTACAGTTTGGGCGCGCCCGAGCAGGATGCGGTCAGCCCGGGGGCCTCTTCTCGCGTGTATACGCCGGCGCATCGCACGTTCGGCGACGCTTGGCGCGACTTCTTCAACCGGCGCGGCGAGGCCGTGCAGCCGATTGCCTACACCCATCAAGTCCACCTGGTCAAGATCGGCATGCAATGTGTCCTTTGCCACGTGGGAGTGGATTCGGGGCCGGACGCGCGAATCCCCGGCGCCCAAGTCTGCATGACTTGCCACCAAGCCGTCGCCACGGATAATCCGGAAATCAAGAAAGTGGCCTCCTACCTCCAGCGCGGCGAAGAAATTCCCTGGCAGCGTGTTTATGGTTTCAGCCCTTTCGCGCACGTGAAGTTTAACCATGCGCCGCATGTCCGTGCCGGCGTGGACTGCAAGGCCTGCCATGGCGACATGACGCAGGTGACCGTGGCCAGGCGGTCCGTTGATATGACCATGGGCTTCTGCGTTGATTGTCACAAACTGAAAGGCGCTTCAATTGATTGCACGACGTGCCATTTCTGAGCGGCGAAGTGTGGGCGAGAATTTGCGAAGGATTCAGGATTTAGGATTCAGGATTCAGGGCTCAGGTATCTAATCCGGGTTTTGAATGCTGAGTACTTGGCGCGTTGTGGCTGGATTTGGTATCTGACTTCTGAGTTCTGATTTCTGATTTCTGACTTCTGATTTCTTATGGACCGTCGCGACTTCATCAGGATTTCAGCGATAACCGGGGCCACGGCGACGCTCGACTGCTGCGGCCAGCCCGAGCGCCAGCTCATCCGCTTCATCCCGGAGGAAGACCTTGTCCCGGGCGTCGCTACTTGGAAGCCGGGTGTATGCACGCTGTGTTCGGCCGGGTGCGGGCTTTCGGTCCGGGTGATGCCAGGCGAAGCAGAAGTGGTTCGCAAACGCGAGGTCGGTCTCATCCAGATGGGCTTGGCGAAAAAGCTCGAAGGGAATCCCGCTCATCCCGTCAACCGCGGAAAGCTTTGCCCGCGCGGCCAGGCCGGGGTTCAGTCGCTTTACCATCCCGACCGCTTCCGGACGCCCCTCAAGCTCAACGGCCCGAGGGGCTCCGGGAATTTTGTACAGATTGATTGGAGTGAGGCGCTCGAAATCCTGACGGCGCAACTCGCGGCGCTGCGCAAGGGAGACGAAGCGTCGTCGCTGACTTTCCTGACACGGCCCATGCGCGACCAGCGCGGCGTGCTGATCGAGCGGTTCCTCCAGGCATTCGGCGCGCCGCCGGCGGTAACCTTCGAACTTTTCGATGACGCGGTCTTGCGCCGCGCCAACGCGCTGAGCTTCGGCCATGCGCAGTTACCAACCTTCGACCTTGGCCGCGTCAATTACCTGCTATCGTTCGGATCGGACTTCCTGGGCACCTGGAATTCTCCGGTCGCTCAAGCCATTGGCTACGGCAAGATGCGTCAGGGGCGGCCGGGACGGCGCGGCAAATTCGTACAGGTCGAATCCCGCATGTCGCTGACCGGCGCCAGTGCCGACGAGTGGATTCCCTGCCGCATCGGGCACGAAGGCGCTCTGGCCCTGGGCTTCGCGCACGAACTGATAACGAGATTTCCTGCCGCGAAGACGCTCGCTGCCGGGAGGCTCATCGCCGGATGGAGCGAGGGTCTGCCCGATTATCAGCCGGCCAACGTGGAGAAGCTGACCAGCGTGCCGAGTTCCACGATCACACGGCTGGCGGGCGAAATCGCCGACAACCCGCCCGCACTGGCTCTGGTCAGCGGCGCTCCGCTCGCCGGCACCAACGCGCTTTACAACGCGCTTTCGGTAAACGCGCTCAACGCCCTCATGAGCCTGCTCAAACCGGCGGGCGAGCCAGGCGTTCTCGAATTCACTCCCAACGCGCCTCTGGCGGCCGAGTTCCTGCCAAAGTCGGGGGCGGCCGGTTGCCTTGCGGCCCTCGAAGCCTTGGTCCAGGAAATTCTGCTCGATCAGCCACGCGCACCCAAAGTCGTGCTTCTTTATGGAGCCAATCCGGTTTTCTCGACTCCTGCCAAATCGCAGGTTCGAGCGGCGCTCGAAAAAGTGCATTTTGTCGCGAGCTTCGACAGCTTCCTGGACGAAACGAGCTTGCTCGCCGATTTGATTCTCCCCGACCATTCGCCCCTCGAATCCTGGGTGGAGGGAATTCCGGAGTCGGGGGCGAGCGTCGAAACCGTGAGCTTGGCGCCGCCGGCCGTTCACCCACTGCATGACACGCGCGCCATGCCCGACGTCCTGCTCGACGTGGCTCATCGGCTGGGTGGAGAGCTCGCCACGGCCCTGCCCTGGAAAACCTTCGACGAAATGCTCAAGAGCGCTTACACGCCGCTCCTGAAAACCTCTGGCTCCATCGCCGCAAACTCCGAGGACGATTTCTGGGAAAAGATGCAGGCGCAAGGAGGCTGGTGGAGTCAGGCAGACCCTGACCCGCCACCACGTCGCGGCGCGCCACGCGGGCGGGCGAAAGGCGTTGCGCCGGAAGCCCGACCCGCGTTTCACGCCCCGCTTTCGCTCGCAATCCCCGAATTTGATGGCTCCGAGTCCGAGTTTCCTTT
>QHZO01000291.1 GCA_003224695.1 Acidobacteriota bacterium
GGTGCTGGGCAACGACCGGCCGGAAGCCTCGGTCCCCGGCGAGGTGATTCCGATCAACGAGTTCTACGATTATGAGGCGAAATACTTGAAGGAAGGCTCCCGCCTCATCATTCCGGCCCCGCTCGGAAAGCGCGAGACGAAGCGTGTGCGAGAGTTTGCCGTGAGGGCCTTCCAGGCGATTGACGGCGCGGGCATGGGGCGCGTGGACTTTCTCCTCGACCGCCGCACGCGCAAGATTTTCGTCAATGAGATCAACACCATTCCGGGTTTCACGCCTATCAGCATGTACCCGAAGCTCTGGGAAGCCACAGGCCTCGCTTACCCGAAACTCCTCGACCGGCTGATCGAGCTCGCGCTCGAACGGTCCCGTGAGAAAGCAGGGACCCGGTTCGATTACCGGCCGCCGAGCTCCTGACTTGAGCGGGCGGCAGGGTAGTGTCTCAGTTTTCTGTAGATTCTTCCACGGCGTTGGAGAAGAGGGCGGGGGGCCGATCTACAGAACAGGCTCTCGACGATAACACTGCTGGATGAAGATACAAGCGGCGCTCGGAGTTTACTCCGATTCCATCGGGGAGCGCCGAAAGGATTAAAAGAAAGATCGGCTGTCACGGTTCGACTTCGCTCACCGTCCCGAGCGTGTCGAGGGATAGACCGCCGCTACAGAATCATCAAATTGAGATATGACCGGCGGCAGCATTACCTTGTAGTGAATGATATAAGTTATTCATAGTTATATGGAATGGTTATACTGTGCCGAAGACTTCAGGCGGCGAAGGTAGCGCTCGGCTTTCCGAGGCCGGCCAACATGCGGGCCGCGGCGCTCATCGGCTTAAGGATTTCTGGGCCCGCGTGACCGAGGGACTGGAGATTCAAGAGCTGTGGTCCCAGATCCGTGCCGACGCCCGCGCCAGCTACCAGTTCTACGCCAAGGATATCGATCAGAGCGAGGCCAAAGGCGAGCCGCGGTTGAAGCGCGGCTTGCGCATCGGTCGCGCGCTTTTCTGGGCGATGCTGATGAAGCTGACTCCGGCGCGCCGGGTTCTTCTGCTCATCGCCATCGCGCTGCTGGTTTTTCCCGGCGGAGAAGTCCAATACGGGAACGAAGTGGTCTTCCGATCTGACACCTCACCCCTTCACATAGTCGGGGGGCTGCTTCTTTTCGTCCTGCTCGCCCTCGAGCTTGCAGACCGCGTCACCATGAAGCGCGACCTCGAAATCGCGCGCGACATCCAGCGCTGGCTGATGCCGGAGGTTCCGCCTCAAATCCCGGGGGTGGACATCGCCTTCGCCACCAGGGCTGCGAACACCGTGGCTGGCGACTACTACGACGCGTTCATGCGTCCGGCGGCAGATGGCGCCGGGGCTGAGCCGTCTGCCGAGCCGGCGCCTCACCTGCTCATGGCCATTGCAGACGTCGCGGGGAAAAGCGTCCCGGCGGCGCTGCTGATGGCCACGTTCCAGGCGAGCCTGCGCACCTTGGCCATGTCGCCGTCGAGTTTAGCGGTCCTGGCGCGCGGACTGAACGACTATGCCTGCGGGCAGAACATCGGCGGGACTCGTTTCACCACGGCGTTCCTCGCCGAACTCGATCCCGCCACGCATGCGCTGACGTATGTCCGAGCCGGGCACAACCTGCCGGTTCTCGCCCGCGCCTCGGGGGCGATCGAGCGCCTGGAAACCGGGGGTCTGCCGTTCGGCATTCGGCCTGGAACCGTCTACGAGGCCGGGACCGGGACGCTCGCTCCCGGCGACCTGCTCGTCATGTTCACGGATGGTTTGGTTGAAGCTGAGAATGAGTCAGGAGAGGAATACGGCGAGGCGCGTATGCTTCAGACTCTGGCCGAACGTCCGTCCGCCGGCGCGCGAGAAATGTTGAAAGCCCTGATGGCTTCCGTGGACGGATTCGTCGGCCCCGCCCGCCAGCACGACGATATAACTTGCATGCTCGTGCGAACCTTGTGACCCACCGCGCAAATGAGCCGAGCCGCTTTGGCGACGTAAGCGAGGTCNTCGTGGGCGAAAGCCCACGGATGTCCGTCAAAGGCTCGTGGACGATGTCGGAATCAATGTCCGGCTGTAATGCTGGCCGAGGTGCGCGGCCTTCTGAGAAGCAGGACCAGCGGAACAATCAGCACGAAAAGGAACCCGAGGGTGCGGAACGCCTCGTTGAAAGAAAGCATCGAAGCCTGCCTTTCGAGGCCTCCGAACGTCGCGGCAAGGGCTTTCTGGCCCGAGGTGTAGGCATCGGCGCCCCCGGCCTGAAATGCGCCTTGCATTTGTCGCAATCGTTCCAGGACTTCGGGCCGGTATGGGTTCACGTCCGCGCCGAGGATGTTGGTGTAGGCCTGCATACGGCGGTCAATCAGTGTCGTTGCGCCGGCAATGCCCATGCTGCCGCCGATATTCCGCATCAGGTTGAAGATGCTCGTGGCGTTTCCCATTTCCTCTTTCGGAATCGGATCCATGGTGGTCGTGGTCAAGGGGACAAAGAGGAAACCGAGCGATACACCCTGCACGATCTGCGGCCAGAAGATGTCCCAATAACCGGCGCTCAAATTCAGCCAGGAAAGTTGAAACAGCGTAAGCGCCGCCACGAGAATTCCGAAGCCCAGAAGCTTCCTTGGATCGAACTTCGACATGATGATGCCGACCAAAGGCATGGCGATGAACGATCCGACTCCGCGCGGCGCCATAGCGATGCCCGCCTGGAGCGCCGGATAGCCGAGAAGCGTTTGCAACAAAATGGGCAGGATGACCAAGCTGCCGTAAAGCACGAAGCCGAGCACGGTCATCAGGAAAACGCCGGTGGCGTAAGTCCGCTCGCGAAAGACTTGGAGGCGGACGACGGGGTGCGCCGTGGTGAGTTCCTGAACGAAGAAGAGTGCAAAGCCAACGACGGAGATTATGGTCAGCGCCGTAATCCAGTGCGCTCCGAACCAGTCGGCCTCCTGCCCGCGGTCAAGCACCACCTGAAGCGCGCCGACACCCACCGCCAGCATTCCGATGCCCCAGTAATCCACCTTCGACGTGCTGCGGCGGATGTAGGGCGGGTCGAACAGGAAAAGCTTGGTCATGATGATGGAAGCGACGCCGACAGGGATGTTGATGTAGAAGACCCAGCGCCAGGTATAGCTGTCCGTAAGCCAGCCGCCGAGCACTGGCCCGAGCATGGGCGCGACCACGATGCCGAGCCCCCAAAATCCCATGGCCTTGCCGCGGTCCTCGGGACGAAACGATTCGAGCAAAACCGCTTGCGAAATGGGCTGCAGGCAACCTCCGCAGGCCCCTTGAAGGATTCGGAAAAAGACCAGGGCCGGAAGATTCCAGGAGAGCCCGCAGAAAAATGAAGCGATCGTGAAGCCCGTCACGGCCATCATCAGCAGCCGCTTACGACCGAAAAAATTGGACAGCCAGCCCGTAAGCGGCAGGACGATGGCGTTTGCCACCAGGTATGACGTAAGCGCCCAGGTTGCCTCGTCCACAGTCGCCGAAAGGCTTCCGGCGATGTGTTGAAGCGACACGTTCACCACCGTCGTGTCCAGCACTTCCATGAACGTGCTGAGCATCACCGCGACAGCGATAATCCACGGGTTGATGACAGGCTGGGCGTGTCCTGATTCGTTGGCCATGTTACTTGGAATGCGTGAGCACGGTTGGCTCAACAGAAAGGCCGGGGCGCAGCAAATGCTCGGGGTCTTGACCCGGGTCGAAGACGATCTTCACCGGCACGCGCTGGATGACTTTGACGTAGTTTCCCGTGGCGTTTTCCGGCGGCAAGATGCTGAACTTCTCGCCCGTGGCGGCTGCGATCGAATCTACGCGGCCGCGAAACTTCCGGCCCCCGAGCTCGTCCACGGAGATTTCCGCCCGCTGTCCCGGCCGCATATGCGTGAGCTGCGTCTCCTTGAAATTGGCGATGACCCACAAGTCTTCTTGCGGAACGATCGCGAGCAGCGGCTGTCCGGCGGCGATGACCTGACCCACTTGCACGTTCTTCTTGCTGACCCAGCCGCTGGCGGGCGCTTTGACGACGGTATAGCCCATATTGAGTTTCATTTGCTCGAGCTCGGCCTTCCGCTGCTCGACCTTGGCCTGCGCGGACTGGGCGTTGGCGCGCATGACGGCGACCTGCTGCGGGGCAGTGCGGGCGGCCTGCGCCTGGGAACGGGCCTCGATTAGCCGCGAGCGGGCCTCGGCCGATTGACTTTCCGCGAGCGCCACGCCTAGCCCGGCTTCCGCCAATCCCGCCTCCGCCGACTCCACGGCGGCATGCGAGGCCTGGGCCGCGGCCACCGCGCCGTCGTACTCCTGCTGGGAAACTTCGTCTTTAGTCACCAGCGGCTTTAGCCGCTCGAGATCGCGCGCGGCTTTGGTATCGAGCGCGCGGGCCTGTTCGAGCTGGGCCTGGGCGGCGCGCTGCTTCGCGTGCGCCGACTGGACCTGCTGCCCGGCAGCGGCCACGCCGGCCTGGGCGCCCTCGACGCCGGCTTCGCTCCCTTGAAGCTCGGAACCTGTGTTAGTGGTAGCTATGGGGACGCGCATTCGCGCGGCAGCCGCTTCCGCTTCCGCTTCGGCAAGGTCACCCTTGGCGCGGTCCAGGGCCACCTGGTAGTCGCGCGGATCAATCTTCACCAGCACCGTTCCCGCTTCGACGAATTGGTTGTCGTTGACGGCGACCTCGACCACCGTGCCGCCGACGCGCGCGCTGATGGGCGTCACGTGGCCATCAATCTCCGCATCGTCGGTTGACTCGCGCACCGCCATATATCGCCAGATGGCTGTAATCGCGACGAGCAGCAGGAGCGCGCCTCCGCCCACCAGCCAGCGGGCGCGCGGCGATCGAAGCTGCCCAGGCGGCGGCACGGGCGGTGTCATCCTCTCGGCTTGTCCGTGGTTCATTTCAGTTTCGACCGCGCTCGCCATCAGTGGCCTCCTTCGAGAATTGATGTCGCGCTGGTCTCCGCGATGCCGAGCGCGCGCGCCAGGCTGCCTTTGGCCAGGTTGTAGGCAAAAAGGCTCGAAATGTAATTCTCATGGGCGGAAGCGTAAGCTTCCTCTGCCAAGACGACCTCGATACTGTTGACGACTCCCGCGGAGAAGCGGTCTTCGGCTTCCTTCAATTGCTCGTCGGCCAGACTCATCGCCTGGCTCGCCACTTGAACCTGGTCGCCGGAGGCCTTCAAGTCGAGGAACGCCGTCCGCACCTGGTATTCAATCCGGCTGCGGAGGTCGGCGAGCTCCGCCTGCCGCTGCTTGAGCAAGGCGTCCGCCTCGAGCACGTCTCCGCGCACGCGGCCGCCTTGAAAAATTGGGACGCGCAGGCTTGCGGCAACCGTGTAAGTGCCGTGCGACTGTCCGGGAACAGGGCCGATGTCGCCATAATCGGCGTCAAAGCTGAGGGACGGGAGCCCCCCTCCCCGCGCCGCCCGCTTTTCATCCTCGGCCGAACGCACGCGCGCTTCCGCGCTCTCGTAGTCGGCGCGCGAGCGGTAGGCGGTTGCGAGCGCTTCTTCGAGCGGCATGGCGGTGAGGGGCGAGTACGGAATCTTGTCCGCCAATTCAAATTCCTGGTCCACGGGCAGGCCGATGGCACGGGCAAGGTTCAACTTGGCTTTCTCGAAATCGTTTTCCACCGCGATCTGCCGCTGTTGTTCGGCCCGCAGCTCGACTTCGCTCCGCAAAACGTCAATCCCGGGGATAACTCCTGACTTCTTCATGTCCACGGCGCGATTGTAAACGGCTTGCGAGGCCTTGACTTCCGCGCGCGCCGTCTCCACGCGGCTCCGAGCGGCGATGGCTTGGAGGTATAGGTCTAATGCCACCAGAACCACCAAATCACGCGCGTCTTTGTAGGAAAATTCCGCCGCCTTCACATCCTCCCTCGAGGCTTTCGACTTGTGGAGGGTTTTCCAGTCGAATACGGATTGCGAGAGATACAGCCGGGCGCTGAAAACGCTGAAGGGTCCGACCAGGGTAGGGAAGCCCTTCAGGCCAGCGAATCCGAAAGCGGCCAGATCGAGCGTCTGGCTGGATTCGGAGAGCTCGGACGTGAGATTCGGAAGCAGGTCCGCGAGCGTCTTGAGGCGAGCCCCGCGCGCCGCCCGCGTGTCCTCCTCCGTGAGCACCAGCGCCAGGTTGTACTTCAATCCGCGGTCAATCGCCCCGGCAAGGGTCAGAGGAATTTTTCCCGGATGGCGCGCGCCGCTCGGAACGCCGCCGAAATAGGGGCTCTCGGACTCCGGACTGCTCGGCGTCGTCATCCCGGAGGTCGTCGACGCCGGACTGGTGGCCTTGCCGGTGGATTGGCCCGGCGCCTGGGCCGCGACTTCGGAGGCGCCGAGAGTAACGATCAAAATCAAGACGCGCAACTTCGGCTTCATCGGTTCGACAGTCCTTTCCAAATCAAGTCGAATACAAACTGGATGTCGTCGTCCACCGAGGCCTTCGACCACCCCACCATGCGCTGAACGATCATGCCGCGTGTCAGGTCCGCGATGGCGAGCGCCGCGCTCTCGGGCGCCAGAGGCCGGAGCTCTTTGCGGCGTACCCCATCGGCGATGACCTGGGAGAGCATCCGCGCCTGGCCGAGATAAAGTTGCTTGAATTCCCTTTGCATTTCGGCCGGGTGCGTCAGGGCATTGCCAAATTCGGAAAAATAGACGCGAAAGAAATCCTTTTGCGCTTCCGCGTAGTTGATTTTGGAGGCGATGAAGGCTTGCATCTTTTCCCGGACGGTCGCGACCGCGGCCATCTGCCGCTCGGCTTCCTCGACCATGGCGACGATGCCGGCTTTGAGCGCCGCCCAATAAAGATCGAGCTTCGAGGCGTAGTAGAGATAAATGGTGCCCTTGGCGATGCCCGCCGCTTCCGCCACGTCCTCAATCGTCGAATCGTGGAAACCGCGGGAAGCAAAAACCCGGCGCGCCGCGGCCAGGATCTCCGACTGGCGAAACTCCGTGACGACTTCCTTCTTCGATTTGCCCACGCTCAGCATAGAGCTTAAGACCGAGAGGTCATTGGAATGACCATTCAGTCAGCATATCCATTATGGATTCATGGGCCGCGCGAAAGTTGCACGTTTACTTTAAGCTTGACAACCAGGCGGCCCAGGAATATTTTAACTATCCGGTTAGTTAAAATGGAACGGAGCGAAGGT
>QHZO01000292.1 GCA_003224695.1 Acidobacteriota bacterium
CAAAGGCGGGCGGGAGCTTGGCGAGACCTTCCAAGCTCGCGTCAAACCGGGGATGCTCGTCCGTTGAAAACTCGCGTTCGCCTTTCTTGTCCTTTACGGTGACGGAAACAATTTCGTCGCGGAAACGGCCGGACTCGATGGCTCGGCGCGCGCGCTGTTGGCTTTCGAGCGCGAACGCGTCCTGCTCTTCGCGCGGGATGTGGTATTGATTTGCCAAAAGCTCCGCGGTCTCACCCATGACCATCTTCGAAAGCGGGCAAAGGAAACCGTCGCGGCGCATGCCGTCCACAAGCACCTGATCGCCTATGCGCGCACCCCAACGCGCGCCCTCAAGGAGATAAGGAACGTGGCTCATCGCCTCGATGCCGCCCGCCAGGGCCAGTTCCGCTTCGCCACACTCAATAGCCTGGGCGGCGAGCGCGATGGCCTGTATGCCAGAAGCGCAGGCTTGATTGACCGTGTAAGCGGGCGTGGCCGCCGGCAAGCCGGCTCGATAGGCAATTTGGCGAGCCGGGTTTGGACCATTCCCAGCTTGGCGCGCATGACCGAAGACGGCCAGCTCGAGGTCGTTCGCTTCGACCGCGGCCCGTTCGAGCGCGGCACGCGCCGCGAAGACGCCGAGATCGGGAGCGGTGAAGCCAGCCAGAGCCCCGCCAAATTTGCCGATCGGCGTCCGCGCCGCGCTCAAAATGAAAACACCTGGCATCGCGGTCGGATGCTATCACGGCCGACGCAATACGTCGTAGCGCGTGATGGCGTAGCCGAGGAAGGCGCCGGCGAACACATCGGACGGAAAGTGGTCGGAGAGAGTGATACGCGAAAACCCCACCAGGCCGGCAAGGCCGTAAGCCACCCACGGTACCCAGCGATGATTCGGATAGCGGCGGCTAAAAACGGTGGCCAGTGAAACCGCCGCAATCATGTGCCCGGAAGCAAAGCCACCCGAGCCGACGTAGAACAAGCCCTTGTTCCGCCTGAACCAGGTATCGGAGAAATCGCCATTCGGCGCAATTTCGGAGGGTGACTGGCGGCGGCTCACATCGCGCATGACCAGGTCTACGGCCTCGCCATCGAGGACGGCTTCTCCGGCGAGTTGAACGGTGCTTTGCATGTATTGGTCATGACGCGCGAGTCCGGCGAAGTAAAAGGCGGCAGGGATGCTGGCAATCGCGACGAGCGCGTTGCTCGAACTGGCGATGCGGTTGAATCCGTTGAACGTTTGCGCGCGGCGGAAATAGGGCGCGTCTTCCGGGTCGAGGGCCACCAGCGCGCCCGTTCCGAGAATGAAGGCGGCCGCCGGCTTCCAGTGCTTCCCTTCGCTCAGGCTTTTCGGAAAAAGCCAGATACGTTTTTGGTCTTCGAGAACGTTCGGGAGAAACCGCTTCCAGGAGACAGGCCGCTCGTCCGTCTGCTGCGCCTCGGGTGGCTTGCCGGGAGGAGAGGACTCCGCCGATGGCGTTTTGGCCGTGGTCTGGGCTCGAATTCGAGCAGGCATGACGGCCAGCCCTCCAATCACAAACAGTAGCGCGGCTTTGGTCTTCTTTCGCATAATCGAATCCCCGGGTGATTGCCGCCGGCTCGCCATGTCGCGCCTTGAGAGACCCTCTTGGTTACGATACCATGGCGAGATGAGGAAAACGCGCCCTTGCCGGCTCGTGCTCATGGCGGCCTTTCTGGTCATCGCAACTGGCGCCTTGGCCGAGGAGAAACCTCTCTACGACGAAAGCGCGGACGCCCGGGCGGATATTCGCTCGGCGGTGGTGCGCGCGAGGAAAGAACATAAGAATGTTGTCCTCGATTTTGGCGGGAACTGGTGTTTCGATTGTCACGTCCTCGAAAAAGCCATGCAACAACCGGAGCTGGCGTCTGGCATCGAGAAAAATTTTGTCGTCGTCCACATTGACGTAGGGCGGTTCGACAAGAACGTGGACATCGCGGAGCAATACCGTGTTCCGCTCAACAAGGGGGTTCCCGCTCTGGCCGTCCTCGACTCGAGCGGAAAATTGCTCTATGCACAAGACCAGGGCCAGTTTGAGGACGCGCGGCACATGAGCCTCGGCGCCATCAAGGCGTTTTTCGAGCAATGGCGGCCCAAGAAATAGGCGACGCCGCCGGCCCTTTGGCGGAATTCCGAGCGCGTTGCGCGTGGGCACGTTTCAATGGAAGGAGAAAAGTGATGAGGCGAAATTTCGCGGTACTGGGGAAGCCGGCTGTCTTCATCGGTTGCATGCTGGGCGGCGCCTGCTGGCTTCTCCTGAGCGGAGAGCCTGCGCCGCAGGCGTTCGCGTCGCC
>QHZO01000053.1 GCA_003224695.1 Acidobacteriota bacterium
GATTATGGCTGTTCGCGGCCATGTCGTATTCCTGGATTTCCCCTAGTGGCTGGCTAGTCTTGGCTTTCGTTCTGCTTCTGCTCTTCCCTCGCTCGACTTGGCGAATAAAAGGTGCCGCGGTGGTCCTGTTGGGGGCAGCTCTGGTCCTGCTCCAAGCTGGAGGTGAGGCCCGGACGGATACCTTCTGGTCTCCATACCAGAAAATTGAAGTCGAAAACCAGGCTAACGGTCAGTACATGCTCCGGGTCAACAGCACGAATTACATGACCATATCGAACGGCACGCCGGAGTTCATGGCGAAACACCCCGAGGTCGCCGGCGTGTTCGAACAAGTCAGTTCCTATGACGCGCCCTATCGCTTTGCCGCGCATACGGATGATGTGCTTATTGTCGGCGCTGGAGCCGGCAACGATGCGGCCGCCGCCCTGCGGCACGGAGCCGAACGCGTGGACGCGGTAGAAATAGACCCGGTGATTCTTCGCGTTGGGGAAACTCTGCATCCTGACCAGCCCTACTCCCATGCCGAGGTCCGGGCGGTTCTGACAGACGCCCGTGCCTTCTTGCGACAGACCAAGCGGCATTACGACGTGATCGTTTTCGGCCTGCTCGATTCCCACACGGAATTTTCTAACTTCAGCAACATGCGACTCGACAATTATGTGTACACCGAACAGTCCTTCCGGGAAGCCCAGCGCTTACTGAAGCCGGACGGCATCCTCGTGCTTAAATTCGAGGTCCGGCAGCCCTGGACTTGGATAGGCCAGAGGTTCTATGCGATGCTGGATGGGATCTTTGGCCAGCCGCCCGTAGTCTTTCATGCGGAGTCCGTGGGACACTTTGTGTCCGCAACCGTCTTTATTACCTCCAATGACCCAAACCTTTGGCGTCGTGCCGAAGCGCCGCCTTTAGCTTCGCTGGTTCAGGCCAATCCGCCACCTTTCCAAATGTCGCTCGTGAGCCCTCCCCCGCTGACAACGGATGATTGGCCGTATCTGTATCATCGCAGCCACTCCGTGCCTCGGACCTACTGGACGGTATCCCTCATCCTCCTGATTGTGGCGATGCTTTTTGTGCGGCGCGTTTTCAATCCACGCAGGCCGGGCACATGGCAATTTTTTTGCCTGGGTGGAGGGTTTATGCTGCTCGAAGCACAAATGGTATCTCGCCTGGCTCTGTATTTTGGAACAACCTGGCTGGTCAATTGCATTGCTCTCAGTGCCATCCTGATTGTCCTGGTGGCTGCAAATACCTGGGTGCTGCGGTTCCGCCCGCAGAAATTGGGGATCTATTACGTCCTCTTGATTCTAAGCCTGCTCGCTAACTTCGCGGTGCCCTGGGAACATTTCTCTTGGGGCGTGCGGGCCGTCGGGCTTCTGCTGACGGGCGCCTTTGCAGTGTCTGTGTTCATGGCGGGCGTCATCTTCGCGACGGTTTTTGACATGGTCCCAGAGAAATCGGAGGCGCTTGGGTCAAATCTCATGGGTGCGATGGTGGGAGGCCTTGCCCAAAATATTTCCTTCCTGGCAGGGCTCAAGGCGCTTCTGGTAATCGCCGCGGTGTTTTACGGCGCGGCCGCGGTCTTCGGAAGTCCCGCGCTCGGCGGCGTTCGAAGACCGGGACTCGCCGCGAATTCACTTCCCGTGCGCTGATATCGCCGCTCGTCCCCCGCATGCGCCCTCAATATGCCAGCCCAGTACTCGTGTCATTTGGCATCGGATCCCTTTCGAATTGCCGGTCATTCCCGCGAAAGCGGTAATCCACTTCTCAAGTCTTTGGAAACGCGCTGAAGGCAAGCTGGATTCCCGCTTTCGCGGGAATGACTGCGCCTTCGATCGCCCAGGTCTGGCAAATGACACCAGCACGGGCAGCCCGTTCCCGTTGACCGCCAGTAAGCCAGAATCGAAACGAAAGACCTCTGCGCAGAAACAGGGGGTCGCAGGGCTGGTGATGGTGCCGAGAATCAGGTGGAGATAGGCAAGGGGCGTTGGGCGTGATGCGCAGGGATTGTCGGCGCGCCCAGCTCCAACTTCCGTTTACCACGTTGCACGGCCATTTGGACGTGCGGAACGGTTCTTCGTGGGGGTTTGAATCCCGTACCTCCTGTTCCATAAAAAGGCTATTTCCAGTTTAATCAGCGACTTGTGGGAACGGCCGGCACCGCGAGAAACGCCCAGGCACGATTGCCAAAAGCGCCGTATCTGATGCGCCAGCCGGGGTGAAGAAAGGCCTTGACGGCGTATTATCTACATATGGAGACTTTTTGTGTTTACACTCGATGGCTGTTAGCGAAACAGGGAGGCATTCATGAAATCACTTCGAACGCTTTCGCCTGCTGGTTTTCTGGTGCTGGCACTTTTGGCACCCAGCCTCAGCACCGGGACGGCGAGCGGTCAAGATTCCAAGGGGCAGTTAAGCAGCTGGGACAATCTCAAATCCCTGACGCCGGGTCAGGAAATTCGCGTCGTAATGAACAATGTCAAATCCTACCGAGGTGAGTTCGGGTCGTGGAGCGGCGACGGAATTACGCTTCGGCAGGCAGAGGGTGAGCAAACGCTGGCCCGCAAAGACATCCTTCACGTTTCCCGGCAGGTAGGGCGAAACCACCAGGGGCGAAACTTTTTGATTGGCACGGCCGTTGGAGCAGGCTCCGGCCTCGTGATCGGTACAGCCGTTAATAATTACATATGGAACCACGTAAACTGTACCGAAGGCCCCCTGTTCTTCTGTGCCGGCCCCCCGAATCCGCACTGGGGGCTCATCCTAACGCCTGTAGGTGGTCTAGTCGGCTCCATCATCGGCGCAGCAGCACCAACGGGTGGATGGCATGACCTCTACCGCGCCCACTGACGGCCCCCGGGTGGCGCATACCGCGCGAAGACCTTTCTTGCTTGCCACTTGCCACTCACCACTCGCCACTTTGTTTGCGGTTGCGGCTCGCGTTCGATTTTTTCAGCCTTCATACCCTCATGCCAGATGGCGCGTGGTTTCATACGCCGGCAAGTTATCGGCCTCCATATTCTTTTGCCGCAGCCGGTGCGTCAGGATCTTGAAAATGCTGAAGGCAATTTGCGGGCGTTCGTGGATGAGCTCGGCGAAGCTTTCGCGGGCGATCTTAATAACCACAGTGGGCTCAAGCGCCCGGATGGAGGCCGAGCGCGGCTCGTCATCGAGAATCGCCATCTCGCCGAAGCATTCTTTTTCTCCCAGGACGGCGATGGGCCGCTCCGAGGAGTCCGCGCGCATAA
>QHZO01000293.1 GCA_003224695.1 Acidobacteriota bacterium
GGTACGAAAAATTCCTCGAGAAACGACGGATGGGCAAGAGGTAGTCCGCATGGACAAGCGCGAATTCATCGCCCGCCGGGTTGCCCGAGAGCTCCATGACGGCGACATCGTCAATCTCGGCATCGGCATTCCGACGTTGGTCGCGAACCACCTTCCACCCGGCATCGAAGTGGTGCTTCACTCGGAAAATGGAATGCTCGGCGTTGGCCCGTCTCCCTCGGAGGGCCAAGAGGACCCAGACCTGGTGAACGCCGGCAAGGAGCCGGTTACAGAGCTCCCCGGCGCCGCCTACTTTTCGAGCGCCGACTCGTTTGCGATGATTCGTGGCGGGCACGTGGACGTGGCTGTGCTCGGCGCGATGGAAGTGGATGAGGAGGGGAACCTGGCAAGCTGGATGGTTCCGGGCCAGACGGTGCGCGGTATGGGCGGAAGCATGGACCTGGTGGCGGGCGCGCGCCGCGGTCGCCATGACGGGATTGAAATTCCGCGCCGTCTTCCGGTAAACCAGGTTTCCCCAGCGGTCGCCCTTCCAAGCTTTCACGAAGGTGAAATCGGCGCGGAGGGCGCGCTCAAGCAGATGCGCGCGTCCGTCAAACTCGCGCGCCTCTTTGCCTTCAGCCACCACGGTGCCAACGCCGGTGGGCGTGTAGAACGCCGCGATGCCCGCGCCGCCCGCGCGGATGCGCTCGACGAACGTCCCCTGCGGCATCAGCTCAAGCTCGACTTTGCCCTCGGCCACCAGCTTTTCGAGCGGCTTGTTTTCGCCCGGAAAGGAGGCCACAAGGCGCGCCAGTTGCCCGGTCTCAAGCAGCCTCGCCAGGCCCCGTCCGGCGGCGCCGCAATTGTTGCTGATCACCGTCAGGTTCTTCGTCCCTTTGCGGCGGACGGCTTCGATCAGATTCTCGGGAATGCCGCAAAGCCCGAAGCCGCCCACCAGGATGCTCGAGCCGTCTGTGAGGTCCGCAATCGCGGCGTCGGCGTTGGAGAAGATTTTGTTCACGGGTCGAGGTTGCGCGCTCGGAGCGGCATCAGGTCGCGCAATTCGGCGCCGCCCGGCGCGGGGAAATGCAAGCCGCCGGAATTCCACCAGAAGTATCTACCGAACATCGGACTCTTCACGTTTGATAGGTGCAATATTCCTGCGAGAAGGTCACTTGTGCGTCATCGTCGTGATGCGGCCCAGCAGGTCGATGCGCGAGTTCGGCACCGTATTGGAAATAAGCCCACTCAGCGCGGCCGGGTTCTTCTCCACGAGGTCTTCGATTGCGGCCCTCACTTTGTCCAGTCCTTCCGCGTCGCGCGTGCCCACGACGGAAAAGATGCGGCCGGGAGCGTTCTCAATGTTGTATTCCGAGTCGAGCTGATAGAAAACGATCGTACCGTCGGCCAGCAACTTTTCGTAGACCGGCACGAGGGTGCGGCGATACGCCTCCAGGAAATCGTTCACGTGCTCCGGTTTGACTTCTGCGCCGATGACTCGAATATAGCCCGTCGAGTTGCTGACGGCCTTCGCTCCATAGTCGTGCGAGACCATCAGGAAATCCTGGTGCTTGGAGGCGCCCAGCACCGGCGCGGTCACGCTGGCCCGGGTGTAAAGCATTTCGAGCGCCTTGAACAGGTTCGCAAGCGAGCTCGCTTGGAACCAACTGCCGTGCGTGTAGCCGCCGTCGGAGTGTATCCGGTTCTCGTACAGGCCATAGCCGAGGAGCGTCCCATCGGCGACGAGCGGGTCGAGAACGGCCTTGTCTTCGGCGTTGTCCTTCGCCATGTCACTCCACTGGGCTCGCGGAACGCCCCAATCGGAGACGTAGGTGAATATCGGATGCGGATTGGGCTTGCCCTGCGCCCGGAGGGGCGCGCCACCCAGCAGCAGTACGACCACGGGCGCAATAGATACAAAGACTCGCTTCAGCATGTTATGCCTCCTTGGATTGAGTCGGGCCACACTTAACGGGAATTTCCATTATGGGCTCCACCTTGACCGACAACATATACTTGACTGCCCCCGAACGCAACGGCCAGTCGGGTTTTCAAAGTTTGGTGCCTGCCGCGACGACGGACGGCACCCCTTCTCCTTCTTTTTTAACTGGCTGCCTGATACAGAAGGCTCTTGGACAGACCGCCGGCTTTTGACTCGGCCTTCCTATAGGCCAGGTCACGAACTTCCCGATGTCTCGCTTCAAGCTGTCGTTGGCCGGGATGCGAATCGCATATTTCACGCCGCGCTTCTACAGGGCCTCGTAAGTCTCCGCTAATAACACCTCGAGCTTACTTGGCCCAGCCCTTGGCGCGCTCGACGGCGCGCTGCCAGCCGGCGAAAAATTCCTCCCGGCGCGACTCCGGCATCGCCGATTCGAAACGCCGGGCGATTTTGAGGTGGCGCGCCAGCTCCGATTCGTTCTTCCAAAAACCCACGGCGAGCCCCGCCAAATAAGCCGCGCCGAGCGCCGTCGTTTCCGCCGCCGCCGGCCGCTCGACGGGGATGCCCAGGATATCGGCCTGGAACTGGCAGAGGAAATCGTTCCGAGACGCGCCGCCATCCACGCGCAGCACGGGCGGCCGGGCGCCCGAATCGCGCGCCATGGCTTCCACGACTTCACGAGTTTGATAAGCGATGGACTCGAGCGTCGCGCGGACCAGATGCGCCGCGCCGGCTCCCCGGGTCAAGCCGACGATAGTTCCGCGCGCGTAGGCGTCCCAATGCGGCGCGCCGAGCCCCACAAAGGCGGGAACGAAATAGACGCCGTTTGAATCGGGCACCGACCGCGCGAGAGACTCCGTCTCGGCCGCGTCGTTGACCAGCTTCAATTCGTCGCGCAGCCATTGGATGGCCGCGCCCGCGATGAAAACACTCCCCTCAAGCGCGTACACGGTGCGGCCGTCCCGGCTCCAGGCAACCGTGGCCAAGAGTCCCGAGCGCGACCGAGGGACTTCCGCGCCCGTATTCATAAGCAGGAAGCAGCCGGTACCATACGTGTTCTTGACGCTGCCAAGCTCGAAGCATTGGTGGCCGAACAGCGACGCCTGTTGGTCGCCCGCCGCGCCGGCGATGGAAATGGGCCCGCCGAATTCGTTCGTTTCGGCCAGAAGCCCGCTCGAAGACGTCACCTCCGGCAGCAAAGAGTTTGGAATGTGAAAATAGCGAAGCATCTCCTCGTCCCAGGAGAGCGAGTGAATATTAAAAAGCATCGTGCGGGAGGCGTTGGAGACGTCGGTCGCGTGCTTGCGGCCGTTGGTGAGCCGCCACAAAAGCCAGGTGTCAATGGTTCCGCAAGCCAGCTCCCCACGCTCGGCGCGGTCTCGGGCGCCGGGCACGTTTTCGAGCAGCCAGGCGATTTTTGTGCCCGAGAAGTAGGCGTCGGCCACCAAGCCGGTCTTGTCCGTAAGGGTGCGGTCAAAGCCTTCCTGCCGGATGCGGTCGCACATCGCCGCGGTGCGGCGGCATTGCCAGAGAGGGCGGCGACGTCGGAAGCCTGGGCATTCGCCCGCGCCAGCGCCTGCTGCGCGACGCTTCTTTGGGACTCCCAGATTTCCTCGGGATCGTGCTCCACCCAGCCGGGCTTGGGGTAATACTGCTTGAACTCGCGCGTGGCGGCGGCGCGCACCTGGCCCGCGCCATCAAACAGAATCGCGCGGGAGCTGGTGGTGCCTTGATCGAGTGCGAGGATGTATTCACCCATGACGGCTTGCCCCGAACTGACCGGAGCTCGCGCCCAAGCTTAGCCGAGCGCGGCTGCGGCCGCAATCCGGTTCGGTTTCGAAGCCCTGCGAGCCCGGCCCGCGATGGCTCGGCCCCTGCTATTTCCGGCTTGTCAGGAAGAAGATCCCGGTGAGATACTTGTGGGAGCGTCGCCGCGAAAGCCGGATTGACGGAGCGAACCCCGAGAACATCCGGCGCATCTTAATCAAGCAAG
>QHZO01000057.1 GCA_003224695.1 Acidobacteriota bacterium
CAGATGCACGTAAGCGTAATAGCTCGTCACGCCTTCCGCAAACCAAAGCGAAGGCGTGTAGTCCTCACGCGTGTAGTCGAAGGGGCCAAGCGCCGCGGGCCTGAGCCGTTTGACATTCCATAGGTGAAAAAACTCGTGCGCCGCGACCTCCACGGCTTCGCGGGCGCCGCCGGAGTCGAGCGGCTGGCTGATCATAATTTGGGTGGAGTTCAAGTGCTCCATTCCGTCTCCGGCCTGAATATCCGGCGCGAAATGAAAGAGGAACGTGTAGTGGTCGAAGTCGGGCGCGGGCATCATCGCCATTTCCGAGTGCACGATTTTCCGCACGCCATCCTCCAGCTCTTTGCGCGGGCCGGGCGATTCTGCGTAAGCATGGACGGCGATGCGGAACGTCTTGCCCGACTCTTGGAACTCGCTGGTCGTGACTTCGGGGGAGATTTCCATCGGCGTATCAATAAGCCGGTCGTAGTTGGCAGCCGCGAAGGAATGTTGGTCGCCCGAAAGCGAAAAGCCGCTGACGATTTTCCAATCGGCGGCAGGCGTCTCGACGTCGAGCGCCACCGGGTCCTGCTTGTGGCCGGCGACATACATATAAATCGAGGCGCCGTTCAAGTTGGCGTGGGTTGTGTCGTATTGGGAAAACGAGCCGTTCAGGTCGTTGGCGAACACAAAATAGCGGACACGCACGGTCCCGCCAGCCGACCGCGCATCCACACGCCAAGTCTCCTTGTCTGGCTGTGACCAGGGAAGCGGGTGTCCATCGGCGCGCGTCGCCGAGAATTCCTGCAGGTTCTTGGCGAAGTCGTAGATGGCGTAGCGGCCGGGCGACCAGGCGGGGATGGCAAAATCGAGCGTGGGCTCATCCACCTTGCTCACTTCGATTTCGACCGCAACCAGGTGGCCGCTGGGGTGCTCCAGTCGCAGGTGGTAGTGGAGTTCGAGCGCCGCGGAGGTTGCCGCCTGGGCGGCTGCCAGCCGCCATCCCATGAGGACGACAGAAGCCACCGTAGCCGCAAGCACCTTTCGAATCTGTCGCCCCAATCAGCCTCCCTCGATCCGCGACCGTGCGATTTTTGCGGCGGCGCTCCATCCGTTGGGTATGAGCGGAGAAGCTCCCGACGCCCGTTGCATTCGCCGCGAGGCGGCCATTCTCTATCACAAACTCAGGCGAGACACCAAGGCTTCGAGGAAAGCGATTGCAGGCTAGCTGGAGATTCCCGCGACTGGCTTGATGATGCTCGGGCGGCTGAGGCTTGAATTTCCTGCCAGCTAGAAGTGGGCGGGGTCCAGCATCGGATCGGGCGTCAGGTGTGACCGAAAACACTTCGCATGACACGACCAAACTTGCCACAGGCCTTTGGAAGTCGTTAGGTAACTCGAGATGGGTCGGGTTCCAGTTTGCCGATTTGCAGACCACAGAAGCAACACGGTCCCCATGCCACCTTAATTTCCCGTTCGTTCGCCATCGCATCCTCCTGGTCCAAGCTTTAGCAGTTCACCGGGGCAGGGTCACGACCGCCACTTCAAAGGCGCCGAGCGCGATTCCATCTCCCGTAAGCCGGGCACTGCCGACCCCGTGGGATCCCGTCTCCTGGTCCACGTACTCCTCTTCGGCTCCGGCCGCGCCGGCCAACGAAAAGGTGGCCGGACGATTGCGCTTATTAATCAGCAGCAGCTTGCGCTTTGCGTCTCGCGTCACAAAAGCCTGAACCGCGACATCCGAGGACGAATGCTCGGTCTCGACCATTTGGTCCCCAGAAGCGAAGTTGTCGCGCAGGAGCTTCAAGATCCAATAGCGCGCGTTGGGTTGGCCGGTCTCCCAGTCCACCATCGAGACGCTGGGGAACTGGGTGGGGTAGCCCACCATTTGCGATTCGCCGACAACATCAATGCCCAGGCGCGCGAGCTCGACGTAAAGATGCGCGAACAAGGCGCCGCAAACGTTCCAGTACGAATTGGGGATGGGCCGAACGATGTGGGGCTCGGTGTCGTAGGGCAAAATGCAGCCGACTTCATCAATGTCGGTGCGCGTCTTGGGCGCCAGGCGCGCGCGGATCGCCTCGACGTAGCGCACGGTGGTAAGGAAGCGGTCGGCCTGATCGAAGAAAGTGTACTGCCAGATTCCCGGAGACTCATCCGCGCGCGGCGTGGCATAAAAATGATAGGAAATCATGTCGAGCGGCACTCCAGCTTCATGGTTCTTCGAGTCGAGGAAGTACTCAAAGAATTGCGGCTCCGATGAAGGCGCGCCCAAGGCCATGCCAACGAATTTGATTTGTGCGTCAACTTGATGGATCGCCTTCACGACCGCGTCGTAGATCTGCGTGTAAGACTGGGGAGTCATGCCGTGTTCGAAGTCCACCTCATTCAGGACTTCCCAATAGTCAATCTTGTAATGATGTCCCGACGTATGTTCCTTTCTAAATTCGTCCTTGAAGCCTCCCTGCGCGTACCAGCTCACGAGGCGCGCGAAATAGTCCGACACCTCTTTCAAGGACGGGTCGCGCAGCTCCGTTCCTTGCTCGTAATTCCAGGTGGCCCGGTCCGGGTCGCCGGGATAGGAGACTGACTTCGGCGTCTTGTACATCCACTGGGGAATCGTGCTGAAGTTAAGAATGACGGAATGACCCTGGCCCGCCGTGGCGTCCAGGAAATCCATCGTCATCGGATCCATGAGCGAAAAATCCCACGAGGTCTTCCCGTCCTCGGGCGGCTCGAGCTCGGCGACACCCAGGCGGGGATAGGGCAGCCAGGGAACGTAGCGAACGTAGTCCGAGTGCAATTCGCGAAGCGCCTGAAACACGCGGTCGTGAATCGGCGAGCCGCGCCGCAACGGCGGGTTGACGACCACTTGCAGCGTGGCCGTGGTGTTCAAAACACGCTCGACCTTGTCCCAGGCGACCTTCAGCGACGAGTTATCCTCTGCGAGCGCCTGGCCCGCCGAAATAGCAAGAAAGAGGGAAATCGCTTGAAGCCAATTCCGACGCAGGCTCTTCATGAGACTCCGTTCCTCCCAATGGACGATGGCGTTTACCAAATCAAGGCCGCGGGCGCCTTGCGCCCGAACACTTCTTCGTCGAGCTCGTATCCGAAGCCTGGAGCGTCGCTCAAATCGAGGAACCCGTTCTTGGGCTGAGGCTCGCCCTTGAGCACCGGCCGTCCGCCCTGCGCAAGAATGTCCACATATTCCGCGCGCGGGCAGCCGGGCGTGGATGCGACGAAATGATACGTGGGCGCGCCGACGCCGTGCGGGATGACCGGCAGCCCATGCGCGCTCGCCATGGCGGCGATCTTCTTCAGTTCCGAAACGCCTCCGGCCCGGTAAATATCCGGCTGGAGGATGTCCACGGCTTCCTTTTCGATCAAGTCGCGAAACCCGTAGCGCGTGAATTCGTGCTCGCCGCCGGCGATCAGCATATCGGGGAGCGCGTCTTTGAGGCGGCGATAGGAATCAATCTGGTCGGGCGGCACCGGCTCTTCGATCCACAACACGTCGAACTCGGCCACCGCCCGGGCAAGCTGGATCGTGTAGGCCACATCGAGCGCCATGTAGCAGTCGAGCGTGAGGTCGCCCTCGGGGCCGAGCCGCCTCCGGGTCTCTTTCACCAATTCGACGTTCTTACGGAGCCCTTCCTTGCCGTCCGCGGGGCCATATATGACGGGAATCTT
The DNA here is from genome assembly GCA_003224695.1 of Acidobacteriota bacterium. Lineage (GTDB taxonomy): Bacteria > Acidobacteriota > Terriglobia > UBA7540 > UBA7540 > Gp13-AA74. The sequence continues at coordinate 3,670 of QHZO01000057.1, forward strand.
CACGTGGCGAAAACCTCTCGCGAGTTCAACCTCGGTGAGAGCTCCGGTCAAATAAACCGGAATGGGGTCCTTCGTCTTCCCGCCGATCAGGTTGTAGACGGGTTGGCCGAGCGCTTTCGCGACCAGGTCCCAAAGCGCGATGTCAATTCCGCTGATGACTTCGATCACCGCGCCTTTTCTCCCGTAAAACTGCGAAGCGCGGAACATTTGCTCCCAGAGCAGTTCGATACGGAAAGGGTCTTGTCCCACCAGCAGGTTCTTGAATTGCTCTTCAACAATGAGGGGAGCGAGCTTGCCCTTTCCACCCCCCACCGTTCCCAGGCCGCGCAGGCCCGCATCGGACTGGATCTCTACGATCGCCGCTGTCATCGGTCCAAACCACGATTGGCGTTTTTCCTTGAAGCGCGGATAGACGGACATCGGGTTGGCGATCAGGCCATCGCTCAACCACGAAGCGCTCATTTCCACGGTGTGGACCTTGACGTCGGTGATTTGCATGGGAGAGTCGCTTTAATTGCCGTCCGCGAGGATCGGTCGCGGCACTTGGCGTTTCTACTCCAAGTAGAAGACCTCCTTCATCATCGCGAACCTTTCGCCGGGCTGGAGATCGGGGACAGGCTCGAAAAGCCGGCTCATCTCTTTTTGCCATCGCTGATTCGCCGGATCCTTATCCAAAATTTCCCACGCGCGGTGGAAGTCTTCGACGCGCATCACCAAGAACAAGTCTTGCCCGCGCCGAAAGATGGAGTAATCCGAGATTCCGACTTCCCTCAGCTTCTCCAAAAGCTCGGGCCAGACATGCCGGTGAGACTCGTCGTATTCCGCAATGGCGGTGGGTTTCAATCGCAAACGAAATGCGACGCGTGCAATAAACCCTCCTGAAGAGATCCCTGCCTATTCAATGAGGCTCGAGAGCCAGCCGATGGACAGCGCCTTGTTCGACCGCCTGCCGGGTGAAGAGCATCGGGAAACTGCTGCCGTGATACCAGGCGTCGAATTGGTCTTTGTAAAAGGGACTCAGAAAATTTCCGGACTCGCCGAGCGTGAGGTTTTGGACGGATCGGTCGAAGTCGGAAAAATCCACGTCCATGCGCATGGAAGGCCCATGAGCAGCGGTTGTCGCCTTGACGGTATTCGCTGTGCCCGCCTGGGGATAGGGCCCGATATCGAGAAACCGGGCGAGGAACGGAAGCCGCGCCGAGATGCGGTTGTGAAACGTAAGCTGGACCGTCTCGCCCCACTTCCAGGCCGCGTGGTCGCGCGAACCTACAAGTCCCGGAATCCGCCCCACGGCGTCATCGAGACTTTTTCGAGAAAGATCGTGCTCAAGCCCCAATGATAGACCGAAACGTCGTTCGAGAGTTTTGGCCGCAGGATGCGTTCGAGGAGTGCTTGCCGCGCGAGCTCAAGCACCAACGTCGCACCTGAATCTACGCTGGCTTTGCCATCCCAGCGCCGGATGAGCTCGAGAGCGAATTGGGCGTCGGCGCCGCTGGGCGGCGAAGCATTAGCCGCGGCCAGGAGCTCCTTCGCCAGCCACTGGTCATCGAGCGGCTCGATATCCATCTGGATTCGCAGCATGTCGTTCACGTCCTGCTTGCCGCCCGATTCGAGTAATTGAAAAATCCGCGCCGTGCGAAAAGGCGGCGCCCAAGCGTGCGTGATGAAATAGGGGTAGTCGTCTGGGACCACGCGCCCGTTGGCGGTGGCGATGATGCCGCTGGCGGGGTTGAAGGCGTGCGGCAGCTCGTCGAAAGGCACGGTGCCGCTCCAGTCGAACTCGTCGGTATCACCTGGCATGGGGATGCTGCCGTCACCCCGTTTGCGAATCGGAATCCAGCCGGCAGCGTAGTAGCCGATGTTGCCTTCCACATCCGCGTAGACCACGTTTTGCATGGGTCCGGAATAGTCCTTGAGCGCCTCGGTGAACTCCTGCCAATTCTCGGCCCGGTCGAGTTTCGGAAGCATGAAGCGGAGTGCGTGCGGCTTCAAGGCGGTCCAACACAAAGCCAAGCTGCGGCCGCCTGCCGTTGAAATCACCGGCCCGTGGCCCGTGGTTGTGACCGTCAAGTGGTAGTCCGGTTCGCCCTTGACGTGAATCACTTCCTCATGCTCGTCCGCATCCACCCACTGCCCGTTGTGTACGTACTGGCGGGGGTTCGCGGGATTGAAACGCTCGATGTAAAGGTCGGCGACGTCAGGCCCTGTGTTGGTCATACCCCAGGCAACACGGTCGTTATGGCCAATCACCACCAGCGGCAAGCCAGGGAAAGTCACGCCGGTCACGTTGAGGCCGGGGGCCACCAGATGCGCCATGTACCAGACGCTCGGGACGGAGTGGCCGAGGTGGGGATCGTTCGCGAGCAAGGGCTTGCGCGAACGCGTGTGCGCGCCGCTCACTGCCAAGTTGTTGCTTCCGAGTCCTGAAGTCGGGCCGCCGTCCACCTGGAGAAATGCATCGAGCGCTCCTTCCGGCATTGCATTCGAATCTTCGAGCTTGGCGTCGAGCGCAATTCGCGAGTCGAATGCCGTGACCGACGCCGGCGGCGCCTGAGCGACGGCCCGTCTTTCAAACATCCACTTCGGGGCGCGCGGCGGCTTCGGCCCAAGACTTTGGGCGACGGGCCGGTCAAGGTCGGAGTGGTCGGGGAGAAGGTCGGCGTAGAGTTCAGGGACGAGCTTCGCCCTCAAACGCTCGCGCATCAAGTCCTCCGGCCAACTCGTCCCAAGATTCCTGGCCATATTCAGCGCGACCAGCAGGGAATCCGCCTCTTCCCACGGCCGGGGGGTGAGTCGGAGCAAGGCGAATTCTATCGGCAGGCGGCCCCGATGTGACGCGATGTAGGCGTTGACGCCCCGCGTGTAGGCGGCGAAAATCTTGCGCGACTCCGGATCGAGCTCGCCGACGGCGCGCTCCGCGGCTTGGCGAAAGCCGAGCCGCCGCGTCTCGATATCTACGTTCAGCGCCGCGCGGCCGACCACCTCGGAAAGTTCTCCCCGCCCCAAACGCCGGCTGAATTCCATTTGCCACAGTCGGTCCGACGCCGTGATGTAGCCCTGCGCCATCGCCACGTCTTCAAGCGACTGCGCGTAGACGTGCGGCACACCGCGCGCATCGCGCAGTACTTCGACAGGCTGTGCGAGACCCGGCAGAAGAACCGTCCCATCCAGTTGCGGCAGGTTGGCGTTTTCTTTCCAGTAGAACCAGCTCGCTGCGACGCCAACCACCACAAGAACCACGAGGATCAGGGCAAGAGCCGCTCGCACGGCCTTGCGGGCGGTTTTGCCGGGTGGCACTTGGACTTCTGTCGAAACGGTGCCCATGGGACAGTCGAGGCGCGGCCTCAGAAATATTCGAGTCTCCGAGGCAGCGCGCCATCGTACTCAAAAATCTCTTTCGCGCCAACCCTTATGATTTGTCGGTAGCGGGTCAGTTTGCTGTAGCGGCGCTCTATGAGCGCCGAAATGATTAAAAGGATAGGTCGGCGGTCATAGACCGCCGCTACAGGACGTTCAAATTGAGACACCACCGATTTGCGCCGTAATTCTGAAGGGTTTGGAGTTAGCTCGCTGGCAAGCTATAATCCGAGCAGACGCAGACGCCATGCCGAAAAAATCCAGACAGGAACTCCTGTGGCGGCTCCTATCGCTCGTCTTCGGAGCCGTCGCCGTCGTCTTGGTGGGGTTTTCCTCATGGGCCGGCATCAATTTACCTTTGAACGTGCGTTTCCCGGTCCCGTCTCCCGACGGCCGGTACTTCGCCTTTTTTGATCCCGTGCGAGGCGAGAAGATTGAGGGCCAGAGCCGCTCCGACTTGGTTGTCGCCACGCGAGAGGGGAAACTGGCGGCGCAATTCCCCCTTTCGCCCGGAACCATCCTGTGGTCCGGCGACGACGACCTGGCGGTGGTCAGCACCCAGCACAATTTGGTGACCTTGCTTCCAGGCTTGGGCGGGCGGTTCTTGATCCTCGCGGCTTTGCCGCTCGAGCCAGGCAGCCTACCTGCTTGGTCGCCAGACGGAACTAAGTTGGCATACCTCCGGCCAGGTTTGCGCGGGGAAGCGTTGGCGGTTTACAACCTTCAGCAACCTCAAACCACCACGGTTCCGTTGCCAGCGGACTTTCATTTGAATCAAGCCTGGCTTTTGTTCTGGTCGCCGCTTGGTGACGAATTGTACTTCTTGAACGATGAAAGCGATGGCGTGGCCCTGGAGATGGCCCAAATTCAGACCGGTCAAGTCGCGGTTTTGGCGCGAGGCGGAAACGCCTGGGGGCCGCCGCACCTTCGATTGCCGCAATTGTCTCCGGATGGGAGCCGCATTTACCTGCCCGTTCAACCCGAATCCGTCGTTCAGGCTCAAACGGGCGAAACGATTTGGAAGCTTCCAGGTTCTTCGAACGCACTGTGGTCGCCGTGGTCGGGCGAGGGCTTGCTCTACTACGAGCGACACGACTTCCCGCGCCAACTTTTCGCGCACGATTTCGCAGCGCAAGCTGACATTACGGTTCTTTCGGGAGTTCCCACGAACGGCTTCTTCTCCTCAAACGGGAAGAGCTATTTTTATCGGGAGCGCAATTCCGCGGCTTCAGAGAACCTTACGCCTCAACTCGGCTCCTGGCTCGGTTCTGATTGGGGCTGGCGGCAAGTTGATGTCGCGACCCGGTCGGCCCGGCCCCTTGGGCGTTTGGACCTGTGGCCTTGGTCCGAAACCCAAGACGGCTTGATTCAAGCGCGCGAGGACGAATACACTCGCGCCCAAGCGGGTTTCTATAACCCCGACGCCCGGGAGTTTTCTCCCTTCGTCATTCCCACTGCCCCCGACGACCGCTTTCGCCAGCTTAAAGCCCACAGGACGATCCTGGTGACCGTAGGGCTTTACGGCCTGTTAGGCTTCCTGGTCTTGCTTCGGCGGCCGGGCAGTCCTCCTGCGCGTGCGATGGCGGTCCTTTCGTTTCTCTTGATGTTGACGTTCTCCACTTTCGACGCCCGTCAGCCGACGGGTTGGCTGGCCTTACCTGTCCGCCAGCCGGCGGATTGGCCGGGCTTCTCCGCGGCATTGGGGGACTACCAATCTCGCGGTTGGCTGACACCTTTCGATTTCACATGGCTCCCGTTCGAGAGCATCATACCTCCCCTATCCCTGCTTGCCGTCTCTCTTGTCCCGCTAGCTCTGCTGCACTTTGCCGTGGTCTTTCCGGACGGCAATCGCTTCCTGACGGGCCGGGAGAGACTTCGGGGGGCATTTTACTTCGTTGCCTCTTTGCCCTTGATTGGCACTCTCGTCGCCCTTTTCGAACCCGTCAGCCGACGGGTTGTGCCCAGCCCGTCCATGATTCTCCTGGCATCCTTGGTGGGCGCTGCTCTGGCGGTTTCACTGGCCTTGGTCGGAATGCTCTACAGCAGGCGGCATCCCTCCGACCGCCATGCCCGCAATCAGGTACGCTGGGCGGCGCTCGGGTTCACCGCGCCCCCCATTGGCTTAGGCCTGCTGATGCTTCTAGCAGTGGTCGTCCAGTGGTTCGAACGATGGGCTGGGCTCTCTCCATTCCGGTTTTTCGACACGATTTTTGCCACAGCGGTCTTGGGTCTGTTATGTCTATTCACGCCGGCGGCCGTCGTTTATGCGCTGCTCGCTCACAAGCTATTCGACATTCATCTGCTGGTCCGCCGCACGCTCCGATATGCGTGCATGGCGGGGATGGTGGTCGTGGTGGATTTGCTGGCTGTGTCGGGGATCAGCTCGCTCGTCGGCCAGTCCCTCCGGAATGCCTCGACCTTAGTAATCGTCGCCTCGACGTTGTTGACGGTGGGCATTCTGGCCCCCGTACGCCAGCCTGTCGAGTCCCTCGTAGACCGGCTGTTTGATCGGAGAGCTTCCGAAATTCGCGAAGCCCTGGAGAAATTCGCCGAGGAGTTGCCGAAAATCCTCGACCGCGAGACGCTGGTGGCGCGGCTGGAGGAAACGCTCGAGGGAACTCTGAAATGCCGCCGGTCCTATCTCTTCGTTTTGGACCGGCGGACGCATCGCCTGCGGCCGCCCGTCTGCCGGCGGGTCGAAATCGCCGACCTGGAATTCGACCCCGCCGAACCCCTGTGCCGTTACCTCCTCGAGCGGAAGCGGCCCCTGGAAGTTGAGGTCTCGCCATACGACCCCAAAATAATCCCCATCGTCCGAAGCGCCGCCGACCGGCTGGGGTTTCTGGGGGCGGCATTGGTGTTTGGCCTCGAGCGGCGGGGCGAGTTGTTGGGGCTGATGGTCGTGGGCATGAAGGAGTCGGAGGAGTTTTTCAACACCGAAGACATCCGCCTGCTTTCCGCCGTGGCGCGTCAAGCCACAATCGCCATCGAGAATACCGAGCTCTTTGAAGAGGTCGCGCACGACCGGGAACTTCGCAAGGAACTGGAAGTGGCGTCCGAAGTGCAAGCCTTATTATTCCCGGCCAGCCTCCCCCGCTCGAAGACCTGCCAGATTGCCGGCCGGTGCGTCCCCGCCCGCTCCGTCAGCGGAGACTACTACGACTTCCTCGAATTGCCAGGAAACAGAATCGGCCTGACTATCGGCGACGTCTCCGGCAAGGGCGTCTCGGCGTCCCTGCAGATGGCCAACCTGCAAGGCCTGCTTCGCACCCAGGCCCCCACGGCTGAGAACCCGGCCGAGCTGGCGCGGCGAATCAACCGCCACTTGTTTGTCTCGTCTCGCGGCGCCAAATACTGTACGTTTTTCTACGCCGTTTTCGATGAAACGACGAAACAGTTGGAATTCGTCAATGCGGGGCACAACCCGCCCCTGCTTTTCAATGCCGGCGCTCGGAAGCTTTTGGAATCCACGGGCGTGCCGTTGGGACTTTTTCCGGAGGTAACGCACGAGACTAGGAACGAAACCCTCGACCCGGGAACCCTGGTGGTCCTTTACTCCGACGGGATCACCGAAGCGCGGGGCGGCGGCGGGAGGGCCTACGGCGTGGAGCGTTTGGTGAGCCTGGTCTCGAAGGAGCGCAAGAGGCTGCCTGAGGATTTGGTGGACCGAATCCTTGAGGACGTCCGCGCCTTTTCGGGCGACGCTCTGGCCGACGACGACCGGACGCTGGTGGTCATGAGGGTCAACCCGGTTTGATCCGTCGGCTGACGGACCTCGGCGAGTGCTCCCCCGCGAAAGGATCGACAAGTGATCGAACGGGCGAAAATTGAAAGTCTTATCGCCGCCCTGGTGAGAATCGAATCCATTAACCCCGACCTGGTCGAGGGCGGGAGCGGTGAGGAAAAAATCGCCCGTTTCGTCGCCGATTACTTGACGCGGGCCGGGCTCGAGTCTGCCTTCCGCGTATGCGCGCCGGCAAGCGCGCAGATGCCGTGCCGCGCCAATGCCGTGGGCATCCTCAAGGGCCGCGGAGGCGGGCGAAGCCTGATGTTGAATGGCCACCTCGATACGGTGGGAGTGGCCGGAATGCACGAGCCTTTTTCAGGGCGCGTCGAAGGGGGTCGCCTTTACGGACGGGGGGCCCAAGACATGAAAGGAGGCATTGCCGCCGCTCTTATAGCGATCGAATCCTTGGCAAACGGCCCGGCTTTAAAGGGCGATGTGGTTTTCGCCGGTGTCGCGGATGAAGAGTTCGAAAGCAAAGGCACGCGCGCTCTCCTTGAGAATGTCCGCACTGACGCGGCCGTGGTCATGGAGCCAACGGGGCTCGAAGTGGTTACCGCCCACAAGGGATTCGTGTGGGCCCAAGTCCACACGCTCGGCCGGGCGGCGCACGGCAGCCGGCCTGAGGAAGGGCTTGACGCGATTGCCTTCATGGGGCGAGTCCTCGGAAAAATCGAAGCGCTGGAGGGGGAATTGCGTCGGCATCCGCACCCAAGGCTAGGTCCTGGCTCGGTTCATGCCTCGACTATTTCGGGCGGCCAGGAGCTTTCCAGTTACCCGGCAGAGAGCCAATTACGAATCGAGCGCCGCCTCCTCCCCGGAGAGGACGCCCAAACATTCGAGCGTGAGCTAGGAGAGATTCTGTCGGGGCTATCGAGTGCCGACAAGTCTTTCAGGGCCGAACTGAAAATGGGCTACTCCGCCCAGGCGTTGGAAACACCTCTGGAGGCGAGAATTGTTAGGACCCTCATGGCTTCGGCCACTAAAATCATTGGCCCTCGGGCGAAGCTTGGCGCCCAAAGTTACTGGACGGACGCCGCATTCCTCAGCCAGGCGGGCATTTCGAGCGTCCTGTTCGGGCCTGGCGGCAGCGGGCTCCATTCCGCCGAAGAATTTGTATTGGTGGACGAAGTGGCCCAATGCTCTGAAGTGCTGGTTGAATGTGCCCGCGAGTTTTGCAATAGGGAGCCTTGACATACATGGGTGCGCCGTCGAGCTGAGATTGCCGGGAATTCAAGACTGGGAGTGAGGGCCGATGGGTAATAATGTGACAGGCTACGGCACGGAAGAAATTTGTGGTCTCTCGACTTGAGAATTACCCATGGCAGGTCTGTGGGTTGCGGGGGGCTCTGGTGTGGCCAAGGGATTGCACACCCCTATGGGCCAGTGATCCCTGAAGGCCTTTAGATAATCAGCCCGCGAGCCCTTGAAGTCGAGCTCGAAATCGTTTAATAATTGCGCAGAGGGGTAGTTCCCGTATTAAGCCGCCGTTGGAAGCTCGAGAGTTCTGCCGAGAACACGGCAGGATTGCGAGAATGAAACCTGAAGGCGTTGTCCTCGGGCGGCTCGTGGGAGGCCGCATCTGATGATTAAGCGAGACTCCGGGTTTTCGATGGTCGAGACGGTTGTGGTGGTTGTCATCATAGCCATCGTGCTGGCCTTTGCCATCCCCCAAGCCACCACGGCGATGCGCGACTACAGGCTTCACTCCGATGCCAGCGCCGTAGCAAGTCAGTTGAACGTGGCGCGCATGAGGGCCTCCTCCCAATACGCCCCTTACCGACTGGTGGTCAACATCGCCGTCGGAACCTATTGGATGGAAAAACTGTGCGGATTGACGACCAGCACGACAGACGCGAACTGCACTTCGGCTTATCAACCGCGCACCACCGCGCAGATTGAGGGCGGGACACAATACGTCGGGACCAAAGACAAATATGCCACTTGCCGGCCCTCGAGCGTGTCCGCCTATCCCGGTACAATTCAAGGGGATCTCAGTCCCTGTCCAGCTCCACTCTATGTTTATTTTAATACGCGCGGCTCTCCGGTGGATAACACAGGCAGCCCCCTGGGGAACGGCGGTGCCATCCTCTATCTTTCCAATACGAGCAATATGGTGGACGCCGTCGTGGTATCGGTCGGAGGCAGCGTCACGGTTTACCAGTGGGAAACGTCCAGCTCGACCTGGAGCGCGAGATAAGATTTGCTGCTTGCCGTCGGGGCGAACGCGAAGGAGAGGCGCCATGAGAAAAAAGGCGAATCACGAGGATCGAGGCGTGACTCTGATCGAGACCATGATGGCCGTGCTCATTGCGGTTTTCGGAGTATTCACCTTGGGACAGGTGTTGTTTCTTTCCATCGTCAACAACAAAAACCAGGGGGGGGAAGTTACGCGCGCCACCATCTTCGCGCAGGATAAGATGGAAAAGCTCCTCTCGCCCAATTACGCCACTTGCACGCAGTCGCCAGCGACCTTGCAACCCTCCTCGGGTTCCACGTCCTGTAACACCACCAACATCAATGCCGCCAACTGGACGCAGGGGTTGTTGGCGGGAGGCCAGGTGAATCCCGTCGTCGCCAGTTGCCCGACCTCTGGGAGTTCCGTCGGGTACATTGATTTCCTCGATGCCAATGGTCTGCAAGCGCCCAGCGGGGGGGCAACCTCTTGCTCGGCGCTCACCAATGTGCCCGTGTCCTATATTCGCATGTGGAAGGTGACCACGTTGGCTTCGACGGGGGGGCCGGAATTACTGCAAATCACCGTCTCCGTTTACGCCCAGAGCGCCGTCAGCGCACCCGGGGGTACACCCATCGTTCAACTGACCAGCTCCATTTCAAATCCGAATTAGGGGAGATACAAATGCCCGGAGCGACAACTCAACCCGGCGTGTCCGCGCGGACTCCAGGCAGTCTGGCCGGAGCGCGCGGGGACGTTGAGAATCGGACTCGGCGCGGGCTATTCGCTTCTCGAGCTGATGATCAGCGTGGCGATCATTCTCCTCTTAATGTCGGCAGTCTTTCCTTTTATCGCCAAATCGCAAAAGACGTTCCAAGGGAGTCAGGCGAACGCGGAAGCGGACCAGAGCGCCCGTGCGGCCCTGGAGGTGATCAGCCAGGAAATCGGCCAGGCCGGCTACAATCCAAACTTCAATACGCCCCGAACTTCGTCCACCTCTGTAAACGCTTCGGCGACGCCTCAATGTATAACCGTGAACAACATCAATAAGATTAATCCAGGCGACTGGCTATACGTGGATACCGGGCCGAACGAAGAGTTGGTGCAAGTCATTTCCGAATCGGGTCTAGCGGGTCTTTCAAGCTCGGGCTGCAGTGGATCGAACGTGATTGAGGCGCGTTTTAACTTCGATCATTCTCCCTCCTCGCCCGGAAACACGCCCTATCCGATTATCAGCTTCAAGATGCCTTACGGTGTCGGCATCATTCAGGGGTCGGGAACGTCGAACGACCAGCGGCTGGAGTTCTTCGGAGACCTGAACCAGGATGGGACCCTCCAATACGTCGTTTACAGTCTGAACCCGGTGACTCCCGCCTCCACGCTGACCATCAACGGGACGGTGTATACGCTCTACAATTTGTATCGTTCGATCACGCCGGTCACGTTTGCGAGTCTTTATCCCTTGAACGTCACCACCACGGCGTCTACTAACAACCTGGCTTCCGTATTGGTCGCGAACGTTCTCTACAACACCACGAACGCCAGCGGGCCGAGCGGCCAGCCGATTTTTGCCTACCCGAACGAAGTCACCATCGGAGTGGTTCCAAACGTCATCACGGTGGTCGGAACCATCATCATCGCCATCAGCGTGGATGTCACGCCCATCAATCTGGCCACCGGTCAGCACCAATGGATTACCATGGCGACCCAAATCCGGCCGATCAATTTGGCCGCCGCCATTGCCGTGAACAACGCCGGCGGCGCTACTTACCTGCCGCCGTTGCCGCAGACCCTGCCCATGACCAATCCGACGAATTACTATCAATGAGGTGCGATCTTATGAGCTGGCGAAAAACCAACACGACTGTCGAGAAAATGGACGACGTCTCCTATGCAGGTCATTCGCGCCCCCTGGTCTCCCCGTCAGCCGACGGGGACCAGAGGGCAAGCTCCAGCGGGAATCCCTGGGTCCCCGCTTCCGCGGGGTCGACAGGAAATCGCGCGGTAACACGAGGGGAAGACGGGGTCGCCCTGATCCTGGTTTTGCTCGCCATGCTGGTGATGAGCGCTCTGGCGGCGACCATTGTCTATACGGCGCGGGCGGAAACCTTCGCCAGCGGCAATTACAAATTGGAGACGGAAGCCGACTACCTGGCCAAGGCGGGCATCCAGAAGGCCGTCAACTGGTTCCGCAGCAATCACTACCAGGCCATCCAGCCAGCCCAGGCCCCCACGTATTATGCGGTGACTACCACCGGCGCCCCCTATTACCTTTACACTGCGAACAACTCGCCGGTGCAATGCGTCTCCGGCTGCTCCACCTTAAACTCGACCGTGCAATTGATTGGCTACGGGTCGGGCTCCACGAATTTCCCGAACATCTCGAACACGGCCAGCCCTTCGACGACGGTCGCCGCAGCGTTCAATTCGGATTTGGGAAACTTTTCGGTCACCGACGCGAGCGGGAACCAGTTGGGAACGTTCTCGGTTCGGGCGACGCTGATGAATTATCAGACCGTTGGCCGCGGCACACAGCCTCCATACACGATCGTGCCGATTGATACCTGGATGATAACATCCCTCTCAAAATATACGGGGGGACAAGGCATCACCTTGGCCAGCGCGGAAGAGGCAGCCATCGTCCAGCCTATTTACGTCCCAAACCTGAGTAGCGCCCTCTATGGCTTTTGCAGCGTCACCATGAGCGGGAGCGCCGGAGTTTGCACCGATTCCTTCAATTCCGCTCTCGGCGCTTACGGCGGCGGCAACAACAACACGGCCGCAGCCGGATGCAATGGAAACAGCGCCAGGAACATCATTGACACCGGAGCAAACGTCGGCGCCAATGGCGGCGTGACGCTCGGTTCGAACGTCACGGTGTCGGGGAACGTGGTCATTGGCACCGGCGCGCCCACAACTTGCCCCACTGGATACTCCGGAAGCACCAGCTCGGTGCTGGGCGAGGTGATAAACGGACCCTATAAGGCCCCCCCGCCAGCGCCGACGTTTCCGACGGGTTTTCCAGGTACTGCGCCGAGCTTCGCGGTGAACCAGAACAACAGCCCTCAGGTTTTCCCCTTGGGCACGGGCTCAACCTGCAACGGGTCTGCGGCGAACCCCTTTGAAATTGGCAGCCTCTCGATAAATGGAAGCAGTCCGGTGGTCGAATTTGTGGGCAGTCAAGATCCGGCGAATCCGATCTACTACGATATTGACAGTCTGTCGGAACAAACGGGAGACATCTACGTTTCCGGTTATGTGGTGCTGAATATTCAATCCGGGTTGAGCATCACGGGCAACGGAACCTCCAACGGAATCTCCGGCGATATCCCTCCTGAGTACTTGGTAATAAATTATGCGGGCACCAGCACGGCGAGCATCGGCGGCAACGGCGCGATATCTGCGGTGCTCAACGCGCCCAATGCGGAGGTTGACTTGGGTGGAGGCGGTCACCTGGGATACTTTGTAGGGGCAATCCAAGCGAATAGTGTCAACGACATGGGCGGCTATCCCGTCCATTATGACTTGCAACTCGGCCGGATGGGCGGCACCATGGGCGCACCGACCACCACGGCATATTCGCGCCAGAAAATGTAGTTCACACCTGTAGGGGCGACCCTTGTGGTCGCCCCGCAGACGCCAGGGCGGGCACAAGGCCCGCCCCTACGGACCACGCATCTACCCCGGCCATCCCGCCCGCCGCGATACTGCAACCACGGCGAGGACTGTCACCACAATTCGCAGGTCCCGTTTGCCCGCATCTCCGGTTGCCCGTTTGCGTGGCGAGGCGTATAGTACCGTCGAAACGGTCGTTAAGAACTCAATTACGTCCGGAGGCAACATGGACAAGAACCGCGCGGCCCTCAAGAGCCCGATGGAAGGGGAAATTCCGTTGGTTCTCTCCGGCGCCTGGCCGGTCAAAGTGCGCAACCTCGTGGTGCGCCACGTCGAGCTGTTTTTCATTTTGGTCATCCTGATTACCGTCACGGTCGTTTTCTTTTACATCCCTTTCTATAAAATCGCGTTCTTGAATTTCTTTTATTTGCCCGTCCTAGCCGCCGCGTATTTCATGGGGAAGCGTCAAGCGGTCTTGGGAGCCACCCTGTGCATTCTGCTCGTTGTCTTCTTTGCTTACTTCCATCCCGAGTGGTTCAACCAAATGGGCACGCGGGTCATTGACACGTTCATGCTGATTGCAATCTGGGGAGGCTTCCTGATTCTGGCCAGCGCGGGCGTGGGAGCGCTTCAGGAACGCGTCGCGAAAGGATTCGAGGAAACCCGGCAGCTCCTGGAAGAGCTCAAGCGCAGCCGCGTAACGGAAGAAATGAAGGAAAAAGTTGAGAAGACCCTCTATTCGACGATGGATCCCGTGGTGGCGAAGCTCGCCACGGAAGGGAAACTGCGCTTCGAGAAGCGCGAAATCAGCGTCATGTTCACGGATTTGACCGAATTCACGCGCTATTCGGACCAGCACCGCGCGGACATCGTGCTGGAAGAGCTGAATTCTTTCCTGGCGCAGATGGAGCCGGTCATCGAGCTGTTCCGAGGCCATATTGACAAGTACATGGGCGATGGAATGATGGTGGAGTTTGGCGCGCCGGTGGATTACGACCGTCACGCCCTGATGGCGGTTTTGGCCGGCTGGAAGATGCAGGAAAAAATGAAGCGGCTCAATGCGCCCTGGAAGATGCGCGTCGGGATCGCCACCGGCCAGGCCATCATCGGCATGATGGGCTCGAAACGGCAGGCGTACACCGCGCTCGGGGACCGCGTCAACCTGGCCAAGCGGTTGGAGGAGGTGTGTCCGCCAGGCAAAGTTTGCATTGATGAGGAGACCTATCAGGCCGTCAAACCGTTTTTCTTGGTCACGAAGGTGCGCAACTCCGGCTATTCTCGCCAAGCCGACCAGGAAGTGCTCGACCGCGTAGACGCCCTGGAGGCGAAATTGGCGAACCAGGGAGAATCGCCGCAACTCTTGTACGATTTGGGGAAAAACTATTACCAGTTGAACGACGCCATCCCCGCCATCCGCTATTTCCAGCGGGCTCTCGAGCTCGACCCGGACTCGACCGAGATCAAAGTGGCGTTTGCCGACGCCAACATGCGCAAAGACGAGATGGAGAAGGTCCAGGTCAAAGGCATGCTGCACAAGGTCACGGTCTACGAAGTGGGCCAACTGAAGGACCGATGGAGTGACGTCACCGTCGTCCCTCCCCACCTTTCCGAAGGCTACCGCTCGGTGGGGCAGTTGATCGAAATCCCCGAGGATGTTGTGCTCGGTGTGGAATCGCTGGACGGCTCGGTGGGCCACTCGCGCATGACGGCTCTGCTTTCTTACGCCATTGCCGATCATCTGGGATTGAACGAGGACCTGAAGAAGACCATCCTGTTTGCTGCTTACCTCCAGGACGTCGGCAAAGAAGCCGTGCCCCACCACATCCTGAACCGCGGCGGGAGCCTTACCGAACAAGAGACCAAACTGACGGATCGCTACGTCCCCGAAAGCGTCGCCGCGCTTAAGCGCATGGGGTATGTGGATCCGCACCTGCTTGAGATCGTCAACCACCATCACGAATGGTGGGGGGGCGGGGGCATCCCGGAAGGATTGGTGGGCGAGGCGATTCCAGTGGGAGCGCGCATCACCGCCGTCGCCGAATCGTATGCCGCCATGACTTCCTGGCGTCCCTATCACGAGCCCTGGGATACCAGAGTCGCCATGAGCGAATTGCGCAAAGGGGTGGAGAAGGGGCGGTTCGAGCCGCGCAGCGTCAACGCTCTGGCCGAGTTGCTCGCCCCGCCTGCCTGAGATCTGTCCATTCCGCTGGAAGGAACAGACGCATTGGACTTTCAACTCTTGACTATTGACTGTCGACTTTTTTTCAGCTTTCCCAAAGGCTTGACACGGGCAGGGTGAGGCCGGGGAACAAAGGTGATTCGAGCTTGTCGTGGTAGGCCAAAGCGGCGGCGAGCTCGTATACCCCTTCGCGCAAGCGGAACATTTCGACCGTTCTTCCTTCGGGGTCAATCAGCCAGAATTCCGGGACGCCGTAACGCGCATACTGTTTGGCCTTGGTCTCGCGGTCCAGGCGCGCCGTGGATTCGGAAAGCACTTCCACCACTAGGTCCGGAGGGCCGGTGAGGTATTTCTCGCCGATGATGTGAAGGCGGTCGCGCGAGATGAAGAGCAAATCCGGCTCCAGCACCGTCGAGCGGCTGAACACGATGTCCAGGGGGGCGACATACACTTCCCCTAATTGATGTTTCTCGGCGTGGTCCAACAGCCGGGCAGAGAGTTTTAAGAGGATCTTCTGGTGCAGTGGAATCGGCGCTGCAGTCACAATGAGTTCTCCATCTATGATCTCATAGCGGTTGCGGTCGGGCGGGATGGCCTCCAAATCCTCGTAAGTGAACTTCGTCGAGATGCGTATGGGCGAAGTATAGCACGGGGGGCGGGGCCGGCTCTTTGATAGTAGAGGCGGATTTACGCCGCCATTCCCACCGTCAACTCGGCGAGTCCGTCGGCTGACGGATCGCCGCTACAGCCGAACTGACCCACTACCGGCTCTTCGATTTGCATGAAAGATGGGCGAGTTATAGAATCCCGCGCATGAAAAAACTATTCATCACCGCCATCGCGCTTTTTGGAATTTCTTTTGTCCTCACGGCGAGCGCGCCGGACAACCTCGGCTCGATCGAGCGGCTCGATCCGGGCCTCGACGCGTTCGTTCCGGCCGGGGCGAAACTCGAAGAACTGGGCACCTGCTGCAAGTGGACCGAAGGGCCGGTGTGGATTCACTCTGGGTTCGTGCTCTTCGCCGACATTCCGGGAAACCGCATCATGAAATGGACGCCTACGGCGGGCCGGAATCAGGCTCGAACGGCATGACGCTCGACCGCCAAGGCCGCTTGACCATCGCCGGCCACGCGCAGCGCGATGTATATCGTCTCGAATCGCTCGCCAAGGGCGCGAAGATTACCATGCTCGCCGAGAAATACGAGGGGAAACGGCTGAGCAGCCCGAACGATTTGGTTTATCGTTCCGACGGCTCGCTCTATTTCACCGACCCGCCCTACGGCCTGCCCACGCAGAGCGATAACGACCCGCTCAAAAAACTCCCATTCAACGGCGTCTATCGCATCCCGAAAGCTCTGTCGCACGCTGCGGGCGCGCCGCCTGACGACGCGCATCTCGAGCTCCTCATCCGCGACCTGACGCGGCCGAACGGGATCGCCTTTTCGCCCGACGAAAAATATCTCTACATCGCCGTCTCGGATCCCGATCACAAAGTCTGGATGCGCTACGACGTCCAAAAAGACGGCAGCGTCGCGAACGGGAAAGTTTTTTGCGACGCCACTTCGGACACGGCTGACGGCCTGCCCGACGGCATGAAGCTCGATCAGAAAGGCAATATCTATAGTGCCGCGCCCGGCGGCGTTTACATTATTTCGCCCGAAGGCAAGCACCTGGGGACCGTCAAGATGCCGGAAAAAACCGCAAACCTGAATTGGGGTGGCGACGGGCGCACGCTCTACATCACGGCCAGCACCAGCCTCTACCGTATCCGGCTGAAAATTCCCGGGGTAAGGCCGTAGCCATTGGCCTAAGCTCTATTAGGCCGTGACCTCGAACTCAGCGAGATCGCGGGTAATCCAGACATGCGGCAATCTGCGCTCGCGTGAGGTCAGGGAACTCTTGAATGATTGCTTCAGGCGTCTTGCCCGCCGCCAAATATCCGAGCACCAGGCTCACGGGGATGCGAGTGCCGCTCAAGCGCGGCTTGCCGCGCAGTATCGCCGGGTCGCTCGAAATGTATTTTTTCCACTCGCCTTCCATCCGGTCCTCGTTTCTTTTCGCAGTATACCTCAGCCCCGCGCTGAATTGAACCCGCGAAATCTTGCGCCTTATCAGCGGCTGGCTGAAGGTATGCGGGGTCCAATGCGCGCAGAGCGGCTGTGCGCCTTAAACTTCCTCGACCTCGCAGGACTCCGAAAGCTCTTCGAGGAATTCCGGTTTTAGGTGTCGGATGAAGGGCTCAGCTTGCTTCAAGCGCTCACGCAGGCTGGAAAAAGAGATAAAGCGGCAGACATCGGAGAGAGGTGGCGAGAGCCGAGTGAACGTAGGCCGGTTGACCTCATCGATGACCTTTTGGCGCCGGTCATCCGGTGCGACCAGGTAAAGCGGGATGTTCAGGTTGGGTTGCATTGCGAGAAGGTCTGACATGCGGAGGAGGCCAGAATAGATCGAAGTCGTGCTTTCAATCTCAAACGCCGCGACGATGGCGTTGGTCCTCAGCCACAGTACATCGATCAGCTCAATTGTTCTGTTTGTTGCCTCGTCGAATTGAAGTGGAAGCTCCCGCTTCAGCCGAGGGAGCTCTTCAAATTTCTTACCCCGCACCTCCCGCGTTCTGTCGTTTCTTGCCACCCAGACGTCAAACCCCATGTCCGACCCTAGCTTGAGCAGCAGCCACTGAATCTCGGCGTGATCGGTCGGTTGCTTCGTCGGCTCGGAAACAGCGCTTGAAACCGCGTCGCCTTCAGGGACCGTGACCGACCCAATTTTTGCTTTCAGCGCCTTCGGCCTTCGCGCCAGCTTGGCAGGGTCTACGGGCCGTGAGATAGGGTTTCCTTTTGCCTCGATGAGTGCGTCTAAGACGACTCGACCGTCCGACAACTTCCATTTAGCCGGTGAACCGCGAACGTGGCCTGTCCACGCCAACGCGCTCGTTAGGTCACGAAAGATGCTGAGGCGGTCGCGAAGCTCGTGCACGGGAACCGCGGTGTCGGGAGACAGAGCAACCACGCTTCTAACCTTAAGTCGGCAGGGGAAGTCCTCGTCCTTCCATATGGGGGTTGAATCCTTAAAGGGAGGAGAGACCACTTCCAGGGCACCGATAAAACGGGAAATACCCGTCAAGTAGCAGAGCAGGTAATCGCCAGGCTTGATCTTCTGAACCGTCGCCCACCGACTTTCGCGGAACCCGGATACGGTCCCCCCAGCTTGGATAAATTCGTTCCACGTGACGCCCGTGAACAAGTCAAGCCAGAACGCAGGGGGATTCATGGCGGTTGAAGTATCTTAACACAACAGTGCTCAGACCAGGGTCCTGGACTTCTTTGCGGCGAATACTGAACCGAGGTCTTCCATGCTCCCAAACATTGACTGGTATAATTGGGCGCGATGGCGCGGGCGATGCAGCAGGTTACCGTTGTTGGCGGGGGGCTGGCGGGCTCGGAGGCGGCGTGGCAATTGGCGCAGCGCGGCGTGCCCGTGAGGCTTTACGAAATGCGGCCCGCGCGCCCGACGCCCGCGCACAAAACCGACCGGCTCGCGGAACTGGTCTGCTCGAACTCGCTCAAATCAAACGCGCCGGATTCGGCCTCGGGCCTGCTCAAAGAGGAATTACGCCGGGCGGGCTCGCTGCTGATTCAACTCGCCGATGAAAACGCGGTTCCCGGGGGCACGGCGCTGACGGTTGACCGTGACCGCTTCGCTCAGGCAGTGACCGAAACAATTTCCGGACATCCGCGCATTGAAATTCGGCGGGAAGAATTCTGCGGGCTAACTGGGGTACAAGTTCGAGAGTCGGCAGTCGGGAATCGGGAGTCGGGCACAATGCTCATCGCCACCGGGCCGCTGACCTCCGACGCGCTTGTCATGGAGCTTCAAGCGCTCACCGGCAGCGAGCACCTGTCTTTTTACGACGCCATCAGCCCCATCGTGGACGCTGAGACTTTGAACATCGAGCGGCTGTTTCGCGCCTCGCGCTACGGCAAAGGCGGAGAGGATTATCTGAACGCGCCGATGACGAAGGTTGAGTACGTCGCCTTCTACGAAGCGTTGATCGGCGCCGAGGAGGTAGCCGCGCACGAGTTTGAAGACCGGAAATACTTCGAGGCCTGCCTGCCGATTGAAGAACTCGCGCGGCGTGGCGTGGACACGCTGCGCTTCGGCCCGATGAAACCGGTGGGCTTGCGCGACCCGCGCACCGGCCGCGAAGCTTACGCGGTGGTGCAGCTCCGCACGGAGAATCTGCGCTTTTCAAGTTACAACTTGGTGGGTTTCCAGAATCATTTGAAATTCCCCGAGCAGAAGCGAATCCTGCGGATGATTCCGGGCCTGGAAAACGCGGAATTTTTGCGCTACGGCCAGATCCATCGCAACACCTATGTGAACGCGCCCAAGCTTCTCAATCCCGACCTGAGCCTGCGTGAAGTGCCGGAGGTCTTCATTGCCGGGCAGCTCTCGGGTGTCGAAGGCTACGTCGAATGTATCGCCACAGGGCTGCTGGCGGGGAGGGCCATGGCGGCGCGTGCGCTCGGGGAAGCGTTTGGCTCGCCGCCACGGACCACCGCGCTCGGCTCGCTCATCCATTACATCACGCACGCCGACGCCGCGAATTACCAGCCCGCGAACATTGCGTTTGACCTCTTACCGCCCGTCGAAGGTTTGTCGCGCGCGATGGCCCGCGACCGGCGGACGCGGCGAGAGGCACAGTGCCGGCGCGCTCTCGACGACATTCGCTGCTGGCTTGATGACCAGGCCGCGGGGCGAGGGCCCTCTGCCGTCCTCGCGCCTCGAGCTTCGGAAGCGCAGGCGACTCCATGAAGAGGAAGGGCCTTAGAGCAAGCGTCTGCGGACTCTTAGGATTGGTTGCTTTCGCGTGGGCGGCTTCGACTGCCGCGGCTTATTCCGTGCTCTCGCACGAAGCCATCGTGGATTCTCTTTGGCCCACGGAAATCCGCAGGCTGCTTTTGCGGCGGTTCCCTTTGGCAACCGACGCCCAGTTGCGGGGAGCGCACGCTTACGCCTACGGCGGGTGCATCATTCAGGATCTCGGCTACTATCCATTCGGCAACCGCTTCTTTAGCGGCCTCACGCATTACGTGCGGACCGGTGACTTTGTCGCGGCCATGCTCGCCGATGCGCGCGACGTGAATGAATACGCTTTCGCGCTCGGAGCGCTGTCCCACTACGCGGCCGACTATGAGGGCCACCCCTTGGCGGTCAATCGCGCGGTGCCGCTCGTCTATCCCCGGCTCGCCAAAAAGTACGGCGACCAGGTCACCTTCGCCGACGACCCGAAGGCGCACGTGATGGTGGAGTTCTCCTTTGACGTGGTGCGCGTGGCGGGCTCGGGTTACCTGCCGCGGACCTACAACGACTTTATCGGATTCCAGGTGTCGCGCGGCTTGGTCGAGCGCGCGTTCAAAGAAACCTATGGCCTCGAGATGAGCGACCTCTTCGACGACGAGGACTTGGCGTTCGAGACCTACCGCCGGGCGGCGAGCGAAATCATTCCCCGCCTGACTCAAGCCGCCTGGAAGAAACGGCAGAGCGAAATTCTGAAAGTGGACCCGCAGGCCACGCGCGACGAATTCGTCTTCAAGCTTACCAGACAGGATTACGAGGGCGAATGGGGGAATGATTATCGCAAACCCGAGTTTGCTCACTGGCGCGAGCGTTTGCGGCGCGCGCGGCCGGCTCTGATTACGCGCGTGCTGGTTTTCATCTTCCAGCTCGTTCCGAAAGTGGGACCACTCGAAACGCTCTCGTTCCGAGTACCCTCGCCCGAGGCCGAGCAACTCTTCACGCAAAGCTACCAGGCGACCTTGGATTATTACCGAAGCCTTGTCGAGCGTACGGGAGAATTGCCGCGATCCGAGGTTGCTCAGGCCCCCGCGGTAGTCGGGGGGCTGAATCTCGCCAACGATAACTTGGACACGGGCCAGCCGACGCGCCTCGGCGAATACCCGCTCGCCGACAAAACCTATGCGAAGCTTCTCGACGAATCAAGCGACCGCGGCTTCCGGACGGTTCCCCCCGCGCTGCGCGAAGACATCCTGGCGTTTTATGCCGCGCCCCACCCCACGGTGGCCGGCGGGCGCGACCCGAAGCGGTGGAATAAAACCGAGCACGAACTGAAGGAGCTTCAGGCGACGGGAAAAACGGCGCACGCGGCGGGTGTTATCCGTCGCCCAACGGCAAGCAATAAGGGGGAGATGCCTAGCGGTCGGCCGTCGCAAATGAGCCCGTAGTGGCGGGTCTTAGACCCTCCCCTGCGAGCTGACGACTGAAAGCTGATGGCTGAAGGCTGAAAATGGACGAATGGATTGAGCGTTACATCCGTTACCTGCGCATCGAGCGCAACGCTTCCCCGCACACTATCCGCAATTATGCGAGCGACCTCCGGCAATTCCGCGATTACCTGGCCGAAGCAGGCGGCGCCCCGGCGGGAGTGGGCGGCGGGAAAATCCCGAGAGTTGATCAGCTTGCGGTGCGCGGATTCATGGCTCGCCTCTACGAGCGCGAGAAGAAGAAGGCTTCGATTGCCCGCAAACTTTCCGCCGTGCGGGCCTTCTTCAAGTTCCTGGCAAGAGAGCAGGTGATTCGCACCAGCCCCGCCGCCGCGGTCTCCTCCCCCAAGCTCGATAAGCATCTGCCGCGCATTCTCTCCGAGGAAGAAATGAACCGCTTCCTCGACCAGATGGCTCAGGCGGCGAAAAACGGTCCGTCAACTGACGGACTCGCGCGCGACCGGGCAATTCTCGAGATGCTTTACGCCTCCGGCCTGCGCGTCAGCGAGCTTGTGGGGCTTGACTTGCGGAGCCTCAACTTCGATGACGGCGTGGTGCTGGTGCGCGGCAAAGGCCGCAAGGAGCGCATCGTGCCCTTCGGCGCGAAGGCCAAGGACGCGCTCGCCGCTTACCTGCCGGTTCGTGAAAAAATTCTGGCCGAAACCAAGACCCGCTCGCCGGCAATGTTTCTAAACGCGCGAGGCGGGCGGCTGACCACTCGATCGGTGGACCGGCTGGTGAAAAAATACATCCGCGCGCTTGGCGTGAACGTCAAGGCAAGCCCGCACTCGCTCCGCCACGCCTTTGCCTCCCACCTGCTTGACGAAGGCGCCGACCTCCGCGCCATCCAGGAGATGCTTGGGCACGAAAGCCTGGCCACCACGCAGAAATACACGCAAGTCTCAATCAAGCATTTGATGGAAGTCTACGACAAAACCCACCCGAAGGCATGAGCGCGCGCCGCTTCCGGCGATAGCAACGCGGAACAAAACGCTAAGGCAGAAATATACTGAACCCGGTTTCACCCGACGGGGAGTCCTTCAACTGATAGTCGCTCAGCCGGATGCCGTCAATCTGGAGTTCGCTCCGATAGCGCGGCGAATCCTCCCAGTTTGTGAAGATGGTGAGAGGCGTTCCCGGGCACAGCCGTGGACGATAATTGGGGTCTCCTGCCCCACCCCAATCCCAAAAACCCAACGGCGCCGTCTGAACAGGATTGAGCCCAATGTCAGCTTGACCTGAACCAGGGTTCCAGAAATTCCCCCCATAGAGGATCGTTCCGGGCGGAAGCGGTGGCTCCTTCTTCTGAGGGTTACAAGTCAGCTCGTCCGACTTGGCGCTCACCAGGAAGTAAGGGGTTTTTAAGGGAAAAGTGCACAATATCACGCCTTGAAACATAGGTGAAAACGAACACCGGCCCTCTCCCGGCACTGCGAATGGGCCGGCCTGGGTGACTATGTGTGTCATTTCCCTGGAGTGAGCGGGCGCGAGGCCAAAAGTAATGTGGAGCTTGACCGGCGCAGACCGCACTCGCTCGAAGAAGCCTCGGTCAATGCTGATGTCGATCTGGGAGCGCTCGCGATTGGCCAGCAGAACCCTATCCCCGCCGTGCCAACCGGAGCTCCATGGCGGCTCACCCGGTGCTTGGATTCGCTCCAAAAGTCCTGCCATTTCTAGGAAGCCGCCTTCATGCGAGGCGAGCTTTGCGGGATCGAAAGCCAACTGTACCGTCAATTGCTGCCCTGCCTTCGGCTGCGGGTAGGCGCGTTCAATGAACATCTTGTATGGTGTTACGAGCACGATCAGCGGGACAACGACTGCAGCGCCGACGAACAGAAGGCGGGAGCGAGCGGTGCTACGGCGGGAATACTGCAAGAGCACCACTGCGACGCCTGTGCCAACAGGTACCAGAAACTCAAGCGAGCCCGGAACCGAGCTGATTCCAGAGACCCCTGCGGCTGGCACGAGCTCATGAACGGCTCCGAGGACGTATGGCAATAAAAGGAACAGACCCAAAACAGCCACTACGAACTGTCCGATGCTCGCCGTAACAGTCGCGAGGGCTGCCACCGGCAGGACGAGTGTCAAAACCCAAAGCAACTGGAGCCAGAGTAACCCTCGAACATACAAGGTTGGCGGGTAGCCAGCCGCGCGCAACAGAAAAAGCTGAAGGATCAAGAGCGGAACATTGAAGAACACAAGCGCGAATAGGAGCTTGGCCGCCAGCAGCTTCTTCCACTCGTAAGGCCGCGTCACCCAGAATTGCCGGTCGCCGACCAGACTCTCGGCTTGCACCTCCCTTAGGATGACAAAGCCCCAGGCGAAAACCACCAGTGCGGACAGAGGAAACAAGAGTAAAAGCCCGTTGGAGCCGTTTGCCGAGGCCCTGAACCGTTCTACTTCCCCCCGCGCATATGCCACGACGAGCGCGAGGGAGAGAACAATCTCCGGCCAGTGCTGGCGAACGTCTTTCCGGAAGATGTGCACCATTTGATTCTTCACGGCGCACTTCCTCCGGCGGAACTCCGTCCCGATTTGGCCATCGCCACGAAAATCCCCCGCAGCGACATCGGCGTAAGAGTCACATCCCGCACGCGGGGAAAAAGTTTTCGGATTTGTGTCTCCGTCCGCTCTTTGTCGAAACGGCTTTCGACAAACCGCAATACGACTCCAGCCGATGCCACCTGCATCCAGCTTTCCGGCCACTTCTCCTGAGGGGTCGGCGGGGTGTCAAAAGTCAACTCCACTTCCCGAAAGCGTTCACTCAGCGCTGCCATTTCCTCGGAGAACAGCAGGCGTCCCTCTTCCAGGTAACCGATGTGGCTGGCAAGGTTCTCAATCTCAGCCAGATCGTGCGATGAAACAAGGATCGTTGCTTCCGAGGTCCGCTCCAGCATCCCTTCAATCAATTGGTCGCGGACCAGCGGGTCGAGCCCGCCAAACGGCTCATCCAGCACGATCAGCTTGGGGTGGTAAGCGAGAGCGCTCAGCATGGCGGCCTTCATCCGCATGCCGCGAGAGAGATTCGCGAGCTTTCGGTCCAGAGGCAAATCGAGCTGCTTGACCAGTTCACCTTCAAGGATTCGGTCCCAGATGGGATAAAACGGTCTGAGGTAGGAGAGGAATTGGTCAATTCGCATCCAGCCTGGCAATTCCTGGTTCTCGGACACGTAACCAATGGATGTGAACGCCCGCCCGGCGATGTGCGTGGAGTCTGTGCCCAATACCTCGGCGCGGCCGCTTGTCGGCGGGAAGATGTTCATCAAGACCTTGATGGCGGTCGTCTTGCCCGCGCCATTCGGGCCAACCAGAGCGTAAATCGCGCCGTCTGGGACTTCCAGGTTGACATTGTTCACCGCTATGACCTTGCGGAACTTCTTGAGCAGATTCTCGGTCCGAATGGCGCAGTTCATCGCCGTCCGCCTCCCCCCCGGCCAGTGGCCGCCGGTCCGCCGCTCAACCGCGCCCAGTGTGTCGAGACTGCGGCAACTATGTCATCCAACCCGATTCCCAGACTCTTGGCTTCCACGACGAGTTCTTCAATTTCCTCGCCAAGCCAATGCGTCCGTTCGGCGGCGGTCGATTCCGGTAATACGGCGACCACGGTTCCGACGCCGGGCTTTGTCTCCAGAAGATTTGCTGAAACCAAGTTCGCAACAACTTTGTGCGCTGTATTGGGATTGATCTTAAGTTCTCTGCTCAAGGTCCGCACCGAGGGGAACGTGTCTCCGGGGCGCAAGCGCCCCGAAATGAAAGCCTTCTTGGCAGCGTAGACGATCTGCTCGTAGAGAGAAACGCCCGGCCGAAAATGGACTCGGAACGGAATCATCTGCGTACTGTAACAGATAGTACACCTAGATGGGAAATCATGAACTGGCGATCTGGGGTCATTCCGACTCCAGATCTTGCAGTAATGTTGGCGTACGGAAGGGCACGGGTTCAATCCGTCAGCCGACGGACCATCACAGCGGCTTAGAATTTCCCTTTCGTTTCGCGCCGCGAGCGGCGGATCAATATCGGCTCCAAATTGCAATCATCCCGCTAGCGGCGCGAAACGAAAGAAAAGCTGGGGGAGGCGCAATCGGCCCCGATGAATCGGGGCCCTTCCGCCGCCGCTTCGAACCTTCGTGAATGATTCGGACTAGGGGCCGAAATTTCCAGTGTTGAGCAGGATGGTCACGGTGTTGGTGTTAAGGTTGGTCACCGCCAGGTCGGGCCGGCCGTCGCCATTGAAGTCGCCTGCCGCGACCCAGTTGGGCGTAACTCCCGCGAGGGTATCAATGGGGGCTTGGAAAGTCCCATTCCCGTTGCCCAAGAGAATGCTGGCCGTATTGTCCTTCAGATTGGCGGTGGCGAGATCGGGCTTGCCATCGCTATTAAGGTCCGCCACGGCAACGGAGCCCGGGCCAAGTCCTGTGCCGTAGGGCGCGGGTCCCCCAAAAGTCCCATTGCCATTGCCGAGCAGCACGTTCACGGTACTGTCAAAGGCGCTTCCGACCGCGAAGTCGGCCTTTCCATTCCCAATGAAATCGCTTACCGCCAGCGCGCTCGGCTGAGTTCCCGCGACGTAATCTATACGCGGCAGAAACGAACCATTGCCAACGCCCAGCAGAACACTCAAGCTGTTCGCGCCGGAATTGGCGACCACCAAATCGAAAATTCCATCGCCGTTGAAATCGCCCGCCGCTATTGAAGAAGCGCCATTCCCTGTAGGTAAGGTTCCAAACGAGGTGAAAGTCCCGTTGCCGAGGCCCAGAAGAATGCTCACGGTGTTGTCGGAGTTATTGGCCACCGCGAGGTCTAGCCTGCCATCCCGATTGAAATCTCCGACGACCACGGAGACGGGATGGTGGCCGACGGGGTAGTCCACGTGGGTTCTGAACGTCCCATTGCCATTGCCGAGGAGAATGCTCACGGTGTCGCCCGAGCCATTCGTCACCGCCAAATCCAGGTTGCCGTCCCCGTTGAAGTCGCCGACCGCCACCGAGTCGGGAGCGCTTCCCGTTCCGAAATCGACGCGAGTCCCGAAGGTGCCGTCTCCGTTCCCAAGGAGAATGCTGATGGTATTGGCGGAGCCGCCCGCCACCGCCAAGTCCAGCTTCCCATCTCCGTTGAAGTCACCCACCGCCACAAAGTTCGGGGCGCTGCCCGTGACAAATTCCGCGGACGTAAACGGCCCTGGGGGCGGCGGGGAGTTAGTCGTAGACGCTGTTGGCGAAGCGACACAACCGCCAGAGATAGCAGCGAGCAGAAGTAGGACCAAACGAACCGCAGCGGTTCGAGACGGTTTCAGAAACGTTCGAACGAATGGTGCCCTGCGGTTCTCAGGCCTCAAAGAGTCTCCTATGATGCAAGCGGGCGCTGGGGCGGCCTGCTGATTCTTAGCAGCAAAGCAAGCCACCGTAGGGGCAATTCATGAATTGCCCCTAATTCTCCAACAGCAGCCGGCTCGCCCTTACTTCCCCCACACGCTGATTCTATATCCACACCGGCTTAGGAAGCGAAGAAGTTCTTTCGAAGGAGTCGGTAGTGTCTCAATTTGATCATCCTGTAGCGGCGGTCTATGACCGCCGACCTTTCTATTTAATCATTTCGGCGCTCATAGAGCGCCGCTCCAGCAAACCGAGACACTGCCAAGGAGTCGGTGCGATTGACAAGCCCGCCTGCTCCGCTAGAATGTCAGCGACCTCTCGCATATGCCTCTACCCCGAGTTTCGGTGGTTCAATACCTCAACACAGCCCCGCTGATTTGGGGAATGGTCAAAGGGGAACAGCAGGGGAAGTTTGAGCTCTCGTTCACGACGCCCGCGGCCTGCGCGGAGGCGGTGCGCGAGCGGCAAGCCGACCTCGGCATCATCCCTTCCATCGAGTACCAGCGCATCGAGCACGCCCAAATCCTGGCCGGAATCTCGATAGCCTCGAAGAACCAGGTCAAAAGCGTCTTGCTGCTCTCGAATGTTCCCATCGAAAAAGTGTCCAGCGTGGCCCTGGACAATTCCTCGCGAAGTTCGGCGGCGCTCGTGCTTGTCCTGATGCGCAAGTTCTATTCTCGCTTCTTTACCGCGACTGCGTCGGCGCCGCAGCCCGACGAGATGCTCCAGCGGGCCGACGCCGCCTTGGTCATCGGGGACCCGGCGCTCGTCTACCGCGGCCAGGCAGCGCACGTTTACGACCTCGCCGCAGAGTGGAAGAAATTCACCGGCCTTCCTTTCGTTTTCGCGCTTTGGGTGGGCCACGAGGACTCGAGAATCGGCAAATTTCGCAAAGATTTCGAAGCTTCGCGCGACTATGGCTTGGCGCACGTGGATGAAATCGCCGCTGAATATGGACCGAAGCTCGGATTAACCCCGGAGGCGGTGAAGGTTTACTTGACCTCGAATATTGATTATTCTTTGGACGAGGACAACCGCAATGGCTTGCGGATGTTCTTTAGGCTGGCGCGCGAGGCGGGGATTATTCCAGTCGAGAAGGAATTGAAGTTCGCGTAAGAGCGAGAACGGTTTCACGCAAAGACGCCAAGCACGCCAAGCGCGCAAAGCAAAAAGCGCGACTTGCTTTGCGACTCTCCGCGCCTTGGCGCCTTTGCGAGAGGCTCTTGGTGGTTCTGCATTTTGCGGGTTTACACGGTGCTTGATGAGAATCTCACCTGACCAGGCGCTTGACCTTCTTCGCTCCGACGACCTTATCGGTGTCGGCATGGAAGCCGATACGGTCCGCCGGAAACTTCATCCGGGGAACGTTGTCACCTACCAGATTGACCGCAACATTAATTACACGAATTTCTGCACGGAATATTGTTCCTTCTGCGCGTTTTATCGTCCTGCGGGCTCGCCCGAGGGATACGTCCAACCGCTCGAGTCCATTTTTCAAAAGATTGACGAGACGCTCGCGCTTGGCGGGACGGGAATCCTGATGCAGGGCGGGCTCCACCCGTCGCTCCGAATGGACTATTACGAAAACCTGCTCGGCTCGGTCAAGGCGCGGTATCCGCAATTGCACCTGCACTGTTTTTCCGCGCCCGAAATTTTGAATATCGCCGAGCTCGAAGGCCTGAGCATCCGCGACACCATTGCGCGGCTCCGCGACGCGGGGCTCGATTCGATTCCGGGCGCCGGCGCCGAAATCCTCGACGATGAAGTGCGGCGCCGGATCGCGCGGCTCAAGTGCTCGACCGAGGAGTGGCTCCAGGTCCACCGCACCGCGCACGCCTTGGGCCTGCGCACAACCGCCACCATGATGTTCGGCTGCGGGGAGACGCTCGAGCACCGCATTCGGCACTTCGAGCGCATCCGAAACCTCCAGGACGAGACGGGCGGTTTTACGGCTTTCATCCCCTGGTTTTTCCAGCGCGAGAACACTTCGCTCGGCCGCTTTGTCAAGGAAGAAACCACGGCCGTGGATTACCTGAAGACGCTCGCCGTCTCGCGCATTTACCTCGACAACATCCTGAACGTTCAGGCGTCGTGGCTGACGCCCGGCCACAAGATTTGCCAGATCGCGCTGCGTTTTGGCGGGAACGACGTCGGCTCCATCCTCATTGAAGAAAACGTGGTCAGCGCCGCCGGATGCCATAACACTTCGACCGAAGACCAGTTGCGCGCGATGATTCGCGACGCCGGCTTCCGCCCCATCAAACGCGATACGCTCTACCGAAAATACTTCCTGAATTAGCGAGAGAGTTTAAGGAAGCGGGTCGCCTCGTGTGCGGCATAAATTGCTAAGTCTTTTCACTCGCCGCCGGGGTTAGAATGCCCCTGCCTGTGGCGCAAGGTTTGAGGCCTTCAATGCTCTATCAGTTAAAAACCCGCAAAAAGATTTTAGACGTTGCTCGCGACTTGGAAGCTGCGGCGCAGCGGCACAAGTTCGGCATAATGGGCGTTATTGACCTCAGGGCGAAGATGCAGGAAAAGGGGGTTGCGTACGACCGCGACTGCCTAATCGTCGAAGTGTGCAATCCGCAGCAGGCGAAAAAGGTGCTGGAGAACCATCCGGAGATTTCAACGGTGCTGCCGTGTAGAATCTCGCTGTATGCAGAGGGCGGCGAAGTGGTAGTGGCCACAATCAAGCCGACGGCGATGATGGAGATGTTCCGCGCCGCCGGGCTCGACGAGACGGCGCGCGACGTCGAGCGGACGCTCACGGTGATTATGGAAGAAGCTTGCCGCTGACTTGCCAAAATCGGGGGAGAGTATGGACATGACGAGGCGCGGTTGGCTGAAAAGCGCGGTCGGACTGGCTGCCACATCCGCCGTTCGCTCCGAACCACTTCCTGCGCAGGAGCCCGCCCGCCCAAAGCTTTACATTGTCCTTTGGTTTGACACCGAGGACTACATTCTGCCCCAAAGCGATGACGCGGCCAAACGCATTGCCGCGTTTCTGACCAGCCAGCGTGTCCGCGCCACGTTCAAGGTGGTCGGCGAGAAGGGCCGCACACTCGAGCGGCGCGGCCGAAGCGACGTCATCGGCGCGCTGCGCGAGCACGAAATCGGCTACCACTCGAATACCCACAGCCAGCACCCGACGGTCGCCCCCGGCTTCGACGACCTAAAGCGCATCTTTGGCCAGACTCCCACCTGCTACGGCCAGCCGGGAAACTCCTGGGCGCCCGAATGCCACGGCGCGCTTGAAAAATGGGGCGTGCGCGTGTATCTGGACGAAGCCCAACACGTGGGGCTCGACGGGAAACCGTTTTGGTACGGCGGCCTGCTGAACATCTTCAATTTGCCCGACGGTGTTAAGCTTCGGCCGAGCGATGACTGGTCGAACCTCGACAAGGCCAAGGCGGATTTCCAGGAAATCTATTCCCGCGCGACTTCGGCCGCGCCGGGCGGCCTCCTGAGCCTCTATTTTCATCCCTGCGAATTCATCCACCAGGCGTTTTGGGACGCCGTCAATTTCTCGAACGGCGCGAACCCGGCGCCCGCGGATTGGAAACTGCCACCGATGGTTCCTGCCGAGAAAAGCGAGCAGCACTTCAAGTATCTGGAAAACCTCGTCGTTTATATGAAGTCGTTTCCCGACGCGCAATTCGTCACCGCTTCAGAAGTCCTGAAGCTTCATCCTGACTCGGCAAAGATGCGCCCGTTCACGCTGACGGACATACAGGAAATCGCTCCGGCTTCAGCCGGCGGCGCCACGTTTTACACTGGGCCTGATTACGCTCTGACGGCCGGTGAAATCCTCGTGGTCTTGAACAAGTTTGTCGCCGGCATCGTTCGTAAGCGCTCGGCGGAGGCCATCTTGCTTGACCGCACGGTTCTTGGCCCGGGTTCGGCTGCGCCGGAGCTTCGGAGTCCCATGGAATTTTCCTGGAGCGAATTCGAGCGAGCCTTGCTCGACACCGCCGACCAGCTTGAGCGCACGCACCAGGTGCCCGTGGCGGTTTGGTTCGGAAGCACCGCCGTGCCGCCGGAAAGCTACTTGGCCGCGGTGGCCCAAGTCTGCACCACGCTGATTTCACGAAGCGAGCCGCCCGCTAAGGTGACCGTCGCTCCCTCGAAACTTGTGGCGGCGAAGTATGTGGCCGAAGACACACCGTAACTCTGGGATTGGCCGATCTTTCCGCGCGGGTTTCATTCCGCTCAACTGATGGACCTGGCGCGCCTCCAGGCTTGGACGCTCAAACCCGCGCAACTGAGCCCGGGGCGTTGAGGGTTGCACCTGTAGCGGTGGTCTATGACCGCCGAAAAGATCGAAAATCAAGACGGCGGTCCCCGGCCCCGCCGGGGCAAGTTCCGGCCGCCGCAGCATCCGCCTGCTGCTCCAAGCGCGCTTTCGCATAGAGAGGGAAATTTATTCGTGAAATAGGGTTTTTCCCCATTGACAAACAATACCCACAGTGTTATGAAAACAGACAGTTTGGCGGCCAACCGGGTAGTTGTGCGCTTTTGCGTCGGGATAAAGTCATCGGCGTGAGGGTTCCCAAGAAGCGTTCTGTTCGTCGGCCGACGGCCTGAAGGCCGCGGATGTAGTGTGCGCGTGGCCCGGGTGTGCGCAGCATGAGCGTATTTCTTAATTGAGGAGGAACATGCCCGCACTGGCGCAAACCGGCGAAGGTACCATTACCGGAACGGTGCTTGATACCTCGGGCGCCGCAGTCCCCAACGCGACGGTGACCATCGCGAACGAAGGCACCAGCATTGCCACGTCCAAGACGACGGGAACCGACGGCGGCTACCGGTTTGACGCCGTTCTGCCTGGCAGTTACACGGTAACCACCAAGGCGTCCGGATTTGCCACCACGGAGATGAAAGGGATCATCGTCCGGGCCAGCCAGGTCACTCCTCTGAACGTTACGATCGAGGTGTCGGAGTCTCAAACGATTGTCGAAGTCACATCCGCGGCGCCGCTGGTGCAAACGGCCACTTCGGACCTCACGCACACGGTCGAAAACACTCAAATCATTGACACGCCCTTGCTTTCGCGGAACGTTTACGATTTGGTATTTGCCATCCCTAGCGTTTCGCCAGGAATGGACATGGGCGCGACCTCGGGAGGCGTGCGTGAGTCGGGCACCACGGTTTTGCTCAACGGTGCGGATAATAACGATAATTTTTCTGAGGCCAGCGTCAATATTACGCCGCCGCTCGAATCGGTGCAGGAGTACACAGTCCTCACCAATCAGATGAGCGCGCAGTACGGCCACGCCGCGGGGGCGCTGGTGAGCGTCGAGCAGAAAACCGGCACCAACCAACTCCACGGCGCGCTCTACGAATTCAATCGCAATCGCTCGTTGAATGCTTCTACCTTCTTCCAGAACCGTAGCAACGCTCCCAAGCCGAAGTACGTCCGGAACCAGTTCGGGGGAGAGGTCGGGGGCCCGATCAAGAAGGACAAAACCTTCTTCATGGCGGCTTACGATCAGGTCACGCTCCCGCAGGGCGGCATCATTTTGTTCAGCGGCAACCCGACGCCGGTTCCCACTCCTTCCCTGGCGTCCCAAATTACCGCGGCTGCGGCTGGCAATCCGATTGTCAGCTATTATCTGACCAAGTATCCGCTCCTCACCTCGACGACTCTCTGCCCCAACGAGTCTCAATCGGCCATCGGCAATATTGGCTGCGATTCAATCTTTGACCCCAACTCGTCGCCCGAGAAGCATATCGTCGGACGGGTGGACCATACCTTCAGTGATAAAGACCGGCTCACTTTCGTCGCCAATATCTCGCGCCTAGACTACACCGATAAATATGGCGGGGGGTACCCTTCCGCAGTGCCCATCGGCTCTGCGGATGGCGAACATTATGGTAACGTCAACCTCGTTGAGACCCACACCTTCGGACCGAGTGTTTACAACGAGCTGACCGTGGCGCAAAACCGGCA
The DNA here is from genome assembly GCA_003224695.1 of Acidobacteriota bacterium. Taxonomy (GTDB): domain Bacteria; phylum Acidobacteriota; class Terriglobia; order UBA7540; family UBA7540; genus Gp13-AA74. Next base: position 36,387 of record QHZO01000057.1, read on the forward strand.
CTATTCCAAGTTCATCG
>QHZO01000294.1 GCA_003224695.1 Acidobacteriota bacterium
CTGCGCGTTCCGAGCCCAGCCCCGGATAGGCCGACTCTAGCATCTGCGAAGTGCCATTGCAACCTGACTTGCGGACGCACTCAAGAACGGGCTTGCGGGTAGCCGTAAAGGATTCCGCCGAATGTGCGGGCAATACGTACGTCGAATAGCCGGCGCGGAGGATGATGGGAAGATGGCAGCGCGACCTTCAGATAATTCGAGCTGAGAGCCAGCCGAGCATCGCTTTCACAACGGTCGAGCGTCACCACCGAAAGCGAGAGGCCAATTTGAGCGGCCAAAAACACTTCGCGCTTCTTGGCCATCGTCTCGCGTAGCTCACGGCTCCGACGCTGCGCCACACTTTTAGGCACCTCGCCGTCCATGGCCGCAGCGCGCGTTCCCGGCCGATTCGAAAACGGGAAGATGTGCAAGTAAGTGAAGGGCAGCGACTCGATAAAGCGAAGGCTTTCGGCGTGGTCGCTTTCGGTCTAGCCGGGGAAGCCCACCATGACATCGGCGCCGAGCGCGATATTCGGGATCCACTCCTGAATCTCCAAGACTCGCTCCGCGTATTGGCGGGTCCAGTAGCGCCGGTTCATCTGGCGCAGAATCCGGTCCGAGCCGCTTTGCAAAGGAATGTGGAAATGCCGGGCGATGCGAGGTTCCCCGGCAGCCAGCCGAATGAGCGCCGCGCCAACGTCCATGGGTTCGATGGAGCTGATGCGCAGGCGGCGAAGCGAAGTCTCACCGAGGATGCGCTCGATGAGATTGAGGAAGGTCAACCGCGGAGTAAGGTCGTGGCCATACCTGCCGAGGTTGATTCCGGACAGGACGACTTCCGGATATCCTGCTTCGTCCAATCTGCGGACTTCCTCAAGCACTTGGCCAGGCGGCAGGCTGCGGCTGGCTCCGCGAACCGCGGGAATAATGCAAAACGCGCATTGGGCGCTGCAGCCGTCCTGCACCTTTAACGTGGGGCGGGAGCGATCGTCGGCCGAAGCGGGCACGAAATGAAAGTCCGGCGCAATTTCACCGACCAATACGCGGGATGCTTCGCCTTTCGCGGGCGAGGGAACTTTTTGAATTTCCAGAAGTGCCGCGCCCTGGCTCTCAGAGGCGACTTCCGCCTCGGCGCCGCCGACGTGGCTGAGAAGCTCGCCGATCGTATGCTTATGGGAATTACCGACGACCCACGCCACACCCTCAAGACGTGCAATTTCTTCCGGCGCGCGCTGGGCGTAGCATCCCGTCACCAGGACTTTACAATCCGGGTTCGCGCGGTGAATGCGCCGAATCACTTGCCGGACCTCGGCATCCGAGTTGGCGGTGACCGTGCAAGTGTTCAGGATCGCAATCTGACACTCTTCCACGCGGCCGGTTTCTTGGAAGCCTGCGGTGATCAGCCGCGCCTTGATCCCCGCCCCGTCCGCCTGGCTTGCCCGGCAACCGAAATTGAGCAAATGGAATGTTTCCATCGGCGAGTTCCATTCTAACCGAGTTGGGCTTGCGCATTCAGGAGTTCGAGGCAGCGAAAACAAGCATAGGGGCGGGAACCGGCTGAGGCGAGAGAAAATTCGGCACTCGCCGCTCGCCGCGCGGCAAGGCCCGGACCTCCGCGCTTGGGAGGCGATGACCCGTTCCAGGGAGGCGTGATTAAACTGCCGAAGGAGTGGTGCGCCGGTGCTGGAAACATTCGCGGCAATAAACCGGCCGCCCTTGAGTGGGCTTATAGGGCACGGTCGTCTCCTTGCCGCACTGGGAGCAGACCGTCGTGGTTTCCATGCGCTGGGCACCGTGGCCGCCCAGCGACTGGTTGCGCTTGCCTTTACAGGTCTTGCACCGCTTGGGCTCGTTCTTGAAGCCTTTGTCGGCGTAAAAGAGCTGCTCGCCCGCGGTAAACACGAAATCCGCGCCGCAGTCGATGCACTTCAGGATCCTGTCCTGGTACTCCATGCGTCGCCCCCTTGCTCGAACCGTCCCGCCCGCCGCCAGCCTCGGCAGACCCGTTCCGTGCGCCTTTCCCTCAGTCGGCTCTCGCTTGCGGCTTCAGTCCTGTTCGTGCCTTGCCTTCTTGCGATTGCGTTTACGGGCCAGCGCCTGCTTCACCCGCTTCTTTTCACCCGGTTTGAGGTAATAAGAATGGCGTTTCACTTCTTTGATAATGTCTTCCTGCTGAACCTTCCGCTTGAAGCGGCGCAGCGCGTTTTCCAGGGACTCGCCTTCCTGAAGTCGAACCTCAGCCAAAAAGATACACCCCCTTCTCCCACGCGTTATTATGAGAACGCACGCTTGTAGGGATTGCCGCGATTTTCTCTCACTCCCAACTAGGAAGTCAAGCCCAATTTTCGAAGCTCAGCCGACCGTCCTCCGGAGCCTCAAGGGGCCATATGAGCTGGCCCCCACCCCGCCGCCGCAGGAGCCAATCGTCCGCTCGGGGACATTTCTAAAGAGCTTTGACACAGCCGGGCCCAAGAATCGCGATTGATTTGGTAAGAAGCGGAGTTTGGACACGCTCACCCTCGCGGGATGTGTGTTATAGAAGTTTTGCGAGAAATTCTAGACGCACACCCGGAGGGTGAACGATGGGCGAGAGCGTAGCGCAGTTAATCCTGCCCATCAAGTTAGAAAAAAGTTCCGAGCGGCTGACGAGTCTGGGCGGGTTGATGGTGCTGGAAGAGCTGGCGCGGGCGCTGAAGCTGTGGGCGAAGGTGGACCGCGCGGTGAAGGGTCCAAGGTCGGGGCGAGGCTACCAGGCGCACGAGTTTGTGCAGCCCCTGGTGTGGATGCTGCACGCGGGCGGGCGGCGGCTGGAAGACTTGCGGGAGCTGCGGGCCGAGCGCGAGGTGCTGGAGCGGCTAGGTCTGGAGGCGGTGCCGGAGGCCGGGACCGTGGGCGACTGGCTACGGCGGCAAGGGCTGGCCGGAGCTGAGGCCATCCAGCGCTTGAGCCAAGAACTGGTGGCGCCGTGTCTGAGGGAGGAGCCCGTCGAAGACCCTGAGCGAAGTCGAAGGGAAGAACTCACGCTGGACGTCGACGCCACCGAGATCGAAGCCGAGAAGCGGGAAGCGGCGTGGACCTACCACCACGTGCAGGGCTACATGCCGATGCTCGGCTATGTGAACGGCGTGTGCGTGGGGCACGAGTTTCGGGAAGGCAACGAAAGTCCGGGAGCGGGGATTTGGGAGTTCGCCGAACGCTGTGAGGCGACACTACCTGCGGGGAAGCGCGTTTATTTTCGCAGCGACAGCGCGGCTTATCAGGCGGTGGTGATCAACCACTACAGCCAACCGGGGCGCTCGTTCACGATCACGGCGGACCTGGATGCGGCGGTGAGGCGCGAGATTCAGCATCTGCCGGAGACGGCTTGGCAGCCCTACCGCAGGGCCGAGGGGCTGGCGACGGATCGAGAGATCGCCGAGACCGTGCACACGATGAACGGCACCCAGCGCGCCTTTCGGCTGATCGTGCTGCGCTGGCCGAATCCGCAGCCGAGCTTGTTCGAAGCGGATCGGTACTGCTATCACGCCGTGGCCACGAACCGAGAGGAGTCGGCAAGCGCGGTGATCTGGAAACACAACCAGCGCGGCCAGTGTGAGAACTGGCACAAGGAACTGAACAGCGGCTTGGGGATGGAGCAGATGCCCTGCGGGGAGTTCGAAGCCAACGCCATGTATTTTGCCATTGGCGTGCTGGCCTACAATTTGGCGCAGCGGTTGAAGCGGCAGGTGCTGCCGGCCTCGTACGGCACGGCGACCGTCGCCACGTTGCGTTGGAAACTCTATCGGCTGGCGGCGAAGTTGCTGCGGCAC
>QHZO01000295.1:0-13615 GCA_003224695.1 Acidobacteriota bacterium
CTCAAAATATTCTTGCTGGTGATTCATCGTGACTTCCAGCGTCTGCTCACCACGAATCTGGACGCCTTCCTTGTTCACCTCATAAAACCCTTCCCGCTCCACGCGCAGCCGGTATGAGCCGGGCGCCAGATTCCGAAACTGCGAGCGGCCGGCATAATCGGTGCGGGTCGAAAACTCTCTTTGCGACACGGACTCCAAGAGCTTGACCGAGGCATCGGCAACGGCTTTGCCGTTTTCGTCGAGCACCGTCACTTCGAGGGCGGAACGAGTGGCGGCCGCCTGCGGGGCCGCCGGGCCTCCGGACCGTGCCTGAGCTAGAATTGGCGCACCGCGGAGCGAGCCGTGCGCCCCTCCGGAAACCACCGCGGCCGTGGAGGCGCATAACAGCAGTAAGGGACGAACCCGTCGGCGCCGCTCCTCGCGCTCTCGACGCATCTTCCGCCTGCCTTTCAACTCTCGGCGCGCCTCGGCTTCAAGACGACTAGAGCAAGCGGCGGCAGGTCGAGCGCCACCGAGCACGGCTGGTTTTGCCAAGGCTCCGCGACCACCTGGCGCGCGGGCGCGTTAACGATTCCGCTTCCCCCGTAATCGGCGCCGTCGGTATTCAAGACTTCGGCGTACCAGCCGGTTTCGGGGACGCCCACTCGATAGCCAAGCCTGGGCTCCGGCGTAAAATTCGCCACGATCACCAGGTAGTCGGCGCGGTCGCGCGCGCGCCGGAGGTACGCAATGATGGAATGATCCGCGTCATGGAAATTAACCCACTCGAAGCCCGTCCAATCGAAATCCACCTCAAAGAGCGCGGGCTCCGCGCGGACCAAGCGGTTCAAATCCGCGACCAAACGCTGCAATTGCCGGTGCGGCTCGTAGTCGAGCAAATTCCAGTCCAGGCTCCGCTTCGGGTTCCATTCGATCCACTGGCCGAACTCCCCGCCCATAAACAGCAATTTCTTTCCCGGATGCGTGGTCTGGAAGGCGTAAAGCGCGCGCAGATTTGCAAACTGCTGCCAGGTATCGCCGGGCATCTTCGCCAGGAGCGCGCGCTTCCCGTGGACCACTTCATCGTGCGAGAGGACCAGGACAAAATTCTCGGTGAAGGCGTAGAGCAGGGAAAACGTCAAATTGTTGTGGTGATATTTTCGGTGGATGGCGTCCTTGGAAAAGTAGAGCAGCGTGTCGTGCATCCAGCCCATGTTCCATTTGAAACTGAACCCGAGGCCGCCAACGTAAGTTGGCCGCGAGACCCCCGTCCAGGCGGTGGACTCTTCGGCGATGGTCACGACGCCGGGATATCGCTCGTGAACGAGCTCGTTGAAGCGTTTCAGAAATGAAATTGCGTCCAGGTCTTCGTTGCCTCCGTACAGGTTGGGGATCCACTCGCCGGGCTGGCGAGAATAATCGAGGTAAAGCATCGAAGCGACCGCGTCCACCCGCAGGCCGTCCACGTGATACTCCTCGAGCCAGAACAAGCCGCTGTTCCAAAGGAAGCTGCGGACTTCCGTGCGCCCGTAATTGAAGATGCGCGTCCCCCAGTCTTTGTGCTCGCCGCGGCGCGGGTCGGCGTGGTCGTAGAGGTGCGTGCCGTCGAATTCGGCGAGGCCGTGCGCGTCCGTGGGGAAATGCGCGGGCACCCAATCCACAATCACCCCGAGGCCTTTTTGGTGCAGGCGATCCACAAAGTACTTGAAGTCTTCGGGTTTGCCGAATCGGCTGGTGGGCGCGAAGTATCCCGTCACCTGATAGCCCCAGGACTCATCGAGCGGGTGCTCCATGACGGGCATCAATTCGACGTGCGTGTAGCCCATGCGGGCAGCGTAATCGCCCAATTGCTCGGCCAGCTCGCGATAGGTCAGGTGGGGCGATTCATGATTCGCCCCTACGCCTGGATCGGTCCGGGCCGCCTCCGCCGCGTGTCGCCACGAGCCCAAATGAACTTCGTAGATCGAGAGGGGCGCGCTGAGCGACTGGCGGCGTGGGCGTTCGCTCATTCATTCCTGATCGTGCCACTCGTAGCGGGTAATATTCTGGACGATGGAAGCAGTTTTCGGACGAATTTCGGAATAAAACGCATATGGGTCGGCCTTGAGAAGGATCGCGCCTGAGCCGCGCGCCTTGATTTCGTATTTGTATATGTCGCCTTCGGCGAGCCCGGGAATGAAAAGTTCCCAGATGCCGGAGCCGCCGCGAGCGCGCATAGGGTGGCGTCGGCCGTCCCAATTGTTGAAATCGCCAACCACGCTGACGCGCCGAGCATTCGGCGCCCAAACCGCAAAAACTACTCCCTGGACTCCCGCGATTTCCCTGACGTGCGCGCCAAGCTTTTCCCAGTTGCGATAGTGCGTCCCCTCGCCCAGCAAGTGCAGGTCGAAATCCGAAAGCACGGGCGGGAACCGGTACGGGTCCTCGAATTCCCAGCTCCGGCCCCGATCGTCTTCGGCGCGCAGGCGGTACGGAAAGACTTCGGTTTCCCCGGGAAATACCGCTTCAAAAAACCCTTCCGGGTGAACTTCATGTAGGGGCGCAAGGCCTTGCGCCCCTGCGACAGCGACATGGGGCGCGCTGCCCTGCGGGTGCGCCGATGTCCCCATCGCCGCCTCTCCTGAAGTTGCGACGGCGGGGCCTTCACTGAGCGAAGTCGAAGTGACGCCGCCGCTCCGGCCCCGAATCACCCGCACCTTCGCCACGCCTGGCAAGAACGCGCGTATGGCCACCGCCGGCTTGCCGTCAACCGTCACCGGATGCGCCCCCAGGACATGAAACGGGTCCGAATGCTCGCCGCGCACAATCAGCTCGACTTCTTCCCACGGCGCAGTGGTGTTGTGAGTTGCGATTTGCTTTGCCGCCATGCGAAGTATTGTAGACGATTTGACGTGCGGCAGTCCTGCGCTCCCCCAAATTGCCCGGCCGGGCTGGACTTTGCCGCTTGAACTGAATAGACTTTGCGCAGGAGGCGGCAAAGGGGGTGAGCGATGGCGTTATGCCCGGAATGCGCGACGGAGATCGTGGTGGATGAAGACCTCGAGGAAGGCCAGCGGCTCGAATGTCCCGAGTGCGACGCCAAGCTCGAGGTGGTGAGCACGAATCCTACGGAGCTGCTCGCGGTCACCGAAACGGATGATGAGGAGGAAACGACTTGAAGATGGAATGGATGCGGCCTTGAAGATCAGAACCTGGGCGAATGCGTATTCGCTCGTACCAAGGTTATGCGCGGGTTCCCCGTGGGCCCTCTTCATGTGCGTGGTCGTGTTTATCGCGGCGATGCCCGCCTTCGCGACCGGGGCGAAAAAGAAAGCTCCCATTCCAAAAAATGTTAAGGGCCTCGTGCTCGACTCGGCGGACATTCCCGTCTCCGGCGCCGCCGTGGCGTTAAAGGACGTCCAGACAGGCAAGACGATCGCCATTTATTCCGGCAGTGAGGGAAATTTCGAGTTTACCGATCTCGATCGCGGCCACGACTACGAAATTCGGGCGAGCCTCAAAGATTCCGCTTCTGAAGTCCGCAAGGTCAGCTCCTTCGACAACCGCAATACCATCCCCATGAATTTGAAATTGCAACCGAGCCCTTCGAAGTAGAGACGGCGAGAATTTCTTGCCTTAGCTTCCCATCAATCCTGAAATCGGACCTTCATCATTCGGCGCCCGACTTTGAAGATGACGATGGGATATTTTCGCGGATCGATTTCCCAGGCGGGATCGGTCAAGCGCTGCCAGTTGGGAGGATCGGACTCGCCGACGCTCATGCTGACCGCGCCTTCTTTGACCTTCCTTTGTGCCAGGCTGTTGTTTTCAGTGAGCCCTAAATTCGTGAGCAAGCGAAAGAGTTTGATAGGAGCCAAGGAGCTCGAGGCTCTCGTCTCGATGTTCGAGGGCAGCGCCTCCTCCTGAAACTGGGCTTCCCAGTCCGCCTGCGCCTGAGTCGCCCCTTGTTCGCCGTGAAAATCTGCGACCACCAGGCGCGCGAGGTGTTTCTTGAGATCCATCGGGTGAGCTCGGTTGCCGCTCACCGAATCCTTCATGCTCTGAATCTCCGGCTGGCTTGAGTCCGTCAACAGCAAGTAGTATCGCCACATCAAATCGTCTGAAATGGACATGAGCTTGCCGAACATTTCCGCCGGTGCTTCGGCGATGCCGACGGTGTTGCCGAGCGACTTCGACATTTTTTTCGCGCCATCGAGGCCGACTAGAATCGGCATGGTCAGGATGGTTTCGGAGGGCAGCCCGTATTCGCGCTGGATTTCTCGATGGACGAGCAGGTTGAATTTTTGCTCGGTGGCGCCAAGCTCGACGTCGGACTGGAGCATCACGGCGTCGTAGGCCGTGAGGAGCGGATAGAGCAGCTCGTGGACCGCGATGGGGAGGTTTTTGTCGAGGCGTGATCGGAAATCTTCGCGCTCGAGCATGCGCGCCAGGCGATAGTGTCCGCACAGACGAACCACCTCGTAACTCGACATTTTGCCAAGCCACTCGCTGTTGTAGCGGACTTCGGTCTTTTGGGGATCGAGGATTTTGAATACCTGGTCGAGATATGTCCTGGCGTTCGCGTCCACTTGCTCGCGAGAGAGGGGAGGCCGCGTCTCGGATTGACCCGTGGGGTCGCCGATCATGGCGGAGAAATCACCGATAAGGAAAATCGCCGTGTGCCCGAGGTCCTGAAAATGTTTGAGCTTGCGGATCACCACGGTGTGGCCGAGGTGCAGGTCGGGCGCGGTGGGATCGACCCCGAGATAGGCGCGCAGAGGCTTGCCGGTCTTCGCCGAGCGCTCCAGGCGCGCGCGCAATTCTTCCGCGCGGATCGTCTCTTCGGCGCCCTTCGTCAAGTAAGCGACTTGTTCGTCCAGCGTCATCGGACTCCCTTTTGCCATATCTCAGCCTAGCTCGAGGGACCCGAGCGAGGTGACTGCCCGATGCCCACCGACCCTTCTGATGAAGGCTATGTCCGCGGTGATCAACAGAGCGGCTGATTCTATGGCCAGAGCGAGAAAATAGGAGTCATAAACTGTCACCCCAAAAGTCGAAGCGAGTTCCACTGCTTTGGCGAGGGTCGAAAATTGAAATTCGACGAGATGTAGTCGAAGTTTTCGGATGTCTTCGAGCGCGCGCGCAACATTTTCAATGCTCGATCGGTGTCCCACCGTCAGGGCGTTGGCGATTTCAATGAGCAGGAGGTCCGGAGCACGGAGAAGACACCGTCCGCTCAAGTGAGCTTGTCGAAGTTGACGGGCCTGAGCAACGTCCGCTTCGTCCTTTTCAAGGAACCACTTCAGGACGACAGAAGTATCGAGAATCAAAACGGGGCCTAGCGCCGGCCCCGTCATGAACCCCTCTTCGGCGTTGCCCAGCGGTCACGCGAGGCGCGGAGGATTTCTTCGGCCGGCCAATCGCCGAATTTTCGGGCCAGGCGGTCCATATCCTGGGCCGCGCGGCGCTGGCGCCTGCGAAGCGCCTTCTCTTTCGCCTCCTGCGCGTCCTTCTCCCATAGCGCATTGACGCCTTCGCGAAGCACCGCGCTGCGCGACACTTTTCGCCGCCGGGCCAACCGGTCGGCACGGCCCAAGGTTTCATCATCCACGCTGACATTGACTCGCATCTTGGTGGCCATAGCCCTACACAACGCAGTGTATCACAATCTGCTCCCTGACTTGCTACCGCCCAATGCTTTGGGATCGAGTCCGGCCGTGGGATCTTCACCTACGACGGCTTCCGAAGCTGCAGGCTCACTTCTTGCGGAGAGCTCGCCGCCCGACGATCCCGACGCGGTCTTCGAGCATCAGGCAGATCGCCTCGGAATAGATGCGATGCTCTTCGGCGAGGATGCGCGCCGCGAGGGTCTCCTCGCTGTCGTCGTCCTTCACAGGCACGACGGCTTGGCAAACAATCGGGCCGGTGTCCACGCCTTCATCCACGATGTGGACGGTGCAGCCCGAAAATTTCACGCCGTACTCGAGCGCCCGCTTTTGCGCGTCGAGGCCCGCAAACGACGGCAGCAGCGCCGGATGGATATTCAAGATTCGGCGTGGAAATTCACGGATGAAGGCGGGGCTCAAAATCCGCATGAAGCCGGCCAGGCACACCAAGTCCACTCGGAACGCCTTCAGCAACGCGACAATTTCTTGATCATAAGTTTCACGATTTTTCCCTTGGGAAGGAACGTAACGTGTCTCAAATCCCATCTCTCGCGCCAGCGCCAAACCGCGCGCCTCCTCGCGGTTCGAGATGACCGCGGCAATCCGCGCGGGAATCTTTCCCGCCAGAACGTTCTTCGCAATGGCTTCGAAATTTGAACCGCGCCCCGAAAGCAGAATGCCCAGATTCTTCATCGCTCAACCGCCTCGCCACGCTCCGGTGCGAGCCACGCTTTCAGACATATGTCACGCCCGGCCGGCCGCGCGCGACTCGCCCGACGATCCAGAATTTCTCGCGGCTCTTTCGCAAGTGTCGGCCAACCGCCGGGAGTTGATCCTCCGCGACGATCAGCACCATGCCAATTCCCATGTTGAACGTACGCAGCATATCATCCTGCGGGACGCTGCCGAGACGCTCGATCAGGGGGAAGATTGGCGGAACAGGCCAGGAGCCGAGCTTGATTTCCAGCGCGCATCCGGCCGGCAGAATCCGCGGCGGGTTTTCGGTGAGCCCGCCGCCGGTGATGTGCGCCAGGCCTTTCAAGGACCGTGCTTTGATGAGCGGCCTGAGGAGCGGCCAGTAGCCACGGTGGGGCCGGAGCAACTCCTTGCCCAGCGTGCAGCCAAGCTGCGAAATCTGTTCGTCGAGCTTCAGGCGCGAATTTTCGAGCAGCACCTTCCTCGCCAATGAGTAACCGTTGGTGTGGAGCCCCGCCGACGCCAGTCCCACAACGGCGTCGCCCGGCCGAATTCGATCGCCCGAAATAATATTGCGGCGCCGCACCCAGCCGACGATCGTGCCGGCCAGGTCGTATTCGTTTTCAGGGTAGAAGCCGGGCATCTCCGCCGTCTCGCCGCCGATGAGCGCGCATTCCGCGCGTCGGCAGGCACCCGCAACCCCGCGAACGATTTCTGCGACGGTCACGGGGGCGAGCTTTCCGGTGGCGAGGTAGTCGAGAAAAAACAGCGGCGTCGCCCCATGAACGGCGATGTCGTTCACACAGTGGTTAACGAGGTCGGCGCCGACGCTCGCGTGGTGATTCATCGCGAATGCGATTTTGAGTTTGGTGCCGACGCCGTCCGTGCTGGCCACCAGAACCGTGTCGTGCGGCAGACCCGCGAGGGAATAGAAGCCACCGAACGCGCCGATATCTTTCAGGACGTGCTCGTTGAACGTCCGGCGGGCCAGCCGCTTGATTTGCCTCTTGGCCCGATTGGCCGCGTCAATGTCCACACCCGCGTCCGCGTATCGCGTCATGGGGCAGGAATTATGAATGATGAATGGTGAATTGTGAACGATGAATGTATGGGATTCCCGCTTCCGCGGGAATGACCGCCTGCAGATTCCGTCATGCCCGCGAAAGCGGGCATCCGCCCTGAAAGTTCAAGACCAAGAACGTAGGATCTCAAAACACTTTTCCGGTCCGTGACCAGCGGGTCTTCCGGAGAAAGTTCCAGACGATGGAGGCGTCGAACTTCAACCGGTCCGTCAGTCGGTTGGCCGTCCACTCGTCGGTCGGCGCGTCGTAAGACCAATAGACAAACATGGGCTCGCCGACGACATTGTCCAGGGGCACGAATCCCCAAAACCGGCTGTCGAATGAGTTGTCGCGGTTATCCCCCATGACGAAAAGAGCCCCCTCGGGGACGTGCAAGCCGTCGGCGCGAATGTAATTATGCATCGCGCGCGCCCAGTTCGGGTCGAGACCCCAAGCCGCGGGCAGCGTGTCAATTTCATTGAGGGGCGGCGGAAAAATGTCCTGAAAGGGCCGGATCATAGAGGTCTGATAAAAGGCATAAGGCTCGATTAGCGCCTTGCCGTTCACGAAGACCTTGCGGTCCTTGATCCGGACGATGTCGCCTCCCACCGCGATAATGCGCTTTACAAACATTTGAGATGGATTGAGAGGAAAATGGAACGCCACGAGCTCGCCGCGGCGTGCGGAGCGGAGCGGCGGAATTCGCCAGGACGTGAAGGGCAAGCGGGGACCATAAAGGAGCTTGTCCAAAAAAACGTGGTCGCCAATGAGGATCGTCTGCTCCATGGACCCGGTGGGGACCACCGTGGCTTCAGCAACAAACGTCCGGAAGCAGATGACAATGATCAGGACCACCAGCAGCGAGCGCATGGTTTCCCAGGCGCCTTCGCGCTTGCGCCCGCCGTCTTTAGATTTCGCGGCCTCGGGGAGCTCCGGGGCGGATTCGCTTGGCAAGGAATTGGTTTCGGAGTCGTCCATCGTTCCTTCTAATCCCGGTTTCTCGCCGCGAGCAATGGTTCTTGCACCGTGGTTGGATAGTTGGCGGTATAGCAGGCCAGGCAGTACCGCCCCTGTTTGTCTTCAACCGCCTTGCGCAGTCCCTCAAGCGACAAATAACCCAGGGTGTCGGCGCCAATGAACCGCCGGATCTCGTCCACCGAGTGGGTGGAAGCGATCAACTCTTTCCGCGTCGGCGTATCAATGCCGTAATAGCAGGGCGAAATCGTGGGCGGGCAACTGATTCGCACGTGAACTTCTTTCGCGCCGGCCTCTCGTACGATGCGTACAATCTTGCGGCTGGTTGTCCCGCGAATGATCGAGTCGTCCACCAGCACCACGCGTTTGCCTTCGAGCAGGCTGCGGACGGGGTTCAATTTCAGTTTGACGCCGAAATCGCGAATGGCCTGGCTGGGCTCGATGAACGTCCGGCCGATGTAGTGGTTGCGAATCAGGCCAAAGCGCAGCGGGATGCGCGACTCGTCCGAATAGCCGATGGCGGCTGACACACCCGAGTCGGGCACAGGGACGACCATGTCCGCCTCTACCGGATGCTCGCGGGCCAGCAGGCGCCCCAGCATCTCGCGGCTCGACTGTACGGAGCGGCCGAAGATGACGCTGTCCGGCCGCGAAAAATAGACATGCTCGAAAATGCATTGCGCGTGCGGGAGGGGAGGCGAAAAGCGCAGCGACGTGATGCCGCGCCCGTCGAGGATCACCATCTCGCCCGGCTCGACTTCGCGCTCATAGGTTGCGTTGATCAAGTCGAAAGCGCAGGTTTCTGACGCGACGACATAAGAGCCATTGAGCTTCCCGAGGTTCAGCGGGCGAAAGCCCCGAGGGTCGCGGATGGCGTAGACCGCATCCTTGAAGAGCATCACCAGCGAGTAGGCGCCCACCACCTTGTCGAGCGCGTCGGCCACCGCCTCGGGAATTGCCGACTGCTTCGAGCGGGCAAAATAGTGCAGAATGACTTCGCTGTCGCTCGAGGTCTGGAAAATGTCGCCGCGGCTTTCGAGTTCCCGCCGAAGGGAAGCGGCGTTGACCAGGTTGCCGTTGTGCGCCAGAGCCACCTGGCCCTTCTGGCAGCTCACGATGAGCGGCTGGGCGTTCTTCAGGTCTGTGTCGCCGGCCGTCGAATAGCGCGTGTGGCCGATGGCCGCCTGCCCCGCAAGACCTGAAAGCACTTCCTCAGTAAAGACCTCGGCAACGTGCCCCATGCCTTTGTGGCTGAGGAGCTTGGTGCCGTCCGTTGCGGCCATGCCCGCGCTTTCCTGCCCGCGGTGCTGAAGGGCGTAGAGGCCGAGATAGGCAAGCTTCGCAGCCTCCGGGTGACCGTATACCGCGAATACACCGCAGTGGTCGTGAAATTTGTCGTCAGGGATAGCGTGGCTCGGGAAGAGATGTTCGCATGGTCGCAAGGAATCTTCTCCGCCGAACTGAGTTTCTTGACCGCTGCCTCGGGGTTTGAGTCTGAGAGACAAAAGTCCGTTGCCTTATCCTGCCTCTCGTGCCCTTACGACGACCGAGAGGAGCCAAGACTTCTTTCCCCTGCCTTCTCGGACTTTCCTGCTTTATTGTCCCACCTCACGGCCCAACGGCGCAACCCCTAATTTGGTAGTGGGTCAGTTTGAGGTAGAGGCGGCTTTATGCCGTCCGTCGGCTGACGGACGAGATCAACTCGCCTCTACATCAGCTAAACTGATCCCCTGCCACTAATTTAGATGCCGCAATCGTCGCTGCCGCTACCAGTCTCGACAGGGCGCGGGGCGGGGCGGGGTGAAGCTCGAATTATGCTCGCGCCACCAAGCGTGCCAATGGGCGGAGACGGTTTCGGCCTCAGCCTTGCCCGCCGCCCCTTCAAGTGGTATTCGGACGCCGGTAAGATTTTGCAGGGCGAAATTGGCGACTTGGCGCACCTCGGGCTCCGGGTCTGTCACCATCGCCATGAGGGCAGGAACGGCGTTTTTGGATTCGAGGTTTCTTAACCCCAGGATCGAGTTCACGCGGTCGGTCGTCACGGTCGAGTGAAGCCTCTCGAACAGCGCCTGGTTGGCGCGCGGGCTGTGGAAGAAGCCCAATGTGCGCAAGATATCGCCACGAATCTCCTGCGGGGCGGACGGGAGCATGGCGACGAGCGGCCCGACGAAAGCCGGATCGCCTCTTTCCCCGAGCAACAAAATCGCATAGCCGCGTAGCGCCAGGTCATCTGTGTTTTCCCTCTCCTTAGCTCCGGAGCCGCGCGCGACATCGAGAATCGCGGCCCACGCCGGCGGAGTCCCGAGCCGGGCCAAGCCCTCAAGGCCGCGTCGCCGGTCCCAGCGCTGCTCGCTGGGTTGTGGGTTTGCCAGGCGGACCAGGCGGTCAAGGAAGTAAGTCCGGGGAAGCGTCGACGCCACCAAGACTGATCCGGAAAGCTCTCCCGCCTTCGGGTCGTCCAAGGCTCTTAAGTAAGGGTCGAGCAGCGGCCGGAGCTCGTCTTCAGTGGCAGGCATGAGCTCAAATGAGAGCTCATTGACCGCCAGCGCGAAGGCGAGAGGTTCTTTCGACAATTGCTCCGTGGAAGGATTAATTCCGACCAAAGGCAGACGGCGCTCGGCGTGCACAGAATAATGTCCCGGTGCGGAGAGCTTTGCCCATTGGTTGAGCAGCCAGCGCTCGCGGTGAGTTCCGCCGGGCGGCAGACTAACGAACCCATAGACAACGCCCTCGCGGGCACCCCCGCAAGGTTTGGGGGCTGGGTCGGGTAAGCGGCGGCCCTTCGCATCCGTAACCTGGAACTGAGGTTCCTTCGGAAGTCTTGATCCCAGGGCTCTCCAAGGCGAGCGATAGGAAAACGCAAAAGGGGGCGTGCCCGTGTTGCGAATCTCGAACGTGCAGAAAACCGGCTCACCCACCCGGTAAACCGATTTTTCAAGGGTGAAGCGGGCCACGTAATTCACTTGAGCCCGCGCAAAGGGAGCCCAGGCGACGAGACTGGTTGCGAACGCTACAGCGATGTTGAGGGCATTTAGTCCGCGGCCGAAACGCTCGCTCGACCCGAATTTCGCGGAATCGGCATCGGTGGGCTTCTGGTTAAAGACCATCCCCGGCATCATACGTTAAATTAAATTGGCTCGGAATCCCTGGCCTCAGGATCTTGCTCGGCACAGGCGGATCTGGAATTGAGACGCCGGCGGTCGGAAAATGCGCATCTAACTCGAAGGACAAGCTGTGGATTCGACCGGACTCAAACGCACTTGCTTCTTCACCGCCTTGCTGGCGGCGGTTCTGGTCTTGCCGCTCGCTGGCCAGGAGCTTACTAAGCTTTACCTCAAGGATGGCTCCTACCAGCTCGTGAAGGAGTACAAAGTTGAAGGCGACCGTGTGAGCTACTACAGCGTGGACCGATCCCGCTGGGAGGTCGTTCCTCTGGCGTTGGTGGATTTCGACAAGACTCGTGAAGCCGCGGTCGAAGAAAAGGCCCTGCAAAAGAAAGAGCTCGAAGCAGCGAAAAAAATTGAGGGCCAGCGCTTCGAGGAAGTTGAGACAACGGGATTGGAGGTGGCCCCGGGAATCCACCTGCCCGGCGACGAAGGCGTATTCGCCTTCGACGGCGTGCGCGTTATCCGCTTGGTCGAATCCCCGGCTCAAGTAGTCCGCGATAAGAAGCGCATGGCACTGCTGATGGCTTTGCCCGGCCCGCTCTTGAAAAGCCGATCGCTGGTTGTGCTCGAGGGCTCGCGCGCCACCTTGCGCGTCAATTCGCTCCAGCCAACTTTTTATGTCCAATCGGCCCAGAACGTCGGCGCCAGAATAGACCTGGTCCCCGTAAAGCCCGGAAAAAACTCTCGGCTTGTGGAGAAAGTGCAAGGCGGCATCGGCGTGGGACCATCCGGCGAGCTGCGCGAAACCATTCCTCTCGAGCGCAAGCAAGTCGCGCCGGGCGTATATCAGTTAAAGCCTGCGGCCCCGCTTTCCCTTGGCGAATATGTGCTCGGGGAAATGGAAAGGGATAAATTGAATCTGGACGTCTGGGACTTTGGCGTGGACGGTGCACCCTTGCGAGCGCCGGCGGGCGAGACCCCTCCCGTCCTTCGCAAGACGCCCGCCCCTCCTCCGAATTGAATTCTGATGTGGAGTGACGCCTTCAGGACCGGGCGGGGGCGCCGTTTGCGATTCTCGCGCGAGAGCCGTTCTTCTCCTCGTACATCCGTGCGTCGGCCATGGCGACAGCCTGCTCTGCGGTTTCACCCGGCGCGTGCAAATGCGGTTGGCGCGGTCCCAGTCGGCCACTTTCTTCAGGATGCGCTGGCGGACGATCTCCCCTCCGCTCAAGTCAGTTTCGGCAAGGACGATCAGGAACTCGTCGCTGCCGTAGCGCACCACGAAGTCGGAGCCGCGCACGCAGCTCTTGAGGATTCCCGCGACCTGCGCCAGAACAAAATCCCCGGTCAGGTGGCCAAAGCGGTCGTTGATCTCTTTGAACTGGTTCAGGTCGCACATCAGCAGGCCAAGGGGCCGGCTGTTTCGCTCCGCGCGAGCGATTTCGCCCTGAAGCAGGTCGCGCAGAAACGCGCGCGTAAAGACATTGGTGAGCGAATCCACCATGCCCGCCGAGTGTTGCGACTGAGCTTCGAGCGCTTGCTGGAAGTTTTGGATGCGCAGCCGCCGGGTCTCCGCTTCGTTGCGCATCATGTAGAGCGCCCCGAGCATCACCACCATCATGATAAGAAACAGCACCTGGGGCGGCATTTCGATGCGGATTTCATTGTTGTGCCAAAAACTTGTGGGGCTTAGAAAAGACAATGCACCGAGCACGAAGACGGCGGCCGCAAAAACCACCACCACCCAGGTGTTGCGCCCTTCGGTGTCGATTTTCGCAAGTTCTGCCTGCAAGCGGGCCTGAGGACCCAGCTTTTCCACCATGCCCGGCTGCGGGTTCGGGTTCGGGTTCGGGTTCAAGCGTTCTCGCGTTTTGGGAATTAAGAGGGTACCTATTCGACGGCGATATGATTATAGACGGAACCGCAGGAAATGCAACCCCCCTTCCCACCGTCAGTATTAATCGGTGGACCAACAATTCAGCTTTAACTGGGTTACCTTTTCTCTGCAATGGATTTGGCTTGCGTGAATAATAACAGATAATCCTTGCCGCCCGCCTTCGAATCCGTTCCCGACATGTTGAACCCGCCGAAGGGATGCCCGCCGACCATGGCGCCGGTGCACTTCCGATTGAGGTAGAGGTTGCCGACGTGG